>JAGXTB010000123.1 GCA_018334165.1 Sphingomonadales bacterium | reverse complement strand
GAGGGGGACGTGCGGGTGGTCCCGATCTGGCCGGGAAGGTTGGGACCACTCGCGCGTACCCCTCTACCATGCTTCGCATGGTCCCCCTCCCCCAAGGGGGAGGAACTACTCGCTCAACACCTTGGCAAAGTCACCAGCATCGGTGTTCCCGCCTGACAGGATCACGGCGGTGCGGCCATCGACCGGCACTTTGCCCGCCAGCACCGCCGCCAGGGCCGCTGCGCCGCCGGGTTCGACCACAAGGTGCAGCTGCGCAAAGGCCCAGCGCTGGGCCGCGCGGACTTCGGCGGCGGTGACGGCATAGCCGCGCGCCACGCGCGCCTTCAGCACGGCGAAGTTGATCGGCCAGGTGGCGGGGGTTTGCAGGGCATCGCATTGCGTGGGGAACTTCATGTCGGGCACGCCGACGATCTCGCCCTTTTCCAGGCTCAGCCGCACGTCATCCCAGCCTTCGGGTTCGACCGGGACGATCTCGGCCTCGGGGCAGGCGAGGGCGAGACCGGCAGTGAGGCCGCCGCCGCCACAAGGGCAAACGATCCGCGTCGGGCCGTCCAGCCCGCGTTCGGCAAGTTGTGCGGCGATCTCCAGCCCGGCGGTGCCCTGGCCCTCGATCACCCAGGGATCGCCATAGGCGTGAACCAAAGTCGCGCCGCTCTGATCGACCAGCTGCTGCGCCACCGCGTCGCGGTTCTCGCCGCCGGGGCGGTCATAGAGCACCACTTTGGCGCCATAGCCGCGCGTCGCTTCGATCTTGGTCTTGGGCGCATCGATGGGCATCACGATGGTTGCCGCAATCCCCAGGCGCTTGGCCGCCCAGGCCACGCCCTGCGCATGGTTGCCGCTGGAAACCCCCACCACGCCGCGCGCGCGCTCTGCTTCGGACAGGTCGGTCAGCCGGTGCCAGGCGCCGCGAATCTTGAAGGCGCCAACCGGTTGCAGGCTCTCCGCCTTGAACCACACCGGCGTGCCGTTCACCGCCCGCTCGATCAGGGGTGTTTTCGGCAGCAATTGCGCTATCTTGGCGGCGGCAATCGCGACTCCAGCGGGAGTCGGGCTTCGCATTTGTTGTGTGGCCATGAAACAAATCTATATGCCCCCCAGCCACTGGCAAGGAGATTCGGCCAAATGAACGGAAATGCGAGCAAAGTTCTGGTGATCGGCGCGGGCGGGGTTAGCTCGGTTTGCGTGCACAAGATGGCCCAAAGTGCGGCAGGGAATGCGGGCATTTTCAGCGAGATCCACCTCGCCAGCCGGACCCGTTCCAAATGCGATGCGATCGCCGCCTCGGTGAAGGAACGCACCGGGCAGACAGTGCAGACTTATGAGATCGACGCCGAGGAAGTGCCCGCGCTGACCCGGCTGATCAAGCAGATCGAGCCCAGGCTGGTGGTCAACCTGGCGCTGCCGTACCAGGACCTGCCGATCATGGACGCCTGCCTCGCGGCTGGTGTGAGCTATCTCGATACCGCCAATTATGAGCCCAAGGACCAGGCCAAGTTCGAGTATTCATGGCAGTGGGACTATCAGGACCGGTTCAAGGAAGCGGGGTTGATGGCGCTGCTGGGCTCTGGCTTTGATCCGGGCGTGACCAGCGTTTTTGCGATGTGGCTGCGCAAGCACAGGCTCAAGACCATCCGTCAGCTCGACATCCTCGATTGCAACGGCGGCGACCACGGCCAGGCCTTCGCCACCAATTTCAACCCCGAAATCAACATCCGCGAAGTGACCGCGCCCGCGCGCCACTGGGAGGGCGGCCAGTTCGTCGAAACCCCGGCGATGTCGAAAAAGGTCGCGTTTGAGTTCGATCAGGTCGGCCCCAAGAACATGTACATGATGTACCACGAGGAGCTCGAAAGCCTCGCCAAGTTCATCCCCGAACTGGAGCGCGCGCGCTTCTGGATGACTTTCGGTGATGCCTATATCACGCACCTCACCGTGCTGCAGAACGTCGGCATGACGCGGATCGACCCGGTGATGTACCAGGGCCGCGAGATCATCCCGCTCCAGTTCCTCGCCGCCGTATTGCCCAAACCCGAAACGCTGGGCCCGACCACCAAGGGCAAGACCAACATCGGCGATATCGCCACCGGCGAGGCGCTGGATGGATCGGGCGAGAAGACCTTCTACATCTACAACATCTGCGACCACGAAGACGCCTATGCTGAAACCGGCAACCAGGCGATCAGCTACACCACCGGCGTCCCGGCGATGATCGGCGCGGCGCTGATGCTGACCGGCGCGTGGAGCGGTGAGGGCGTGTTCAACATGGAGCAGATGGATCCCGATCCGTTCATGGACATGCTCAATACGCAAGGGCTGCCGTGGCAAGTGAAGGAATTGCCGGGGCCGGTGGAGTTTTGAGGCTCGATTGGAATAGTTCACGCGGAGACGCGGAGACGCGGAGGAGTTCAGCCTGCGGCGAAGCCGCGCGACAATCCAACTTTCCGAATTGGCTCGCCGCTGGTTTTGCAAGTGAGCCTGCGGCTCGGCACCAATCCTCCGCGCCTCCGCGCCTCCGCGTGAAACAAATGGACTGAACCCAGTTATGGAAACCAGAGCCGGCGATCCGGGCGCTTTTGCCCAGTTTGATCTGAACCGCGTCGATAGCCCCAGCTTCGTGGTCGATGCCGCGCGGCTGCGGGAGAATCTGGCGATCCTCGCCGATGTCCGCGACCGGGCGGAGATCAAGCTGCTGTCGGCGCTCAAGGCCTTTTCGATGTGGTCCACCGCGCCGATTGTGGGCGAATACCTCGACGGGGTCTGCACTTCTGGCCTGTGGGAAGCACGGCTGGCCAGCGAGTTCTATGACGGCGAAATTGCGACCTATTGTGCGGCCTACAAGCCCGAGGATCTCGACGAGATCCTGCGCCTGTCGGACCATGTGATCTTCAATTCGCCGCAGCAGATCCTGCGCTGTTCGGCGATCATCGATGCTGCCCGCGCGCGCGGTGAGTCGTTCGATATTGGCCTGCGGATCAATCCCTTGCATCCCGAAGGTGAAGTGCCGAGGTATGATCCATGCGCGCCGCATTCGCGGCTGGGCTTTCCGATCGATCAGCTGACCGAAGAGCATATGGAGCTGGTCGACGGAATCCACATGCACACCCTGTGCGAGCAGGACCTTGAACCGCTCAAGCGCACCTGGGACACGGCCTTCGACTATCTCGAGCCCTATTTCGGTCAGTTCAAATGGCTCAACCTGGGCGGCGGGCACCACATTACCCGCGCCGATTACCAACGCGACGAGCTGGTCGAATTCCTGATCGACCTGAAGGACGATACCCAGGCCGAAGTCTATCTCGAACCCGGTGAAGCGGTGGCGCTCGATGCCGGAATCCTGGTCGGCACGGTACTCGATCTGGGCGAGAACGGGATGCCGGTGGCGATCGTCGATGTGTCGGCGACCTGCCATATGCCCGATGTGATCGAGGCGCCGTACCGTCCGGCGATGCTGGGCGAGCTGCCGCCGATCGATACCGAAATCGACGAAGCCGCGGGCGGGGCAGTGCGGCTGGGCGGGCCGAGCTGTCTGGCCGGTGATGTGATCGGCGACTACCGCTTTGCCGAGGGGCCGCAGGTCGGCCAGCGCTTCGCCTTCCTCGATCAGGCGCACTATTCGATGGTCAAGACCACCACCTTCAACGGCGTACCGCTGCCCTCGATCTGGCTGTGGGACAGCGAGAGCGACCAGCTCGAATGCGTGAAGCGGTTTGGTTACGAGGACTTCCGCGACCGGCTGAGTTGATTGGGTTCACACGGAGACGCGGAGACGCGGAGGAGTCGAGCCTGCGGCGAAGCCGCCTTGTTGTTCGATGGTCGCCCAAAACGAACTGCCGAACTTGATCACTGTGCCTTCGGCTCGACGCAACATCCTCCGCGTCTCCGCGTTTCCGCGTGAACAAAAACTGGCACAACCCATCCAGCAGGCTAAGCTGGCGTGCAAGGAGAGCCGCATGCCCGACACGATCCTCGACGCCCATACTTCCGATCCCGTGGCCATGGGCTGGATGCAGGGCTTCCCGCCGCCCGATGCCAAGCGGCTGGCGTGGGAACGCGCCGATCACATGCGGTTCCCCACGCACCGCTATGCCTTTTCGCACATGCGCGAGTTTCTGCCGACGGTGCGGGTCTCGCGCGGCTATGGACCGGTGTGGGAGCTGCCCGAGGCCTTGCGCGATGATATCGACGGCGTGCGTTTCAACGCGCTGGACGATGGGCGCGAGCTGAGCTGGGAAGAGGCCCTGGCGGTCAATTTCACCGATGCAGTGCTGGTGGTCCACAAGGGCACGGTGGTTTACGAACGCTATCTGGGCGTAACCCGCCGCGACACCCCGCACATTGCCTTTTCGGTGACCAAGAGCTTCGTAGGCACGCTAGCTGAAATGCTGATCGCCGAAGGCCGGCTCGATCCTTCCGCGCCGATGGCGGACCTGATCCCGGAACTCGCGCGCAGCGGCTTTGCCGATGCGACGTTGCGCCAGGTCATGGACATGACCACCGCGCTCGATTTCTCGGAAGAATATACCGACCCCAATTCGGGGATTGGCGCGATGAGCAACGCGCTGGGGCTCACCCCGCGCGCGCCCGGCTATGCGGGGGCAGGCGATGTCTATTCGTACCTGCCGACGATCCCCAAGGCGGGCGAGCACGGCGAACGCTTCACCTATCGCACCTGCAACACCGAAGTGCTCGGCTGGCTGGTGGCGCGGACCGAAGGCAAGCGACTCGATGCGGTCCTGTCGGAGCGAATCTGGGCGCCGCTGGGGATGGAACAGGACGCCGACTTCCTGATCGATTCGACCGGCATGCCCTTCGCGGGCGGCGGGCTCAATCCGGTGCTGCGCGACATGGCCCGGTTTGGTGAGGCAATGCGCTGCGACGGGCATGGCAATGGCGGGCAGGCGATTGCCCAGCCGGCGGTCGCCAGCATCAAGGCTGGAGGCAGTGCGGCGGCTTTCGCGCCGGCCGGATATGAGTGGATTCCGGGCGGCTCCTACAACAGCCAATGGTGGTCAATGGGCGGAAATCACGGCGCTTTTTCCGCGCGCGGGATCCACGGCCAGGCGATCTGGGTGGACCCTGTGGCCGAAGTCACCATCGCCCGCTTCGGCTCGCACCCGATCGCCGCCAACGGTGCTTTCGACCCCACCTCGCTCCCCGCCTACCGCGCCGTCGCCGATCACCTGATGAAGGGGTGAAACGGGCTTGATTTTCACTTGCAGTTAAGGTGCGAATCTTTATAGGCCACCCCCGCTGCCCCAAGGGGACTTCCAATAACCGCAAGGCAGCCTCGTCTTCGTGTTACCTGGCCGAAAGGCCTATTGGGGGTCCCTTGAGTTGCACCAGTATCCTGACGCTCTGTCCGTAGTTCGCGCGCTCTCGCCCGAAGAACCGGTCATTCTCAACCGTCCGCACGCCGCCGCGCGCGCCGCCCGCTTCTTTGCCGAGAAGTTTCCGGGCAAGTCGCTCTATGCGGTGAAGGCCAATCCTTCACCCGACCTGCTCAAAGTGCTGTGGGGCGCGGGCGTGACGCATTATGACGTCGCCTCGATCGCCGAAGTCCGGCTGGTCCGCTCGGTGCTGCCGGAGGCCGTGCTGTGTTTCATGCACCCGGTGAAATCGAAGGGCGCGATTGCCGAGGCCTACAAGGTCCACGGCGTGCGTGTGTTCAGCCTCGACAGCCATGAAGAGCTGGCCAAGATCGTCGAAGCCACCGACGGCGCGACCGACCTGTCGCTCTGCGTGCGGCTGCGCGTTTCGTCCGAGTTCTCAGAACTGAGCCTCGCCGCCAAGTTCGGGATCGACCTGGCCGATGCTGCGCCCTTGCTGCAAGCGACCCGTCAGGTTGCAGATGCGCTGGGCGTGTGCTTCCATGTCGGCAGCCAGGCGATGACCCCGTTTGCCTATGTCACGGCGATCGAGCGCGTCCGCGCGGCGATTGTCGATGCTGCGGTCACGGTCGATATCATCGACGTTGGCGGGGGCTTTCCCTCGATCTATCCGGGCATGGAACCGCCGCCGCTTGAGGACTATTTCGGCGCGATCGACCGTGCGGCTGAATCGCTGCCGGTCAGCTATTCGTCGGAACTGTGGTGCGAGCCCGGCCGGGCGCTGTGTGCGGAATACTCCTCGCTGGTGGTCAAGGTCGAGAAGGGCCGGGGCGAAGAGCTCTATATTAACGACGGGGCCTATGGCGCGCTTTACGATGCCGCGCACGTTGGCTGGCGGTTCCCGGTGCGCTGCCTGACCGAAGGGCGCTCGGATGTGCTGACCGCGTTCTCGTTCTACGGCCCGACCTGCGACGACGCCGACTTCATGGAAGGCCCGTTCCAGCTGCCGGCCGATATCCAGGCCGGCGACTATATCGAAGTCGGCATGCTGGGTGCCTATGGCGCGGCGATGAAGACCGCCTTCAACGGCTTCGGCCAGGCCGAGGCGATCGAGGTGTCTGACGAGCCGATGGCCAGCCAATATACCGGCGAGCGCCAGGACCCCCGCGCCAAGGACAACGTCGTCTCGCTGCGCTGAACGGCATGCCGGTTTGAAATGAAAAGGGCGGGATCGCACTGCGATCCCGCCCTTTCGTATGTCCAGGTGCCGGGCTTCAGCCCATCAGCCACCACAGGACGAACAGGACCAAGGCAATCGTCAATACCCACCAAAGCGCCCCCAGTCCGGCACCGTCGTCGGCGGCGCTGGTACCTGGGTTGGCAGCAGCCTTCGGAGCAGGCGCCGAAGCCTGAGCCGGAGCCGGAGCCGCTGCCGGTGCGGCCGCTTGGGCAGCAACTTCCGCAGGCTTGTCCACCAGCGCCTGGGGCTTGGTTGCGGCCTTGGGGGCGGCAGCTTTCTTCAGCGCGGCAGCCTTCTTCGGGGCTGCTGCCTTTGCCGGTTTCGCAGTCGCCTTCTTGGGTGCTGCGGCCTTTGCCGCTGGCTTGGCAGTTGCAGCTTTCTTCGCAGCAGGGGCCGCCTTCTTGGCTTGAGCCTTGGCTTCGGCCTTGGCCGCCGGAGCCTTGGCAGCAGCCTTGGGCGCAGCAGCCTTCGGCGGAGCTTTGGCCGCGGTCTTCTTGACGAACATGTCGAGCTTCTTGAACTCGGCGGCGAGCAGGTAATAGACCGTCACGCGGTTCTTGGTGCGGTCGGCCTTCATCACTTCGCCAACCTTGGCGATCGCCTTGTCGAGCGAGGAATCAGCTTGAGTCAGGCCAAGCTTTTTCTTGAGAAAATTGTTGCGGACCCGGTCGGTCTCGGTCTTGTCGCTGAACGCAACCAGCGACGAATCGCGGTTGCGCAGTGCGATCCCGCAATAGCGGACGATCCCGGCGATCGCGGCATCATCGGCATCGGCTACGTATTTCTTGACGTCTGCGGCCCAATCGGTTGCCATGTCCCACTCCCTACGACCTCGGCGATCCAGCGATCACCTCGAACCCTCGTGCCCTTTGCACGGCGCGGAGTCGTAACGGATTCTTTCTGGCGGTCCAGCCGTAATCGGCGCGGCGCTGGCTCAATAATATTCAGGTCTGTTCAGGCTGCGAGCGCGAGGTCCATGCGTTCCCAGATCTCGACCAAGGCCTTGGTCAGTTCCACCATCATCGGCTCGGTATGGGCCGGGCCGGGCGTAAAGCGCAGGCGCTCGGTGCCGCGCGGGACGGTGGGATAGTTGATCGGCTGCACATAGACGCCGTATTCGGCCAGCAGCACATCGCTGATCGCCTTGGCCTTGACCGGATCGCCGACCATCAAGGGCACGATGTGCGTGGTCGAGAGCATCACCGGCAGCCCGGCTTCGCGGAAGAGCTGCTTGAGCATCGCGGCATTGGCCTGCTGTGCCTCGCGCTCGGCGCTCGAGCTCTTGAGGTGGCGGACTGCGGCCAGCACGCCCGCGACCAGCACGGGCGAGAGGCTGGTGGTGAAGATGAAGCCCGGGGCATAGCTGCGGATCACGTCGATGATCCGGCTGTCCGCCGCGATATAGCCGCCCATCACGCCGAACGCCTTGCCCAGCGTGCCTTCGATGATGTCGATCCGGTGTGCTGCCTCGTCGCGGTCGCTGATCCCGCCGCCGCGCGGGCCGTACATGCCCACCGCGTGGACTTCGTCGATATAGGTCAGCGCGTTGTACTTGTCGGCCAGATCACAGATCGCGTGGATCGGGGCGACATCACCTTCCATCGAATAGACCGATTCGAACGCGATCAGCTTGGGCACTTCGGGCGCTTCGGCGGCCAGCAGTTCTTCCAGATGTTCAAGATCGTTGTGGCGGAACACCCGCTTTTCCGCGCCGGAGTTGCGGATTCCCGCGATCATGGAGGCGTGGTTGAGTTCGTCCGAAAAGATCACGCAGCCGGGCAGCACTTTGGCCAGGGTGGAAAGCGTCGCATCGTTCGAGACATAGCCCGAAGTGAACAGCAGCGCGCCGTCCTTGCCGTGCAGGTCGGCCAGCTCAGCCTCAAGATCGACGTGGTAATGCGTGTTGCCGCCGATGTTGCGAGTGCCGCCAGAGCCTGCGCCAACGTCGTGCAGCGCCATTTCCATCGCTTCGATCACTTTGGGGTGCTGACCCATCGCGAGGTAGTCGTTCGAACACCACACGGTGATGTCCTTGGGACCGTTGTGCCCGGCAAAGCAGCGCGCGTTGGGGTAGGCGCCCTTGTTGCGCAGAATGTCGATAAAGACGCGGTAGCGCCCTTCGGAATGCAGCCGCTCGATCGCCTGATCGAAGATGTGATCGTAGTTCACGTGTCTAGAATCCCCCGGCAGCGCGCCGAACTGCTGCGCGCTCTACGCCAAGCTTTGACCGATTGCCAGTGCAAACACTTTGCGCTGGATCAATCGGCCGGTTTCATGAACTGGCTCTGGACGCCGGTATTGTTCAAGGGATCGGCGATCCATTCGAAATCGTGGCCGGGCAAGACCACCAGCCCGGGTGCAGCAGCTTTCAGCGCGGCGATGGTCTTGAGCCAGGCATAGACTTCGCCGCGGTCCTCCGGTGCCAGCCAATCGCCGATCAGGCGCGAGCGGGCGCGCTGTTCCTGCCAGTTCTGGGCCAGCGTGGCGATATCGCCGGTGAACAGGTACTCGCGGCCATCGGCCAGGCGGACATAGACCATCTGCGATCCGGCGGTGTGGCTGGGCGCGGGGATCACCACCACACCGGGGGCGACCGGCCTGATGGCAGGCCCGGTGATTGCGGGCTGGGGCAAGGGCGGGGCCGGCCAGGTCAGCAGATCGGTCCAGCGGTTGCCCGGCAGCTGCTGGGGATTGAACAGGGTCCGGTCCAGCACGTCGCGCCGACCCTGCGAAACCACGCCGCCCAGGTGGTCGGCATGTTCGTGGGTGATCAGGATCATCGAAGCTTCGCCCAGCGCGGTGACTGCGCGCTGCCAGGAATCGGGCTTGAACTGTTCCATCCCCATCTGCTTTGCCGCCGCGGCGTCCAGGGCGCTGTCGATCACCAGGGGACCTTTGCCGGGGATTGGCAGCCGCCAGACCATCACTCCGATCAGCCGCCGCTTGATCCCTGATCCGGCGGCAAACAGATCGCCGGGCAAGCGCCGGAAGGTCACCAGCTCAACCTCGACGGCGGTGGGCGCAGCGCCGGGCAGCGCCGCTGCCGCTTGCCGCAGCTGGGCGATGCTGATCGGCTTGGGCTGGGCGTCACCGGCGCGATTGTCGATCAGCAGCCAGTAATAAGGCAATCCGACCATGACCAGCACCACGGCCAGGATCCAGTTCAGCCGCTTGGTCATTGCAGGACCTCCACCCTCGCAAGCCCGTAGTGTGCCAGCGCCGGTGCAAGTTTGGCAAGGCTGTCATCCTGGCGAGTGAACAGCGCGAAATCTTCGCGGGCGCGCTCGAAAGGCTGACCTTTGGTGAGGTGCGCGATCCGCCGGGCGATGCCCTTGGCCCCATCGACGAACCGCACTCCGGGCCCGAAGACCGTGCCGAGTTCCTTCTCCAGCAACGGGAAGTGGGTGCAGGCCAGCACCACCGTATCGATATCCGCGCCGCCGGGCTGATCGCGCAGGCCAGCCACCGCCCGCGCGATCACCGCCGGATCGACCGGTTCGCCGCGCAGCTTGGCCTCGGCCGCGCCGACCAGTTCGCCCGCAGCAAAGCGCAGCACGGCCTTGTCGGCAGCGAACTCTGCCGAGAGGCGGTCAACATAGGGCTGGCGGATCGTCGCGGCGGTGCCGAGCAGGCCGATCACTCCGCTGCGGGTCTGTTCGGCCGCGGGTTTGATCGCCGGAACCGTGCCGACGATCGGCACGTTGAGCACATCGCGGACCATGCCCAGTGCAATCGTGCTGGCGGTGTTGCAGGCGATGCAGATCAGGCGTGGTTTGTAACGCTCGCTCATCCGCCCCAGCAGACCGCAGACCCGTGCCGCGACTTCGGCCTCGCTCTTGGTGCCATAGGGCAGCCCACCGTTGTCAGCGGCGTAGATCACCGGGGCGTCTGGCAAGAACGCGCGCACTTCGGCCAGCACCGACAGCCCGCCGACTCCGGAATCGAACAACAGCAGCGGAGCCGATGCGTCCATTTGCGTGGCAATCCCCCAAAGCGCGCTTGTTAACTGGCCCCCCTTGTAGCTACGAGTAGCAGGGAAAGGGAAGGTGGCGCGATGGAAGGTTTGTACGCACTGGCCTTGGGGTACCTGCTCGGCTCGGTCCCGTTCGGGCTGATCCTCACCAACCTGTTTGGCGAAGGCAACCTGCGCAGCATCGGTTCGGGCAATATCGGCGCCACCAATGTGCTGCGCACCGGCAACAAGGGGCTGGCCGCGGCGACCTTGCTGCTCGATGGGGCCAAGGGCTTCCTGGCGGTGTGGCTGGCCATGCGATGGTTCGCTGTTCCCGCAACGCTCGCCGTGGCTGGTCTGGGCGCGCCGCTGGCCGGGCTGGGTGCGGTGCTCGGCCATTGTTTCCCGGTCTGGCTGAAGTTCAAGGGCGGCAAGGGCGTGGCGACCACCTTGGGAGTTACCTTGGCTCTCTCATGGCCGATCGGGCTGACCTATGCGGCAGTCTGGCTGGCCGTGGTTGCGGTGACGCGGATTTCATCGGCTGCTGGATTGTCCGCGGTGGCAGCAACCGGGGTGGCCGCAATCTTGCTGGGGCGCATCGATCTGCTTCCGGTCCTGGCGTTCATCAGCGCGCTGGTGTTCTGGCTCCACCGCGAAAACATCGCCCGCATCCGCGCCGGGACCGAACCCAAGGTCGGGCAGAAGAGCTAGGCCATGCTTGAGCAGGAGGAAGCTTTTGCCCGCATCCGCTTGCTGCGTTCGCCCAACGTTGGGCCGGTTTCGTACCGCCAACTCATGCGCCGGTTCGGCGATGCGCAGGCGGCACTGACGGCTCTGCCCGATCTGGCGGGGAAGGGCGGGGCTTACCGCATCGCTGACGAGGGCCGGGTGGCCAAGGAAGTGGCGGCGGTGCGCGCGGCCGGGGCGCGGTATCTGTTCCACGATTCGCCTGAGTACCCGGCCTTGCTGGGGGAACTCGACAGCGCTCCGCCGATCCTGACCTGCCGGGGCGATACCGCTTTGGCCTTGCGCCCCAGCGTCGCCATAGTCGGCGCGCGCAATGCCTCCGCGGCGGCGGTCAAGCTGGCGCGGCAGTTTGCGGGCGAGCTGTCCGACGCCGGGTTCGTGGTGGTTTCGGGCCTGGCCCGCGGGATCGACGGGGCGGCGCACCGCGCTTCGCTGGACGGCGGCACCATTGGCGTGATCGCCAGCGGGATCGACATCGCCTATCCGCCCGAACATGGGGACTTGCAGGAAGAGGTCGCCACGCGCGGGCTCTTGTTGGCCGAACAGCCCCCCGGCACAGAGCCGCTGGCCCGCCACTTCCCCTCGCGCAACCGGATCATCGCCGGGCTTTGTGCAGGCACATTGGTGGTTGAGGCTGCGCCCAAGAGCGGCTCGCTGATCACCGCGCGGCTGGCCGGAGAGGCCGGGCGCGAAGTGATGGCGGTGCCGGGCTCCCCGCTCGATCCGCGTGCCCAAGGCTGCAACCAGCTGATCCGCGATGGGGCCGTGCTGGTGCAAAGCGCGGCCGATGTGATCGAACTGGTCACCGGCTTCACCGGCAGCCCGCGCTCGACTTTCCGCGAGGCGGCGGCGGGCTATTCGGCCTTGCCCGATGAGCTTGGGGATGAACCCGCCGATGTCGCCGGGCTGCTCACCACCGCGCCAGTCCCGGTCGATGAGCTGATCCGCCAGAGCGGGGAGAGCGCGGCCGCAGTGCAGCTCGCGCTGCTCGAGCTGGAGCTGGCGGGCAAGCTGGTCCGCCATGCCGCGGGCCGGGTCAGTCTGGCGGGTTGAATGATACTTTGTAACATTCAGTAACGGTTCATCGCTGCTGACGCACCCCTCGGCTTGGACAAGCCGCAGGAGGGACACATCAATGCGCAGCCTGGTTTCCACATTCGCCATCGTCGCCATGCTGGCCCAGGGCCCCGCTGCTGCCGTCCCGCCCGAACGCGGGGGCCAGCAGGACCGGCAAGGGCTGTGCTACCGCCCCGGCCCGCTGCCGCAGCTGGGCGCCGAGCATTGGGACCAGCAGCAGCGTCCGACGCCGCGCCCGATGCCGGTGCGCAGCAAGTCGGCCGCGCCTCCGGTGGATGCGATGCCCTCCGTGGTGCCCCCACCGCCGCCCCCTCCGCCGCCTATGCGCGGTGAATTGAAGAGAGTCGCGACCGCGCCAAGTGTCACTGGAGATGCCCCGCCCGCCGCCAGGTCCGACTACTTGGCCGAAGAAGCACCCGCCAGCGAGACCAAAGTCATGCCCGGCGAAAGCGCAGGCTATCCCGATGTTGCAACCACCCCCTATCCCCGCCGCCCCCAGCCGCGCCCGCAATCGGGGCTGCTGACTGCGGGCGAGCATGACGATCTGCTCAACCCCGAACTCTACGCCTCGTACTTGCGCCGCGCCAACCTGGGCCAGTCGATGCCGGAGCTGCCAAGGCTCGATACCTCACGAGTGCTGACCATTGCGGTCAAGGACCGCTCCGGCCGTCCGGTGCCTTTCGCTCCCGTCGAGCTGGCCTGCGCCGATGGCGGGCGCTTGCGGCTGGCGACCACGGCCGATGGCACGGTCAGCTTCTTTCCCGAGCTTGACCGGCTCGGCCAGAAGGTCTGGCTGCGCGCCGGGCAGGACGAATGGCGCGAAGTGGCGATTGCCTCGGGCGGGGGCGGCCAGCAGGTCCAGTTCACCCAGCGCAGCGATGCGGTGGGTGCCAAGAAGCTCGACCTGATGCTGGTGATCGACACCACCGGATCGATGAGCGACGAGATCCGCTATCTCCAGGCCGAACTGCAATCGATCCTGTCCTCGCTGCGCGCCCGTCATCCGGGGCTCGATATCCGCGTCGGCTTCGTGTTCTACCGCGACGTGGGCGACGACTATGTCACCCAGACCGTGCCCCTGACCCGCGACTTCAATCGCGCCCAGGCCGAGCTGGGCCAGCGCTGGGCCGGCGGGGGCGGGGACTATCCCGAAGCGATGGATCAGGCGATGGTCCGCGCCGCCGGGCAGGACTGGCGCCCCGATGCGGTCAAGTCGCTGCTCCTGGTCGCCGATGCCCCGCCGCATGACCAGAACGTTGGCCTGACCTGGCGCGCCAGTGAAGTCTTGCGGCACAAGCGGGTCCAGATCGTCCCCGTCGCCGCCTCGGGCGTGGCCGACAAGGCCGAATATGTGATGCGCGCGATGGCCGCGATTACCCAGAGCCGCTACACCTTCCTGACCGACGACAGCGGCATCGGCAACCGCCACGCGCGCCCAGCGATTGACTGTTACCTCGTCACCCGGCTCGACGCCTTGCTGCGCCGGGTGATCGACAGCCAGATTTCCGGCCGCCGGATCGAGCCTGAAAAGAACGAAGTGATCCGCGAGGTCGGCAACTACGACCACGGCAAATGCGTGATCCCGCCGGGGGGCTTGCGGGACTAAGCTTTACCCGTTCGCCCCGAGCCCTTCGGCTTGCGGCTTAGCAGCCGCGCTCAGGATAAACTTCGGCCTTTGGGCCGAAGTCGAGGGGTCGCGGCACAACGCCACCCCTCGACTACGCTCGGGGCGAACGGTTATGAGTGGGGCTGAGCAACAGGGAGTCGGGCAATGGGCAAGTTTCCACCACGGATGTTCCGCTGGGCGGCGATCTATGGCGTGATCGTTCTGCTGCCACTGTACTTCACCCCGCTACCGCCGGCAGGCGCGGAAGTGTTCCTGGGCTTCGTCGGCCTCGCCTTGGTGTTTCAGGGCGTGTTCTGGACCATCGGCAGCGATCCGGTGAAATACCGCGCGCTGATGCCCTATGCTATCGCCGAGAAGATGGTCTTCGGCCTGCCCGCACTGGCGCTCTATGCACGCGGCTATCCGGTCCCTCCGCCAGTCGCGGTCTTTGCCGGGATCGACGTGCTGCTTGGGATCGGGTTCTTTTTGGCCTGGCAAAGGACGCCCTTGACGAAGGGCTAAGCGCCCCGCCACCCTCGCGCGTGTGTACACATACGCGTAAGGGCGATCCCAACCATCATGCAACTTGTCATTGTCGAATCCCCCGCCAAGGCCAAAACCATCGAGAAATACCTGGGCAAGGACTACATGGTCCTGGCCAGCTACGGCCACGTCCGCGACCTGCCGCCCAAGGACGGCTCGGTGCGCCCCGACGAAGACTTCGCGATGGACTGGGAACTCTATGGCGACAAGGCCCGCCAGGTGAAAGCAATCACCGATGCGGCCAAGACTGCCGACCGCCTGATCCTCGCCACTGACCCTGACCGTGAGGGTGAGGCGATCTCGTGGCATGTGCGCGAATTGCTGGCCAAGAAGAAGGCGCTGCCCAAGGAGGTGGAGCGGGTCACCTTCAACGCGATCACCAAGGACGTGATCCTGGCGGCGATGAAGGCTCCGCGTGAACTCGATCAGGACCTGATCGACGCCTACCTCGCCCGCCGCGCGCTCGATTACCTGTTCGGCTTCACGTTGTCGCCGGTGCTGTGGCGCAAGCTGCCCGGCGCGAAGAGCGCAGGGCGCGTGCAATCAGTGGCACTGCGGCTGATTTGCGAGCGCGAGCACGAGATCGAGATTTTCAAGCCGCAGGAATACTGGTCGGTGCTGGCCCGGCTCGAGCACCTCGGCACCGAATTCCCGGCGCGGCTGGTCAAGTTCGAAGGGCAGAAGCTCGACAAGCTCAGCCTCGGCGATGCCGGCTCTGCCGAACGCGCCAAGGCTGCGGTTGAAGCAGGCGCGTTCCGCGTCGCCGAGGTTGAGACCAAGCCGACCCGCCGCAACCCGTACCCGCCGTTCACTACCTCGACCCTGCAGATGGAAGCTTCGCGCAAGCTGGGCTTTTCGGCCAGCCACACCATGCGGGTGGCGCAGACGCTCTATGAGGCGGGCGCGATCACCTACATGCGCACCGATGGGGTGCAGATGGATTCGAGCGCGATCTCTGCGGCGCGCAAAGCTATCGCAGATCGCTATAACAATGGGCATTACTTGCCTGAAAAGCCGCGCATTTACGAAAGCAAAGCCAAGAACGCCCAGGAAGCCCACGAGGCAATCCGCCCGACCGATTTCGGCAAGGATCGCCACTTAGGCTCTGGGGCAAGCGGCGACGAAGGCAAGCTCTATGAGCTGATCTGGAAGCGCGCGATCGCCAGCCAGATGGCTTCCGCCGTGATCGAGCGGACCGTGGTCACCCTGCGCGATGGCACCGGCCAACACGAGCTGCGCGCCAATGGTCAGGTGATCAAATTCCCCGGTTTCCTCGCCGTCTATGACGAAACGCTCGACCAGAAGCCGGGCGAGGACGAGGACGAAAGCGCGATGCTGCCGGTGCTGGCGGCTGGTGATACCCCCGCCAAGCGCGGGGTCGAGGCCAACCAGCACTTCACCCAGCCGCCGCCGCGCTTTTCCGAAGCGACGCTGGTGAAGCGG
>JAGXTB010000122.1 GCA_018334165.1 Sphingomonadales bacterium | reverse complement strand
GCCTGTGTGCTGACAACGTGCCCCCACCGTCCCGCCTTCGGCGGTCCACCTCCCCCATAGGGGGAGGATTTTAGGACTATGACCCGCGCCGATCTTCTCGAAGCCTGGCACCTGCACCTCACCGACAACCGCCGGCGTTCGCCGCACACCGTGCGGGCCTATGTCGCCACTGCCGCCCGGCTACTCGACGCCACTGGCCATGAAAGCTGGCCTGCCCTCGCCCGGATCGATGCCGCAGCCTTGCGCAGCCAGCTCGCCAGTCGCCGCGCCGAGGGGCTGACCAATGCCAGCGCCGCACGCGAGCTTTCCGCGCTCAAGGCTTTCGTCAAATTCGCCCGCGAACAAGCCGGAATGGCCGACCCTGCCCCGCCCCGGATGCGCGGGCCGCGGGTCAAGAAAGGCATTCCTCGGCCGGTGACTCCAGACGAGGCAGTCAACCTGGCAGTCGCGATCGACGAAGACGCCAGTGAGGAGTGGATCGGCGCCCGCGACCGCGCGGTGCTGATGCTGCTCTACGGTGCAGGCATGCGGATCGCCGAGGCGCTGTCGCTGACCGGTGCGGCACTCCCGCTGGGCGAAGTGCTCACCGTCACCGGCAAAGGCAACAAGCAGCGCGTGGTACCGTTGCTGCCGATCGTGCGCCAGGCCGTGGAGGACTATGCCGCCAAAAGCCCCTGGCCGATCGACCGGACCACGCCGCTGTTTCGCGGGGCCAAGGGCGGCCCGCTCAGCCAGGGCATGGTGCAAAAGGCCATGGCCCGCGCCCGCACTGCCCTGGGTCTGCCCCCCAGCGCCACCCCGCACGCGCTGCGGCATTCTTTCGCCACGCATTTGCTGGGTGCTGGAGCGGATTTGCGCTCGCTGCAGGAACTGCTGGGGCACGCCAGCCTGGGCTCCACCCAGATCTACACCAAGGTCGATGCCGCGGTGCTGCTGGATGTTTACAGGAATGCGCATCCCAGAGAGCGATAGGTTGACTTGAACCGGCCAAAGGCGCTTATTGCGCCCGGGTCGGGGAGAATTGCCATGAACCGTGCCCGCCTTGCCCTTGGTACTGCCGCAATCCTTGCAGTGGCCTTGCAGGCACCGCTTTCAGCCCAGGACGAAGAAGACGCCGGGGCCGAATACGACTATATCGACACCATCCGCGACGACGATGCGATCGACGTCGAAACCGGCGACGATGCGATCGCCGACCAGATCCAGATTATCGACGAAGACGGCGATCCGGCCTTCGATGATGACGAAGACGATGCCGATGACGATTACATCTTCCAGGACGACCTGCCGACCTTGGTCGATATGCAGGAAGGCGGCGGTGACGGCGAAGAGGAAGTCGCGCTTGATCGCCGCCTGATGCGCGGTTTCGCGGCTATCTCCGGCGGGGTCAGGGTCAGCAACATGTCGGTAGGCTTCAAGGTCAAGGACGGCGCCGCGCCGTTCCTGGTCCAGATTCGCTATTCGATCGATCCGCGCCGCTGGCGACCGCCGGCCCGCGGCAGCATTCCTCCGGTTGCCTGGGCCGCACAGCATGTCTGCGGCGGGTCGCTGATCGCCCCTGATTGGGTAATTACCGCGGCGCACTGCGTCCACGAGAACCACATCGGCCGCGGACTGGAAGTGTCGCTGCGCGAGGAAGACATTTCGACGCCCGGCCAGACGGTCAAAGTTGACCGCGTGGTCTATCACGCCGGTTATGAAGAGGCCGGATCGGGCGACATGTACAGCGATGACATTGCGCTGATCCATCTGGTCACGCCGGTCAATATCACGCCGGTCCAGCGCTATACCGGCCCGATCCCGGCGCCCGGAACCCCGCTATCGACGCTAGGCTGGGGCAAGACCGATCGCCCCGAAGGCCAGTTCGCCTCGTCGGACCTGTTTCGGGCTGATATCAAGCTGATCGCCAATGCGACCTGCGCAAGGGTCGAAGGGTATGGCCAGCAATGGGAGAACGGCCGCCAGGTTACGCCGATCCATCCGGGGGTGATCTGCGGCGGCGAATCTCCCGGCAAGGCATGCTCTGGCGATAGCGGCGGGCCGGTGGTGATGACCAACGGGACCAGGCCGATGCTGGTCGCGATCGTCTCATGGACGCGCCGAAACAGCTGCGGAAAGCCCGAATATCCGGGCGTCTACACGCGCGTGGCGGCTTATGAGGACTGGATCAGGCGGGCAATGCGGGTGACCACACCGGGCGAAACCGCACTGCGGTGAATGAGCCGGGAGGCACGGGGCCTCCCGGCTTCACACGTTTCGATCAGGGGCGCGGACCGCCGCTGGTGGTTTCGTTGCCACCTTCGTCGGCTGCAGCGGCATCTGCATCGCCGCTCGCCGCTTCGCTGGCACCGGCATCAGCACTGGCTTCGGCTGCCGGGCTGGCTTCAACCGGTGCAGCTTCTTCCTTCGAACCGCAGCCTGCGAGCAGGATTGCCGATCCGGCAATCGCGCCAAAAAGAACCTTTTTCATGTGTACTCCCCTCCTTGTTGCAACAGACAGGCTACCCGAAGCCCAGATCGCTTAGCAACCGCAAAAATTCAGGGCGATTCCTGAGCGGATCGAGCATCGGATCGGTGTAGGCCAGGGCCAGGCCGGAGTCGCCCACTTCGCGCGCCTTTTGCAGGCGCGCGATGGCCAGATCGACTTGTCCGGCTTGGGCTGAGACCTGAGCTTGCTGGTAAGATCCGGCGTCACCAAACGTGGCAACCAGCTTGTCGGTGGTCGCTTTGGCCTCAGCCTGATTGCCCGTGCGGTGTGCAGTGATGGCAAGGCCGGTCAACCGGTAGAGTACGACCGGCTCGGCCTGGTATTCAAGTTTCGCCTCGGCATACTTGCCTTGCTGGCACAGCAAGTCACCAAGATAAGCGTGGACCTGGTCGATCCTGGGGTTCAGTTCCAGCGCACGGCGGTTGCGCTGTTCGGCCAGCGGCCAGTTGCGTGCGCAATAGGCCACGAAAGCTGCCAGGCGGTGAGCCCCGGGATTGAGCGGATCAAGTTTCATCGCATCGCTGACCGCGCGTTCGGCATCGTCCTTGCGGCCAAGCTCAGCAGCCAGCGCGCTGTACAAGGAGAGCACTTCGGCATCGCCTGCGCCCAGCTTGCGCGCCTGCTCCAGCGGGCCGCGCGCGCCGCGTAAATCAAGGTGGCCCTGGATCAGAACGAAGCCAAGTGCCGAATGCGCTTTGGCGAAATCGGGCGCCAGTGCCACCGCCTTGCGCGCCGAAGCCAGCGCATCGCCATAGGCCGCCTTGAACTCGCTGGCCTGGGCAAACGAACTGGTAATCACCACCAGAACCTTGGCCCGCGCAGCATGGGCGGCGGCGAAATTGCGGTCCCCGGCGATCGCGGTGTCGTACTGGGCCAGGGCCGATCGATAGGCTGCCTCGCCCGACCGCAAGGCATAATAGGCATTGCCGCGCAGGTAGGCGTCATAGGCCTTGACGTTGCGGGTCCCGCCGGGCTGCTTGCGGATCGAAGCACCTGCCGAAGCCGTCTGGGCGGCCATTACCGCGGCCACGGCATCGGCGATGCCCTCCTGGATCGCGAAGACATCTTCCGCCTTGCGCCGGAACTCCTCGGTCCAGCTGGGAAAGCCTGTGGCCCCATCGTTAAGCGCCGCCGAAATGCGCAGTTCGTCGCCGGATCGCCGCACCACTCCGGTAAGCACGTACGCAACCTTTAGCTTGTCGGCGATTGACTTGGGCTCGGCCACGCCATCCTTGGCGACCGCCTGGATCGAAGCCGGGGCGAGCACCAGCAGCTTGGAATTGCGCGACAGGGTCAGGCGGATCTGCTCCGCAATCCCTTCAGCAAAATAGTCTTCGTCCTTGTCGCCACTGAGGTTGCGGAAAGGCAGCACAGCAACACTGTTGCCCGGCGAGGCCTTGCCCTCCAGCAGCCCGGTCTTCCACACGGCCAAGGCGCCCCCGCCGACCAGTACCGCGGCACCGCCGCCAATCAAGGCGCGGCGCGAAACCCGCGCCTGGCGCGGCAGCGGGATCGGGATCCTGGGCTCCTGCCCGGCAAAGGTCCAGACCGCGCGGATCGCGCGTTCGATCCGCGGGTCGCCCGCCTTGCCGCGCCACTTCGAGATGTCGATCACCTGGAACTGGCGAAAGCCCAGGGGCGGCATGGTGCCATCGATGGTCAGCGGAACCAGGCACTGCCGGTCACGCCCGCGCTGGGCCTCATCGCGGACCCAATTCGATTCGACCGACACATTGGACCACAGAACCACCACCGCATCGGCGCTTTCCAGCGCGGCCTCGGTGGTCGGCAGATAGGTCGCTCCGCCTTCCAGCAAGCCGTCCCACCAGACTTGCAGACCTGCGGCTTCCAGCGCCTTGATCACCGGCAGCGCGCGCTTCTGATCGGCGCGCGAATAGCTCAGGAAAACCGTCGCAGTCTTAGAGCCTTCGGGTTGCATCCCGGCATTTCCCAATTTGGCGACCCAGAGTGCGCGAAGCTGACAGCCGCGCAGGCTTTCGTCAATCGCTGCCAGCGTTTAGTGCCGGTTTCAGGCACGCCCCAATCGGCGTTCGATCGCATCCCAGATCAGCGCGGGAGTATCGGTGCCGTTGAACCGGTCGATTGCCAGTATCCCGGTGGGCGAAGTGACGTTGATCTCGGTCAGCCATTTGCCGCCGATCACATCGATCCCGACGAAAACCAGCCCGCGTTCCTTGAGCGCCGGGCCCAGCGCTGCACAAATCTCTTCCTCGCGCGCGTTGAGCGTGGTCGCTTCGGCATAGCCGCCGGCCGCCAGGTTGGAACGGAACTCGCCTTCGCCCGGGCGGCGGTTGATCGCGCCGGCAATCTCGCCGTCGATCAGCACAATGCGTTTGTCGCCCTCGCTGATCTCCTCAAGGAAGGGCTGGAACATGTGCGGTTCGACCCAGGCTGCATCGAACAGCTCGATCAAGGCGCCCAGGTTCGAACCGTCTGCAGGGATCCGCACCACCGCCTTGCCGCCGTTGCCGTGGAGCGGCTTCATCACCAGATCGCCGGGATAGCGGGCGTGGAAGGCCCGAACATCCTCAATCCGCCGCGCGATCAAGGTAGGCGGCATATAGTGCGCGAAATCGAGGACATAGACCTTCTCAGGCGCATTGCGGACCGAGGCGGGATCGTTGACCACCAGCGTTTGCCCCTCAAGCCGCTCAAGCAGATGCGTGGCGGTGATATAGCTGAGGTCGAATGGCGGGTCCTGGCGCATCAGCACCACATCGATGTCCTTGACCAGATCGATGCTGCGGTGCGCGTCCATCGTGAAGTGCGTGCCTTCGACGCGCTGCACGGTAACCGGTGCAGCCCAGGCGTTAAGGCGTCCGCTTTCATAGGCCAGGCTTTTGACGTCGTAATGAAAGACCGAATGCCCTCGCGCCTGCGCCGCCAGCATCAGCGCGAAGCTCGAATCCCCATTGATGTTGATCCCTTCAAGCGGGTCCATCTGGACGGCAACGCGCAGGCTCATGACTGACTCAAACTCCGCTCACAGCATCAGGGCATTCGCCATGTGGCGAGGGAAACGCCCCGGCGCAAGGAGCAGCACGTCGATCCGCTGAATATCGCCTGGACGAGCATGGCGGTGGGCAACGGCTTCGGCGGCGGCCGCAACCCGGCGCAGGCGGTAGGGATCGACTGCCTGATCGAGCTCCTCGGCGCGCTCGCGCCACTTGACTTCGATGAAAGCGACTGTGCCGCCGCGCCGCGCGATCAGGTCGATCTCACCGCGCGGCGTCTTCACGCGGCGCGCCAAAATCCGCCAGCCCTTGAGCCTGAGGTACCACGCGGCCAGCGCCTCGCCCCGCCGCCCTGTGGCCTCGCGCTCGGCGCGGGTGTTCATTTGAGCTCCAGCGCCCGCGCATAGAGCGCCTTGCGGTCAAGTCCCGTGGCCCGCGCCACTTCTGCCGCAGCCTGCGAAGGTTTGAGTGTCGCCAAAGCCTCCTTGAGCAAGGCATCGGCATCTTCGCCGCTGGTTTCCACCGCGCCTGGCGGACCCACCAGCAACACAATCTCACCCTTGGGCGGATGCGCGGCGTAGTGCACGATCAGATCCGCGGGGGAACCGCTGCGGCATTCCTCGAACTTCTTGGTCAACTCGCGCGCCACGGCCACTTCGCGGCCCGGCAGTTCCTCCGCGATGGCTGTCAGACTGTCCTCCAGGCGCGGCGCGGTTTCGTAGAAGACCAGAGTGGCTCTCACCCCGCCCAATTCGGCCAGCACGTCGCGGCGGGCCTTGTCCTTGTTGGGCAGGAAACCGGCGAACAGGAAGCGGTCGCTGGGCAGCCCCGCCAGGGTCAGCGCGACAATCGCCGCGCTAGGCCCGGGGATGGATGTCACTGCAATCCCGCGTTCGCGCGCCGCCTTGACCAGGCGGTATCCGGGGTCCGAAATCAGCGGCGTTCCGGCATCGCTGACCAGTGCAACGGCGCTTGTCGCGGCCATGCCCAGCAAGTGCTCACGGGTCGCTTCGCTGGCGTGATCGTCATAACGCACCAGCCGCGCCTTGATCCCCAGGTGGTTCAGCAGCTTGCCGGTAACCCGGGTATCTTCACAGGCCACCGCAGCCACAAGCCCAAGTATCGCAGAGCCGCGCGCCGAGACATCGCCCAGATTGCCAATCGGGGTCGCAACAATATACAGTCCGGCTTCAAGCGGTTGTTCCATCCAAGCTTCAATGGACTGGCCCGAGGGGAGCGACAAGAGATGTTTGGACATCGGATCGACCGGCGCGGACTGGTGCTACTGGGAACCGCCGCTTTGCTGGCGGGCTGTAAGGTCATTCCCAAAGGGGTTGAGCCGGGACCGCCGCCCGAGCCAGCCCCCAGCGACAACCTCCCCAGCGACCAGAACCGCCAGCGGATCGCCCTGCTGGTGCCGCTGAGCGGACCCGAAGCTGCGCTGGGTCAGTCGATCGCCAATGCCACCACCATGGCACTGCTCGATACCGGGGCCAAGACGATCCGAGTCACCACATACGACACCGGCCCCGGCCCCGCTGCGGCAGCAACAAAGGCGCTCAAGGACGGCAACAAATTGATCCTGGGGCCCTTGCTGGCCGACGACGTGCCGACCGTTGCGGCGCTTGCCCGGCCCGCCAAGGTTCCGCTGATCACTTATACCGGAGACACCAGCCAGGCCGCGCGCGATGTCTTTGTGCTGGGCACATCGACCGACAACTCGATCGAACGGGTGGTCGCCTATGCCCATTCGCGCGGTTTGACCCGCTTTGCCCTGCTGGCCCCCAAAGGCGACTTTGGCACCCGCGCCAGCGCCGCCTATGCCGCGGCGGTCCAGGCTTCGGGCGGAACGCTGGTCAGCACCCAGACCTATGACCGCGGCAATCGCTCGATCATCAGCGCCGCCACCCGGCTCAAGGCGAAAGGCGGCTACGACGCGGTGTTGATCGCGGATTCGGCCAAGTTTGCCGCCATGGCAGCACCCCAGCTTAAAAGCGCTGCGGCCACCGCGCCCCGGATCCTCGGCACCGACTTGTGGAGCGGCGAGCTAGCGGTGAGCAAGACCCCGGCCTTGCGCGGAGCCTGGTTCGCAGGTGTTTCCGACATGCGCTTCGCCCGCTTTGCCGAAAGCTACAAGGCGCGGTTCGGGGCAGCGCCCTACCGGGCCTCGACTTTCGGGTACGACAGCGTGCTACTGACCGTGCGGATCGCGCGCGACTGGCGGCTGAACACCGCCTTCCCGGTTCAGCGCCTGACCGATCGAGACGGCTTCCTGGGCCTCGACGGCCCGTTCCGCTTTGGCCCCACCGGCATCGGCGAACGCGCGCTTGAAGTGCGCGAGGCGCGCGTCGGCGGGTTCACCGTGGTCAGCGCAGCGCCGGAGAAGTTCGTGGATTAAGACCAGCGCCGCTTGCACGCCGAATCCTGCGCGTTCTATAGGCGTTCCCATGTCACAAGCCCCCGAAGACCTGTTCGATGCCCTGCCCACCAGCAATGGCGAGGCCTATGATGGCAGCGCGATTGAAGTGCTGGAAGGGCTTGAGCCCGTCCGCCGCCGTCCCGGCATGTATATCGGCGGCACTGATGAGCGCGCGTTCCACCACCTCGCCGCCGAAGTGCTCGACAATGCGATGGACGAAGCGGTGGCGGGGCATGCCAACCGGATCGAAGTCACGCTGGAACTCGGCAACCGCCTGACCATCACCGACAACGGCCGCGGCATTCCGGTGGATGAGCATCCCAAGTATCCCGGCAAGTCGGCGCTGGAAGTGATCCTGACCACGCTGCACTCGGGCGGCAAGTTTTCGGGCAAGGCTTATGCCACCTCGGGCGGCCTTCACGGCGTGGGCGTCAGCGTGGTCAATGCGCTGTCCACCCTCACCCGGATCGAAGTCGCGCGGAACAAGGAGCTGTTCGCGCAGGAATTCAGCCGCGGCGTACCAACCGGGCCGCTGCAGCGGCTGGGCAGCACGCCCAACCGGCGCGGGACTTCGGTCACTTTCGTGCCCGACAGCGAGATCTTCGGCGATGCCAGTTTCAAGCCGCTGCGCCTGTTCAAGCTGGTTCGCTCGAAAGCCTACCTCTTCGCCGGGGTCGAGATCCGCTGGAAATGCGCGCCCTCTCTGACAACCGAGGAGGTCCCCGCCGAAGCCGTGTTCCAGTTTCCGGGCGGCCTCTCCGATCACTTGCGCGAACAGATCGGTGGCCGCGAGTGCGTCACCACCCAGTTCTTCTCAGGCACCCAGGACTTTCCGGGCGAAGAGCAAGGCCGGGTCGAATGGGCGATCGCCTGGCCGTTGTGGTCAGACGGATCGTACTCCTACTACTGCAACACCATTCCCACCCCCGATGGCGGTACCCACGAACAAGGCCTGCGCGCCGCGCTGACCAAGGGTATCCGTGCTTTCGCTGATCTGATCGGCCAGAAGAAGGCCAAAGACATTGCGCCGGAAGACGTGATCACCGGTAGCGAAGTGATGCTTTCGGTCTTCGTGCGCGATCCCCAGTTCCAGAGCCAGACCAAGGACCGACTGACCAGCCCTGAGGCCGCGCGGATGGTGGAGAATGCGGTGCGCGATCACTTCGACCATTTCCTGTCCGACAACATGGAGCGCGGCAAGGCGCTGCTGGGCGCGGTGATGGAGCGGATGGACGAGCGCCTGCGCCGCAAGGCGGAACGCGAAGTCAAACGCAAGACCGCGACCAACGCCCGCAAGCTGCGCCTGCCCGGCAAGCTGACCGATTGCACCGGCGAAGGCGATAAAGAGACCGAGCTGTTCATCGTCGAGGGGGATTCGGCCGGCGGCAGCGCCAAGCAAGCGCGCGACCGCAAGACCCAGGCGATCCTGCCGATCCGCGGCAAGATCCTCAATGTTGCCAGTGCAACAGCGGACAAAATTCGCGCGAATTCTGAAATTGCCGACCTTGGCCTGGCACTGGGCTGCGGCTTCCGCAAGGACTGCAACACCGACAATCTGCGCTATGACCGGATCATCATCATGACCGACGCCGACGTTGACGGCGCGCATATCGCCACCTTGCTGATGACCTTCTTCTTCCAGGAAATGCCCGAAGTGGTGCGCCGCGGGCATTTGTATCTGGCCCAGCCGCCCTTGTACCGCCTGACCGCCGGCAAAGAGAGCGCCTACGCCCGCGACGACGCCCACCGGGCGGAGCTCGAAGAAACGCAGTTCAAGGGCAAGAAGGTCGAAGTCGGCCGCTTCAAGGGCCTCGGCGAAATGAACCCGCAGCAATTGCGCGAAACCACCATGGCCCCCGAAACCCGTGGGCTCCTGCGCATCACCCTGCCGCCCGAATACGAAGGCCGTGCAGCGGTGAAGGAACTGGTCGACAAACTGATGGGCCGCGACCCGGCGCAGCGATTCATGTTCATCCAGAACCGTGCGGGGGAATTGGACCCGGAGATGATTGATGCGTGAAGTCGAAGCAATCAAGACAGTTCACAACGGAATAAGCTTTCGTTCGCGAACCGAAGCACGTTGGGCAGTCTTTTTTGACACGCTGGGCTTGAGCTTTGAATATGAAAAAACCCATTTCGATCTGCCTGATAGCCAAAGGTATCTACCTGATTTCTTCTTGCCTGAATTGAACGCTTGGTTCGAGGTGAAAGCCGAGAATGACGCTATTGTGACGGAAGAGGCTTACAAAGCTCGACTGCTCGCAGCTTCAAAACCAGGGATACGTGTTTGGCTAGCCATAGGGCCACCGAGAGCAGAAATTCCAAACATACTGACATTAGATGATTGGGATGTCGAAACGCCAATCGAAGAGATCCTAGCGACATCGGAAAATCGTTATCGCTTCCTTGAAGACCGCCGAGACAAATTGGTATTCTGGCTTCAAGCTGACAGTGTAACCGGAGGATTTCGCCACTCGTTCATGGCGGGCGGACCTGGCACCAATACGGACCATGATCGCCTGCCGCTCCTGCACGGGTCTGTTGCTATCGCATACGAAAAGGCCATGGTTCAAAAGTGGTAAGGTTGGCTATGCGTCCCTGCAAAGACCACGATTGTTCAAAACTTCAACCCCTCCGCCAACTCCGGCAAAGCCGAACTCACCGTCTCCCAAACCACATCGAGATCGATATCATAATACCCATGCGCGATCCGGTTGCGCATGCCGCGCATTGAGCGCCATTCGATCTCTGGACGCGCGGCAGTCGCTTCCGGATAGTTGTCCATCAGCTTAGTTGCGGCCTCACCCAAGATGATCAGGTTGAGGATCGCCGCCTGCTGGGTGCGCTTGTCGGCAAGGAAGTCTGCCTTCTCCCAGCCCTCGACATAAGCCAAGGTCTGGGCAACCGCTTCGCGCATGTGTTCAAGCAGTTGATCGGCCGTGGGCACGCTCATATTGGCCGGGCCTGCTCCAGTACGCGTTGCCGGAACCCCGGCTCGATATCGCCCGGTGTCAACAGATCCACCGGCGCGCCGAGCAGTTCTTCCAGTTCGACCTGCAAGGCTCCAAGATCGAACAAGGTCGCTCCAGGCAGGGCATCGACCAGAATGTCAATATCGCTTTGCGGGCCTTCGCGCTCGTCCAGAGCAGAGCCAAACAGGCGCGGATTCGCCGCCCGGCGCTTGTGCACAAGCTCGGCAATGGCACTGCGGTGCTGCTCGATCCGCGCCAGATAGGTCATGGCATCATTGTATGGTCCGGCAAAGGGCAGCGCAAGAGCTACCGCCCCACCTCCTCCGCCCCAAAAATCCGCATCACCGGCGCCGCCACCGACATCGCTCCAATCGCAGCCACAAACTCCCCCGATTCCGGCACCGCGAAGTGCGCTTTCACCGCGGCCATATCGGCCCATTCCTCGACAAACACGATCCGCAGCGGGTCTTCGGCGTCGACGTGGCAATTGTGCGCCATGCAGCCCGGCTCCTTGCGCGAACGGGCTGAGTGCTCGACCCCCAGATGCAGGGCTTCTTCAAAATGTTCTGCGCGCACTTGGGCGCTGCCGGTGATAATTATCATGGACTTGTCATAGCATAGTGGCAGACTCCGCAATGTCGTTTTCGTTCATTGCACCGACAGAATTCGATGTTACAGTGTTACATGTAACGTGAGAGGGGACCACTGACATGCCGCGTACTCCGATGATGCTCGCCGCTTCTCTGATCGCGCTGAGCGCCGCCGCTTCGGCCGAGCCGGGGATCGACATCACGATCTATGCCGACAACCAGGCGCTGGTGCAGGATACCCGCGTGATCACTTTCACTGGCGACCGGCAGAAGGTGGAGTTCAAGAACGTCTCGGCCCAGATCCGCGCCGAGACGGCTTCGCTGGTCACCAGCGACATGGCGATCATCGAGCAGAACTTCGACTATGACCTGCTCTCCCCCGCCAAGATCATGGAAAACGCGGTCGGGCAGACGATTACGCTGGTCCGCACCAACCCAGCGACCGGCGCCGAAACCCGCGAGCAGGCGGTGGTGCTGGCGGCGAACGGCGGGGTGGTGCTCCAGATCGGCAACCGCATCGAAGTGCTGCGCGACGATGGGCTGCCGGTGCGGGTGATCTTTGACAAGGTCCCGCCCAACATGCGCGCCGATCCGACGCTGTCGATCACGCTCCAAGGCAAGGCCGGCACCCGCGAGGCGGCGCTGCGTTACCTGACTCCGGGCCTTGGCTGGCGCGCGGACTATGTTGCGCTGTACGATGAGGGCAAAAGCACGATCGACGTCCAGGGCTGGATCACGCTGACCAACAATTCGGGCACGACCTATGACAATGCCCGCGCGGTGCTGGTTGCGGGTAGCCCGCGGATGCTCAACCAGGGCTACAACAACAATTACAACCGCCGGAACCCCGGCATGGTCGAGGCCGGAACCGAGAGCGGCACGCGTGAGCGGCTGGGGGACTATTACCTCTATCCGCTGGCCGAACGCACCACGATTGCCAACTTGCAGACCAAGCAGGTCAGCTTCCTCGACGTCCACGGCGCCCCGGCGCAACATGGCTATGAAATCCGTTTTGGCTGGCTGCAAACCAGCGAAACGCCGCTGAGCGCCGCAACAATGTACAGCTTCACCAATTCGGCCCAGGGCGGCCTGGGCGATCAGTTGCCGGCCGGGGTGGTGCGGTTCTACATCAAGGATTCGCGCGGCCAGGCGCAGTTCATTGGCGAGCGCGGGATTGGCCACACTCCGATGGGATCGAAGCTCGCGATCAGCACCGGCGATGCCTTTGACGTGAAGGTCCAACCAGTGGTCGAGGCCCGCACCAAGGTCAACGACCGGCGCTGGAAAACCTCGATGCGTTACACCCTGACCAATGCTTTGCCCAAGCCGGTCACCGTGCAGATGATCCAGTCGGGCCTGTGGGGCGATACCAAGATTGCGGCCGAAAGCCTCAAGAGCACGCGCCGCGATGCCGACAGCGTGTCATGGGCGGTAACCGTGCCGGCCAACGGCAAGACCGAAGTCACCGCCACTTTCGATTCGAAGTACTGAAGCAGGGCGCAGGCCCATGTCCCAAAACCCGCCTATGCTGAGCTTGTCGAAGCACTGTCCTGCTTTGTCGGCAGGTTGGACCTTTGCAGCCAGAAAAGGGCAGTCCTTCGACAAGCTCGGGATGGTCGGGTTGGGGTTGATGGCGCTGATTTGCATTGTGGCTGGCCCAAAAGCCGCCGCGGCGAGGGACGTTGCGGCCAGCGATCCGGTTGACACTTCCGTCACGATCTACCGCGCGCCTTACCGCAATGGCGGATCGATCCAGCTGAACAACCTGGGCGGCTTTGCCGTGGTCAGCGAAACCCGCCGCGTCACTATCCCAGCGGGCAAGCACCGGCTGCGCTTTGAAGGGGTGGTTGACGGGATCATCCCGGCCAGCGCGATTGTTGCGGGGCTGCCCGGCGGAGTGATCGAGAAGAACCAGGATTCGGCGCTACTCTCTCCCTCGGCACTGATGCGCGCGGCGCGGGGCAAGGTGATCACGCTGAAGCGCACCGATCCCAAGACCGGCAAGCCAGTGGTGGTCAGCGGCGAGATTATCTCCGCCAGCCAGGACGGCGTCATCTTCAAGACCGCAGCCGGTAATGAGGCGCTGCGCTGCTCCGGATTGGCCGAGACTTTCCGCTACGATACCAATGCCCAGGGCCTCTCGGCCCGCCCCACCCTGTCGGTGCTGACCAGTTCGCCTCGTTCGATCACCGCCATGGTGACGCTGACCTATATCGCCGAGGGGTTTGACTGGAGCGCCAATTACACCGCGCAGCTCAACCCGGACGGCAGGACGCTGGATCTGGGTGGATGGATCACGCTGGCCAACGGCAATTCGATCAGCCTGGGCAACGCCCGCACCCAGATCGTCGCGGGCGGGCTCAACCGCGCCTATGTCGCAAAGTTCATCAACCAGCAGCCGCAAGTCATCGCCCGCTGCTGGCCGCAGCAGCGCACTCACGAAGTGCCCCGCAAACCCGAGCGGCCCTATGAGCTGGTCTCGCCCTGGCTGGGCGAAGACTATGAAATGTACAGCGAAGAAATGGATGGAATCGCCGGTTTCAGCCGCAACAAGTCAGTCATGCCTCCGGCCCCAATGATGGTGATGGCAGCGCCACCTCCACCGCCCCCACCGCCCCCCCCGCCGCCCGAGCAGCTTGGCGACCTCAAACTCTACCGCGTCCCCCAGCGCACCACCGTTGCGGCGATGGGGATGAAACAGACGCGCCTGATCGAACAGCGCGGCGTGCCTTATGAGCGGATCTATACCGCCCGCGTCGATGCCTATCCCTGGATGCGCGATGACAGCCGCAATGCGGTGACCGTGCTGCGCACCAGCAACACCAAGGCCAACCAGCTGGGCCTGCCGCTGCCCTCCGGCTCGTTCCTGATCCAGCAGGACCAGTGGGGCCGCGCGATGATGGTCGGCACGCCCGACCTCAGGGACACCGCCGAAGGCGAGAAGGTCGAGCTGCGACTGGGCTCTGCGCCCGATGTCACGATCAGCCGCAAGGTCGTGCTGCGCGAAAGCAAGAATGAGAAGCATGAGATTGCCGTGGCCAATGCCGGAGATCAGGCGATCACGGTGGAAGTGGAAGTGGGCTACCTTGGCACCTGGAAGATCGCCGAAAGCAGTCAGCCGCTCAAGAAGGACGGCGCCTATCCCAAATTCGTGCTGACCGTCCCGGCGAACGAAACGGTTACGGTCGGCCTTACCGTCAAAGAGCAATAAGGCCCGGATGCGCCGCCTGCTGGCCTTGCCCCTGCTCCTCCTCGCCGCTCCTTCGGCCGCCGACGACCTCAAGGCCAGCGACCCGGTCAAGCTGGACATCACGATCTACCGCGATCCCTATCGCGACTCCGGTTCGATTGAACTCGACAACCTGGGCGGCTTTGCGGTGATTACCGAGACCCGGCGGGTGACGATCCCGGCCGGCAAGCACCGGCTGCGGTTTGAAGGCGTGGTTGACGGGATCATCCCCGAAAGCGCGATTGTCACCGGCCTGCCAGGCGGCGTGATCGAGAAGAACCAGGACGCCGACCTGCTCTCCCCTTCGGCGCTGCTGCGCGCGGCGCGCGGGCGCATGATCAGCCTGACCCGCACCGATCCCGTGACCGGCAAGAAAGTGCGCGTTCCGGCCGAGATCGTCTCGGCCAGCCCGGACGGAGTGGTGTTCAAGAGCAAGCAGGGCACCGAAAGCCTGCGCTGTTCGGGCATGCCTGAGACATTCCGCTATGACACTGGTCTCTCTAGCGTTCCCGCGCGCCCGACACTCTCGGTCCAGACCCGTTCGCCGCGTGCGGTGGAGGCGACGGTCACTCTGACCTATGTCGCCGAGCAGTTCGATTGGGGCGCGAACTATACCATGAAGGTCAACGACGACGGCAAGACACTCGATTTCGGGGGCTGGATCACGCTGGCCAATGGCAATTCGGTCAGCCTTGAGAACGCCCAGGTCCGTGTGGTCGCGGGCAAGCTCAGCCGTGAGGATTATGAGCGGCTGACCGGGCCGAGCGAGCAAGTGGTGGCCAGGTGCTGGCCAATGCAAAAGACCAGCGACATTCCCGAAAAGCCGGGCCGGCCCTATCAGCTGGTGCGGCCCGATCGGTTCACCGGCAACGCCTATCTGAACGGCGACATTACGGTTACCGCATACAAACGGAGCGAGTCCCTCCAGAACTCCCCGCTCGCCGTCACGGCTGTCAGCGCAGACTCACTCGAACAACTCGGCGACTTGAAGCTCTACCGCCTGCCCTACCCCAGCACGGTTGCCGCGCGGCAGATGAAACAGGTCCGGCTGATTGACCTCAAGGGCGTGGCCTATGAGCGCGCATTCTGGGTCGATGCCGCGATTGATACCGACAAGTTCGACGATGAATGGACCCATCCCTCGCTCTACTACCATTTGCGCAACGACAAGGCTCACGGTCTCGGCCTGCCGATCCCCGGTGGCAGCTATCTGGTCGAGCAGGACCAGATCGGTCTGTCCATGGCAGTCGATGAAACCCGGGGCAGCGACCGCGCGGTGGGTGAGGTCATCGGGATCGAGGGCCCCGAGAACGACGACCTCTCATGGCGTCAGCGCCTAGTCGAGGTCCGCAAGGAAGGCACCCGCCTGGTCCGCAGCTATGTGATCGAAGTTCGCAACGCCAGCGCCCGCCCGGCGGTGTTCTGGGCCACGCCCGATGGTGCGCCCAATCTGGTGCGAGCTTCGAGTCTGCCCTTGGTCAGTGAGCAAGGGCGGCAACGCTGGCGACTGGAAGTGCCCGCGAATGGTGCGACGCAACTCAGCTTTTCTGCCGTTTCGGAATAGGCATCAGCATAGTTCTCCGTCCCTCTTGCCAAACTCTACTGATTTGATAGGCATATGACTCTACCGATTCGGTAGATAATTGGGAGAGTTCGTCATGCGTGTCCCCTCCATGCCCCTAACTGCCCTCGCCGCCGTCGTTGTACTCAGCGCCTGTAGCGCCGAAAAATCCGAAGAAGCCGCCGCCCCCGCTGCTGCCGAAGCAGTTGCCAACGATGCCACCGGTCCAACGATCGACCGTTCGATCGCCCCAGGCGTCGCCTTCACCTTCGACTACGCCTTCACCCTCCCCGCCAAGGCGATCACCGGCGTCCAGCGCGAGCACACTGCCGCTTGCGCGCGGCTTGGCCCCAGTCGTTGCCGGGTGACCGGCATGGCCTATGACCAGCCCCGCGAAGGCGAAGTCTCGGCCCGGCTCGATTTCCTGCTTGCCCCCGATCTGGCCCAGGCCTTCGCCAGCGACGCAATCGGCGCGGTTGAGAAAGCCGATGGCGTGCTCGACAATGCCAAGGTCGCCGGGGAGAATGCGGGCGAGACGATCAAGCTCTCGCAAGCCGACAGCGCTGGTATCGAGGCCGAAGTCAAGCGGATCGAGGCGCGCCTTGCCGCCAAGGGCCTGTCCGGCAGCGAGCGGGTCGAGCTGCAACAGCAGCTGGCTGCCTTACGCGAACAGCTGCGCGGCAATGCCCAGCAGCGCAAAGGCCTCGAGCAATCGATCGCCACCACCCCGGTGACCTTTGCCTATTCCAGCGAGGGAATCCTGGCCGGCAAGGGCACTTTCAGCAAGGCCGCCGGAGCCAGCCTGACCAGCATGAGCGCGCTCGGCTCATTCCTGCTGCTGCTTCTGGGCACGCTGGGTCCCTGGGTCGCCCTGATCGCTCTGGTCTGGTTCACCTGGACCCGCCTGCGCCGCAGACTGTCCCCTGTGGAGCCAGTCCGCCAAGACTGAAGCTCCCCTCCCCCGCGCCGGACCCCTCCCCTCCCGCCGGCGCGGGGGACATGGCTGGACCCGACCCTAGGGTACAATACGCTCCCTGACCCACTGCTTCAGGCGCTGCGGATCGTTCAATACAACCTGGCGATAACCCGTCTCGATCAGGCCTTCGCGTTTCAGCGCTGCGAGGTACTTGGACATCGACATGACCGACGTGCCGAGCAGCCCGGCCAGGTCCTCCTGGGTGCACGGAATCACTGTAAGACCGCCGCCTTGCCGCCACTGGTACAGCAGCAGCTTGGCCAGGTGTACCTCGCGCGGCAGGCTGCGCAAATCATCACTCATCGCCAGCGAACCGTTAAGCCGCAACGCGGTGATATGGTAGAGCGCCCGCACGACATCGGGATGGCCAAGCAAGGTTTCGAACGCGGCATGGTCATAGTGGTCGATGGTCGTCTCGCCCAGGGCAACCGCATCATGGGTGCGTTTGCGGCGGCCGAACATCACGATGTCGCCATAGTGCTGCCCGGGCTTAACCACGCTGACAAAGTGATTCGCGCCATCGGCGTGGATCCGGCAAAGTTGCACTTGCCCGCTGATCACGATGGCCATCGCCGGCTTGCGATCGCCGCGGTTGTGGATCATTTCGCCATCGGCATAGACCCGGCGCTGGCCCTTCGCAGCCAGCCAGACACGCGCTGGCTCGTCCAGCAGTTGGAGCAGATTTTCTCCAGCAAGAGCAATCATGTCTCCGCTTTTAGCACGAAATCCCAAAAAGTTTATATTCCTGTCGGACCGCCTTGGATAAACCGCCGACGAACAAAGTCCTTTGGGTCGCTCCACGCGTTCGAAAGATCGAATGGGGACTTTGGAGGGGGGACAAGGGCGTCGGATCTGAGGGTCCGGCGCCCTTGTTACATTGTCATTTGGGGCGTCGGATCTGAGGGTCCGGCGCCCTTGTTGCATTCACGCTTGCCAAGCCGGGCACGCGCACTTATCGCTTTAACCGCACGATTAAGAAACGCGATAGGGAGCTTCCATGGCCCGCTTTGAAGGTACCGCCAATTACGTCGCCACCGAAGACCTGAAGGTCGCGGTCAATGCCGCAGTGCTGCTGCGCCGCCCCTTGCTGGTCAAGGGTGAACCCGGCACCGGCAAGACCGTGCTGGCCCATGAAATCGCCAAGGCAGTCGGCGCGCCGCTGATCGAATGGAACGTCAAGAGCACCACCAAGGCGCAGCAGGGCCTCTATGAATACGACGCGGTTGCCCGCCTGCGCGATGGCCAGCTGGGCGATGAGCGGGTCCACGACATTGCGAACTACATCAAGAAGGGCAAGCTGTGGGAGGCCTTCACTTCACGCCAGCTGCCGGTGCTGCTGATCGACGAGATCGACAAGGCCGATATCGAGTTTCCGAACGACCTGCTCCAGGAGCTCGATCGCATGTCGTTTGACGTGTACGAGACGCGCGAACGCATTGAGGCCAAAGAACGCCCGATCGTGGTCATCACCAGCAACAACGAAAAGGAGCTGCCCGATGCGTTCCTGCGCCGCTGCTTCTTCCACTACATCAAGTTCCCCGACCGCGAGACGATGCAGGCGATCATCGACGTCCACTTCCCCGGCATTCAGAAGACCCTGGTCTCCAAGGCAATGGATATCTTCTACGAAGTGCGCGACGTGCCGGGGCTGAAGAAGAAGCCGAGCACCAGCGAACTGCTCGACTGGCTCAAGCTGCTGCTCAACGAAGACATGCCGCTCGACGTGCTGCAAACCAAGGATCCCACCAAGGCGATCCCGCCGCTCCACGGCGCGCTGCTCAAGAACGAGCAGGACGTGATGCTGTTCGAAAAGCTGGCCTTCATGGCGCGGCGGCAGAACTGAAGCGATGTTCTTCAACTTCATCGACGAGCTGCGCGCCGCGGGCATTCCGGCCAGCTTCAAGGAGCACCTGGTGCTGCTCGAAGCGCTCGACAAGGATGTGATCGAGCAGACGCCTGAGGCGTTCTATTACCTTTCTCGCGCCACCTTCGTGAAGGACGAAGGCCTGCTCGACCGGTTCGATCAGGTGTTCAACAAGGTCTTCAAGGGCCTGCTGACCAATTACGGCCAGAACCCGGTCGATATCCCTGAAGACTGGCTGAAGGCGGTGGCCGAGAAGTTCCTGACCCCTGAGGAAATGGCCGAGATCGAAAAGCTGGGATCGTGGGAAGAGATCATGGAGACGCTCAAGAAGCGGCTCAAGGAACAGCAAAAACGCCACGAGGGCGGCAACAAATGGGTCGGTACCGGCGGTACCTCGCCCTACGGCAATTCGGGCTATAATCCTGAAGGCGTGCGAATCGGCGGCGAAGGCGGGAACAAGCGCGCGCTCAAGGTCTGGGAAAAGCGTGAGTTCCAGAACCTCGACAACACGCGTGAGCTGGGCACCCGCAACATCAAGATCGCGCTGCGCCGCCTGCGCCGGTTTGCCCGTGAAGGCCACCTCGATGAACTCGACATCGATGCCACGATCGACGGCACCGCGCGGCAGGGCTGGCTCGACATCAAGATGCGGGCCGAGCGCCGCAACGCGGTCAAAGTGCTGCTGTTCCTCGACGTCGGCGGATCGATGGACCCGTTCATCAAGCTGGTCGAAGAGCTGTTCAGCGCGGCCAGCGCCGAGTTCAAGAACCTCGAATTCTTCTACTTCCACAACTGCCTCTATGAAGGCGTCTGGAAGGACAACAAGCGGCGCTGGTCTGAGCGGACGAACACTTGGGATATCCTCCACAAGTACGGCCACGACTACAAGGTGATCTTCGTCGGCGATGCCGCGATGAGCCCCTATGAGATCACCCACCCGGGCGGCTCGGTCGAACATTTCAACGAGGAAGCCGGGACCGAGTGGCTGCGCCGCGTCGCCCACGTTTATCCCGCGACGGTTTGGATCAACCCGGTGCCCGAGAAGCAGTGGTCCTATTCGCAGTCAACCAAGATGATCAAGGAGCTGGTCGGCGGATCGATGTATCCGCTCACCCTGCAGGGCCTTGACGATGCCATGCGGGAACTGACCCGCAAGAAGCATTGATTCTTTGGGTTAACTCTTCGTGTCCAGTTCCGCATTAAGCCGCAAACTGGCGCGCCAGAAGAAGAATGCGGGAATGAAGCCCAGCCACGCAGCGCCAAACAGCACCCACCTTACGCTATCGGTGCCGGCCATGGGCTGCAGCCAATCGGACAGGGCACCGAAAATAAATGGCCCCATGCCCAGGCCAATGAGATTCTGGCCGAACAGCATGACCGAGGCGGCGACAGCGCGCAGCTCCTTGCGTACCAACCCCTGCACACAAGCATATGCGGGGCCATAATAGGCGGCGTTGAGGATGGTCGGCACCAGGATCAGCAACCCTGCAACCCACCAGATTGAGGCGCCATAGCCAAGAAACTGAATCGGCGCGGCAACCGCCATGCCGACTGCGGGTAGCGTCAGGATGTGTCGGCGGTTGATCGCACCAAATCGGTCCGCCGCCCAGCCACCGAGCCATGTGCCAAACACGCCTGCTACGCCAAGCGTGACCGAGCCGATGATCCCGACTTCGGTGGTCGTCATGCCATGGCTGCGGATGAACAGAGAGAGCGTCCAAAGCCCTTTGCCATAGCTCAGGAACGCGGCGAACGAGGCGGCGACGAGCAGCAGGACATAAGCGCGTGAGGTGAACACTTCGGCGATCGCTTCACGCACCGGAATCTGCGCCGGACCTGGCGGGGCGGCTTCACCCTTCGTCAACCCGGCGCGGCGCGGCTCGCGCAGCAACTTGGGAAGCAGAAGCGCGAGCAGAAGGCCCGGCGCACCAACCAGCATCAGGGCAGCCCGCCAGCCCCAGATATCGTTGACCACCCCCCCAATGACCAGGCCCAGCAGCGAGCCAATCGGCACGCCCATGCCATAGAAGGCAATAGCCGATGCGCGCCGTTCAGGGGCAACCGTATCGCTGATCAGGCTGTGCGCGGAGGGCGTACAGCCGGCTTCACCGACCCCGACGCCGATCCGGGCCAGTGCCATCTGCCAGAAATTCTGAGCAAAGCCGCAAAGCGCGGTCATGCCTGACCAGATAACCAGCGAAACCGAGATCAGAGTTGACCGGTTGGTGCTGCCACGATCTGCATAACGTGCGATTGGAATTCCAAGAACCGCGTAAAAGACCGCAAATGCTGGGCCGGCAAGCAGGCCGAGCTGGGTGTCGCTAAGTCCCAGATCACGCTTGATCGGTTCGGCGAGGATGTTGAGAATCTGGCGGTCAAGGAAATTGAAAATGTAAACCACCAGCAGCGTCCACAGCATCAGCCGGGTTGGTTTGTCCAGTTTTGCCAGACCGTCTGCCTTGTCGCCCATATTCGCTCCCTTGGTCTTGGCGTGCCGTTGTATCAGTAAAGCAGGATTGGCCGCGTTGCGTCACGCCATGCGGCCTCATCAGCGCTGGCGACAGCATCGAGATCCCCCGGCTTGGCGGCTGGATCGTCAACCCATTCGCGCAAGGCCGGGCCGCCGTTGATCACGTCGATCGCCAGCCGTTCAAACTCATACTCGTAGGGAAAATCGCGCCACAGCTCGTAGTCCGGGTAGAGCCGCCGGATCGCCTTGAAGGCCAGCGCCTGCATGCGCCACGGCCGGAACGCGTGGTGATCGTAGAACTTGGCCTCGGCGTGGATCATCAGTCCGTTGCAGAGCTGCCCGGCGTGCTTATGGAAGGTCGGGGTGAACCAGCATTCGCGCAAGGCACAGCCTGCCAGCCACTGCGGCGCAAAGCGGCGCATTTCGGCCAGCACCGCCTTGGCATCCACATCGGGCGCCCCGAACAGCACTTCGAGTGCACGGGTGGTGCCCCTGCCCTCACTCAGCGTTGCGCCTTCGAGCATCACTGTCCCGGCATAGGCCCGGCCCATGTTCACGCTGGCGGCATTGGGGCTGGGGTTGATCCAGATCCGGTCAGTCGGCCAGCCAAAGCCCGGCCCCTCAGGCTCCCATCCTTCCATCGCGATCACGCGGTAGGGCACGTCGAGCTTGAAGTGGTCGATAAACCAAAGCCCCATCTCGCCCAGGGTCAGCCCGTGGCGCATTGGCATCGGCCCGGCGCCGACGAAGCTCTCCTGTCCGGGCAGCAGCGTGGTGCCTTCCACCGGCCGGCCGGCGGGGTTGGGCCGGTCAAGCACCCAGACTTCCTTGCCGGTACCTTGCGCGGCCTCAAGCAGGTAGAGCAGCGTGGTCACGAAGGTGTAGATCCGGCAGCCCAGGTCCTGCAGGTCGAACAGGAACACATCGGCCGTGCTCATCATCTGCCCGGTCGGGCGGCGAACCTCGCCATAGAGGCTGAACACGGGGATGTTGTAGACCGGGTCGAGCTCGTCCTCGGTCTCGACCATGTTGTCCTGCTTGTCGCCCTTCAGCCCATGCTGCGGGCCAAAGGCAGAGGTGACATTGATCCCCGCCGCAATCAGCGCGTCGAGCGAATGGACGAGGTCCTCGGTTACACTGGCGGGATGCGCCACCAATGCGACGCGTTTGCCTTTTAGCGGCTCTCTGAGTGCTGGATCCGCCAGCAGGCGGTCGATACCGAACTTCATGTGTTGCTGGGTGCAGGAAGTGTGGCGGCGAAGCAAGTGGGGTGATGGAAATCGGGTGCGCCCGGGGGGTGGGCTAGTGCCCAGTAGCTTTTGGTGCCATCGCGTTCTTCGATCACGGCGGAGAGGGCGAAGCGGGCACCTTGGGGGAGCAAGCGGGCGTCGATAGCGACGATCAGTGTGAAGGCCTGGTCACTCACAATCGCAGAAATGTCCGGCCTAGAATGAAGCGGAAGTGCCTTCATTCCGCTGCGATAGCCTTCAAAGCGGTAGGCGGCCCAGGCAGTAGATGGGGAGAAGTTGAACTCTCGGTAGCTCTCGCTTTTCTCAGCAACGAACAATTCGAAACAGGTCGTCTGCCACAAGCCGTCAGTGCGCTCCGACGGTATTGACGGTGGCAGATTGAGATCTGCGGCATTTGCAACCTCGAATGTCAGCCAAGCCAGCCCGTCCGTGATCCGCAGATTTGCAGTCACAGCTTGCACCCGCGACGATGGTGTTTGCGGATGGGGTTGCAAAGAAAAGGGCAGTGCTTCGACAAGCTCAGCATAGACGGATTTGGGGGTAAGCGGTGAAGATGAAGCAGATCTCTCCCCCTCCCCCGACCATCCTGAGCTTGTCGAAGGACCGTCCTTCTTTTTGGCCAGCACCGAGATCCGCCCCCAATCCCCCCGGATAAGAGCCAGTTTCTTCGCCCGTGACCAGCCCTTGATCTGGCGTTCAGCAGCCTTGGCCTCCTCACGGGTCGGGAAATCCTGCGACCACACGTGCTCGACGGGCTGGTGATCGGCGGTGAAGCCAGCGATCAGGCCCTTCTTGTGTTGGGCGATCCGGTGTTCGAGCTCGTCGGTTTGGCCAACGTAGAAATAGCCGCCGTGGCAATGGAGCATGTAGGTCCAGAAAGGCATGACTTGGGGCTAAAGGAAGGACAGTGCTTCGACAAGCTCAGCATAGTCGGGTTTGGGGTTAGGCTGGGGATGGGACTCGCAGCTTTCACGCTTCCCCGTCTCTCCTGAGCTTGTCGAAGGACTGCTTTTCCCTTACCGACCGCGCGCCATGTCATACACCTCAACCCTGCTCCGCCTGCTCGACGAACGCGGCTACATTCACCAGCTGACCGATGCCGAGGGCCTCGATGCCCTTGCGAACAAGCAGGTTGTGCCTGGCTATATCGGCTTCGATGCCACCGCGCCATCGCTGCATGTAGGTTCGCTGGTGCAGATCATGCTGCTGCGGCGCTTGCAGCAGGCCGGGCACAAGCCGGTGGTGCTGATGGGCGGCGGGACCACGCGGATTGGCGATCCCACCGGTCGCGATGAAAGCCGCAAGATGCTGACCGACGCAGTGATCGACGCCAACATCGCCTCGATCCGCACGGTGTTCGAACGCTATCTGACTTTTGGCGATGGCCCGACCGACGCGGTGATGGTCAACAACCACGATTGGCTGGGCCAGCTGGGCTATATCGAGCTGCTGCAGGAAGTCGGCACGCATTTCACCGTCAACCGGATGCTGACGTTCGATTCGGTGCGGTTGCGGCTGGAACGCGAACAGCCGATGACCTTCCTCGAATTCAACTACATGATCCTCCAGGGCTACGATTTCCGGCACCTGGAGAAGGCCATGGGTGTGCGCCTGCAGATGGGTGGCAGCGATCAGTGGGGCAATATCGTCAACGGAATTGAGCTGGCGCGGCGGATGGACGGGGTCGAAGTGTTCGGCGTCACCACCCCGCTGCTGACCACCGCCGACGGGGCCAAGATGGGCAAGAGTGCCGCCGGCGCGGTCTGGCTCAACGAAGATGCCCTGCCCAGCTATGACTTCTGGCAGTACTGGCGCAATTCCGACGACCGCGATGTCGGCAAGTTCCTGCGGCTGTTCACCGACCTGCCGCTGGACGAAATTGCCCGGCTCGAAGCGCTCGAGGGCAGCGAGATCAACGCCGCCAAGATCGTCCTCGCCAATGAAGTCACCCGCCTGTGCCGCGGCGAGGAAGCGGCAAAGGCCGCCGAATCAACTGCCGCAGCAACTTTCGCAGGCGGCGGCTTGGGCGAGGATTTGCCGGTCCTGGCGCTGCCCGCAGAGGGAATCGGGATCGTCGATGCCCTCGTCGGGATCGGATTCGCCGCCAGTCGGGGCGAAGCCAAGCGGCTGATTGCCGGTGGCGGGGCCAAATTGGATAACGCGCCGGTAACCAACGAAGCGCATCATATTCAAGGCGGAATCGAGCAGCGCTTGTCTTCGGGCAAGAAGAAACACGGCATAGTCCGGCCGGTCTGACGGCAGTTTCTTGCCGCTCTTTACCCAATCTTTGCCTTTGGTTCGCATTATGGCTGACGCTGTAAATGAACATTGGAGGCAGCAAGGCGATGGGCGCAGGAGCTCAACTGACGGTAACCGACTTGCGGCGCGCAGCGCGGCACCCGGTAGACCACAAGGTGATCGGCGAACACCGCCGCCTGGGCGACGTGCACATGCACGTGGTCAACATCTCCGCGCACGGTTTCATGACCGAGGGCGAGCTTGAGCTGAGCCGCGGCGAGCGGATCGTGATCCGCCTGCCCGAGATCGGCCGGATCGAGGCGCACCTGATCTGGGCCGCCGAAGGCCGCGCCGGTTTCCAGTTCGAACGGATCGTCCGCTTCGACGATTTCATGCGGATGATCGACGCGCTCCAGCCCAATCCGCGCCTGCGCCGTTCGCGCTAACAATCCCGCACTTCAGAATTGAACTCTACCTCCGTTCGTGTCGAGCGAAGTCGAGGCACCGCGCGCGGCATCTCGACTTCGCTCGATGCGAACGGGCGTTAGGGAAAGTCGCACATTTCGACTGCGCTAAAAGCCCCGGTATCAACCGCCAAAGCATCTGACCGCTTGGCAAGCGCGCGCCGCGCTGCCATTCGGACCTGGTGAAGGCACCCACCCACCCCCTGCAAGTCCGAGACTACCGGCTGATCTGGCTGGCGCGGTTCATCAACACGATCGCGACCACCGCGATGGTGGTGGTGATCGGCGCGCAGACCTACCAGCTTGCCCGGGGCAACTACGCGATGAGCGAGGCCGAGGCTTCGTTCATGATCGGCGTGCTGGGGCTGGTCCAGTTCATTCCCTTCATGCTGCTGACCCCGCTGGCCGGGGTCCTGGCCGACCGGATGGACCGACGCTATCTGGCCGCCGCCGCCTGTCTGGCCGATCTGGCAATTGCCGCCTTCCTGGCTCTTGCCAATGCCGAGGGTTTCCTGACCCTGCCACTGCTGTTCGTGATGGCGGCCGCCTATGGCGCGGCGCGAGTGTTCATCGGCCCGGCGATCAGCGCGATCACGCCCAATGTGGTACCGGCCGAACTGCTGCCCAAGGCGATCGCAATCTCCTCGGTCGCATGGCAAAGCGCAGCGGTGCTGGGTCCGGCAATTGGCGGGTTCCTGCTCGCCCGCGACAAG
>JAGXTB010000121.1 GCA_018334165.1 Sphingomonadales bacterium | reverse complement strand
CGCAGCGCAAGGCAAGCCGGACCGGCTGGCCGCGATCGCCCAGGCCGTGCGCGCCGAATCGCCGCCGCTGCTGTTCATGACCAAAGTGCTGGGCCCCAACCCCCGCGCGGTGTTGCTGGGACTGTCGATGGTGCTGCTGGCCTCGCCGCTGTGGTACCTGCTGTACCAGGTGCTCGTGCTGGGCGTGCTGCTTGCGCTCTCGGTCCAGATGCACAATGCTGCCGCCCGGCGGATCGCCGCCGCAATCGGAGCCTGACATGCTGCACCAGGACTTGCTTGAACAGGCCCGCGGGATCGCCGGAGAGATCGTCGCGCTGCGCCGCGCGATCCATATGGAACCCGAACTCGGCCTCGAAACCCCCAAGACCCGCGACAAGGTCCGCGCCGCCTTGGCCGGGCTCCCGCTGGAATGGCGCGAGGGGCCCTCGACCACCGGCCTGGTCGCGACGCTGAAAGGCGGTGCAGGTCCCGGCCGCACGGTGCTGCTGCGCGGCGATATGGACGCATTGCCGATGCCTGAGGAAACCGGGCTGGACTTCGCCTCAACCGTTCCTGGCACCATGCACGCCTGCGGGCACGATGCACACACCGCGATGCTGGCAGGCGCAGTGCGGATGCTGTGCGAACGCCAGGCTGAACTGAAGGGCGAAGTGCGCTTCATGTTCCAGCCCGGCGAGGAAGGCTTTCACGGGGCCAAATTCATGCTCGAAGACGGCCTGCTCGATCCGCTCCCCGAAGCCGCTTTCGCGCTCCACGTGATGCCCAATGCCAAGCACGGGCTGGTCGCGGGCCGCACTGGCGCGCTCCTGGCCTCGGCCGACCAGTTCACAATCGTGATCGAGGGCCGCGGCGCGCACGGGGCGATGCCGCACCAGGGGCTCGATCCGGTACCCGTGGCCTGCGAAGTGGTCACCGCGCTGCAGGCGCTGGTCGCGCGCCAGTTCGACGCGCATGACCCGGTGATCGCCACGGTCGCGCAGATCGAGGGCGGCACCGCGCACAATGTGATCGCCGATTTCGCGACGCTCAAAGGCACGCTGCGCACCCTGTCGCCGCGCCACCGCGCCAAGCTTCATGCCGCACTGGAACAGCTCGCCACGGGGATCGCCGCCGCGCACGGGGCCTCTGCCCGCGTCACGATCACGCCCGGCTTTCCGGTCACCAATTGCGATCCCCGGGCAGTCGACCTGGGCGAAGCGGTGGCGCACGAACTGTTCGGCGAGGCCGCGTTCAAGCGGCTCGACCAGCCGATCATGGGCGCTGAAGATTTCTCCTATGTGCTGGAAAAAGTGCCCGGCGCAATGTTCTTCCTGGGCGTCGCCCACGAAGGGGTCGACTGGCACAAGTGCCCTTCGATCCACAGCCCGCGCATGATGGTCGATGAAGCCGCCCTGCCCCACGGCGCGGCGCTGCTGGCCGGCTGCGCGGTGCGGTTTCTGGAGCGGGGCTGGGAATAGCAAAAAGGGCGGCCCTCTTACGAGGACCGCCCTTTTGGCGCACCCGACAGGATTCGAACCTGTGGCCTCTGCCTTCGGAGCCCTTAAAGGTTGTTTTCGCCAGGGTGCGCTACTGCTTCTTGAACTACGCTAATATACTGTTTTTACAGAACTGAATGACTTACCGGCTGACGCCGGTAGGATCATGTGGAGGGGCTGAAGCCATCCTTGGCGGTATGTTGGTTGAGATAATTCTGGATCACGTCATCGGTGTTGCCAGAAGCGTTGCCCCCAGTAGCGTTTGCGGTAAAGGAGCGCGCCGCGCGTGATCCCGCCTTTGCCAAGGCCATGCTCGACGAAGCGGCGACTGCGTTCCTCAACGGCGAGCCGCATGTCGCGCGTCTGATCCTGCGCGACCTGGTCAATGCTTCAGTCGGGTTCGAGGATCTGGCGGTCGAAACCAATCGACCCAGCAAGAGCCTGCACCGGATGCTCTCGGAAAAAGGCAATCCGAGCATGGACAACCTCGCCGCAATTTTTGGAATGGTCAGCAGGCGGCTTGGCGTCCAATTCAAAGCGCTTACCTTCAAAGCGGCCTGAGAGTAAACGGACTGCAGCGTCCACGCTCAGCCGCGATGTTGAAGACGGCCGGACGATGCGCTCGCGGTTGCCTAAAACCGTAGGGTCAAGCGTTTCACTGACGGGCCCAGAACGTGTTGACCTCCGGATGGGTGATAGTTGTTCGCCTGGCTGCTAGGCGCGATGTCGATCAGGTCGTCAATGAACAGGGCAACCAGCATGGCCTGAGTGGTGACACCGGCCTTTGCGTAAACCTGACTCAACTGGGACCGGATCGTCCCCGCTGCTGCGCCGCGCAGCTGGGCTATCTCCGCAACGTCGCAGCCCTTCAATGCAAACAAGGCCACTTCGGCCTCGCCCGGCGTCAATCGCCATTCCTGGAAACGCAGGGCAATGTGTTCGCTGATCGCCCCTTTCGCGAGTGCAAGCGATTGCTCCTGCCAGCGAAAATCCCGGATCAGTCGCGCGACATAACGTGCGCTGAGGATAATGCCGCCCAGCAGGGCCAGGGCGATGACAAGTTCCATCGCCGCGTCGAAACTGAAACCCCGCCTTGTTCCTGCGATCTGGTCCTCAATGCTGTCCACCACGAAAAAGACCGCCCCGACCGCTTGCAAGGCCATGATCGTCACAGGGAATGCCACTCGTTTATCTGCTATTTTTGCCAGAATGCTGGTCTCGCTGATGCCGGATCGGTGCATTGGACTTCCGCTTATGTGGGTGAATCTAAGCACCTGCTTATAGTTAGGTCAGTGAAGGTGTCCTAGCAGCGATCTCGATTGTCATTCCAGACGGAAGCGAGACCATGACCGAAGATTTGAAGGCTGTATTGACCAAAGTTCCGGCGGTGACGCTGGGCTTCTGGATCATCAAGATTCTGGCGACCACGTTTGGCGAGACCGCCGGTGACACTGTCTCGATGTCCTGGCTGGGCGAGACTACCTCCGCTGCGCCAACATCGTTCTGGCAAGGCGGCTATCTGATCGGCACAGCAGTCTTCGCATGCTTGCTGGCGGTGCTGGTATTCGTGCAAATCCGCGCAAAGCACTTCAATCCTTGGCTCTACTGGGCGACGATCATCGCATCGACCACCGCAGGGACGACAATGGCGGACTTCGCCACCCGCTCGCTGGGCATTGGCTATCCGGGCGGGTCCGTTCTGTTGCTCAGCGCGGTGTTGCTGTCCTTGTTCGTCTGGCACCGGGCGCTGGGGACGATTTCGGTCAGCTCGGTGCATGAGCCAAAGGCCGAACTCTATTACTGGTTGACCATCACCTTCTCCCAGACGCTGGGCACCGCATTGGGCGACTGGATCGCCGATGGCCCGCTTGGCTATCTGGGATCAGCCGTGATCTTCGGTTCGCTATTGGCGCTGATTGCGCTGGCATACTGGCGAACCCGGATCAGTCATGTCGCGCTGTTCTGGGCAGCGTTCATTCTCACCCGTCCGCTGGGGGCTGTGGTTGGCGACTTTCTCGACAAGCCCATGTCGAAGGGTGGACTGGAATTGAGCCGGGTCGGGGCATCGCTGGTGCTGGGCCTTGCCATTGGGGGCCTGATCCTGATGGTCAGGCAAAGAGCCGCCCCGTCCGCCAAAGATCAGACAGCCTAAAATGCAGATACGCATCCGCCTCGGCGCATTCTGGCAAGTCACTCCGAGGCGCCTCGGGAGCAGTGATCCAAGGCTGTTCGCATGACAGAAGATTTGAGAAACGCCGCTAGCAAGGTACCGGCAGCAACGGCTGCGTTCTGGATCGTCAAGGTTCTCGCCACGACTTTGGGCGAGGTCGGCGGCAATCTTCTCAGCATGAACATGGGCCTCGGATACCTTGCCGCAACAGCAATCCTCGCGGTGCTCTTCATCGGACTCGCCGTCATTCAAACCATGGCGCGGCGTTTCAGGGCAAGTCTGTATTGGGCAACCATTGTCGCATCCACAACTGCGGGTACGACGCTGGCGGACTACTGTACGAGATCGCTTGGCATAGGCTACACGGGCGGCTCGCTTCTCTTGCTCGCACTCGTCCTTTTGACGCTGTTCAGCTGGCGAGCCGTCTTGGGGCAGGTCTCGGCAGACCGAATCGCCGATCGGCAAACCGAAAGCTTTTACTGGATCACGATCACCTTTTCCCAGACACTCGGTACTGCCCTTGGCGATTGGTTCGCTGACACTGCCGGGTTTGGCTATGCTGGGTCGGCAGTCATCTTCGGCGCAGTGATCCTCGTTACCTTCGCCCTGCATCTGCGGCGCGCCGTAGATGGCGTCATTCTTTTTTGGGCCGCCTTCATCATGACGAGACCATTGGGCGCAGTGGTCGGCAACTTTTTCGACAAGTCTGGCGAACTTGGAGGACTCGCGTTGAGCCGTCCGCTTATCGTTTCGATCCTTGCCGCTGCGATGGTGCTCGTACTGCTGCTCATGCCACAGCGCGCGGGCCACCATCGGGTCGATGCGGAATAAATGGCTGTCTCAGAAAATCGATGTTGCGAAAGCGGCTGTGTGCTTAGCGCCCGGCGGGCAGAGTTGGCGGTGGCGACCTCAGTTCGAAGTTCGTGGATTGGAGCCGGCGCGACCGGACTTCATGCGTTTCTCGCGCCTGGGCTGGTTTCTACGGCCGTCAAGGCCGGACTGAACAGCAGGTAAAGTCTGTCGTCATCATGCCCCATCCCGCTTTTCGAAGCGCGGCCTGATCGCACCTCATGTGTGCAGGCTCTCCTCATCCCCGCACGGCTCGGTCTCGGTCTGGATCGTAGCGTGATGGATGTTGAAGCGCGCCTCGAGCATTTCGGTCAGCGCGCGGCGGGTTGCTTCGGCGTCCCCGGCATCCGCCACCGCAACATGTGCGGTCAAGCTCGCGTCGTCCCCCGCTACTGACCAAAGGTGCAGGTCGTGAACGCCGGCCACGCCTGCAACATCGTCCATCGCCGCGCGGATAGCCTTCAAGTCGAACCCACGCGGGACGCCTTGAAGGAGGATATGGGTCGTATCGCTCAGAAGCGTCCAGGTGCGCGGCAGAACCCACAGCCCGATGGCGATGGCGACAACGGGGTCGATCCAGTTGAGCTTCGTGAAGTAGATCGCGATGGCCGCACCGATCACGCCAAGCGAACCCAGCATGTCGGCCCAGACTTCGAGATAGGCCCCTTTGACGTTGAGGCTGTCATCCTTGCCGCTGCTGAGGATGCGCATGGAAATCAGGTTCACGATCAGGCCGATGCTGGCGACGATCAGCATTCCCACCGATTCTACCGGCTGCGGCTCGAAGAAGCGCCCGATGCCTTCAATCAGAATGTAACCGGCAACTGCGAACAGCAGGATCGCGTTGAACGCGGCAGCGAGGATCTCGAAGCGGCGATAACCGAAGGTGCGTTTGTCGTCCGGCGCGCGCTGGCCGATTTTCACCGCCGCAAGCGCGATTGCGAGCGCAGCACTGTCGGTAAACATGTGCGCCGCGTCGGAGAGCAGCGCGAGGCTGCCAAACACGAACGCACCGACCAGTTCGGCGATCAGGAATGTTGCAGTTAGCCCGAGCGCAATCGCGAGCCGCTTGGTGCTGGCGCCTGCGCCGTGATTGTGGCCCGGGGTCCCGTGGCCCTGATCACCATGATTGTGTCCCGCGGCCATGTCAGGTCCCTCCTGTTGCGGGCGTGCTTGTCGTTTCAGACTGCGGTTTGAATGTCCAGAACAACAGGAGCGCGTTCAAGGTCACGAAAATTGTAGCGCCTGTATCTGCGATGATCGCGGTCCACAGATTGGTCATGCCGAACACCGCCAGAACCAGAAAAACAAGCTTCAATCCCACGGCGATGACGATGTTGACGACGATCGTCCTGTGGGTTGATCGTGCAAGGCGGATTGTGTCGGGAACTGCCAGCAACCGGTCCCGCATCAAGCCAACATCGGCTGTTTCAATGGCGACATCGGTGCCCCCGCCCATGGCCAGGCCGATCGAAGCCTTCGCGAGTGCGGGCGCGTCGTTCACGCCGTCTCCCACCATCAAAACGGGCGCTTCAGCCTTGAGTGCATCGATCCGCGCGAGTTTGTCGGCGGGCATGAGTTCACCCTCGGCCTGCATGCCCAGCGGCGATGCGATGGCCTCCGCCGTCCGTTGATTGTCACCGCTTAGCATCAAGGTGCGGATCCGAAGGCTGGTTAGTGCAGCGATGGCGGGTGCCGCGTCGGCGCGGGCTTCATCACGGCTGGCGAGGAATCCCATGACCTGACCGTTGACAAGCACCACCGCGACCGTCTTGCCTTCGCGCTCGCGCGCATCAATCCGCGCAGCCATCGCTCCATCAATCCCGGTCGCAGCGCGCGGGCTCAAAATTGCCACGCGCTGCCCATCAACGATGCCCTCGACTCCTTCGCCTTGCCGGACACGGACATCGCTTGCAGCGGATATGACGATGCCGCGCTTTTGCGCTTCTGCGACAATTGCCCGTGCGACCGGATGAGAAAGCCCGCTTTCGACGGCGGCCACCTGTTGCAACCAGTCAACATTTTCGCCGTCAACATCAGTCACCACCGGGTGTCCAAGCGTGAGCGTGCCTGTCTTGTCGAAGGCGGCGATGCCGATGCGACCTAGCATTTCGAGAGCCGCGCCGCTCTTGATGAGAATGCCATATCGAGCCGCAGTGGCGATTCCGGTTGCAATTGCGGCGGGTGTCGAAAGCACGAGTGCGCAAGGACAGGCGATCAGCAAAACGGTTAGCGCGCGGTAAATCCAGACCGACCAGACACCACCGAATGCCAAGGGCGGCACAATCGCTATCAAGGCAGCGATCACGATTGCCGCCGGCGTGTACCAACTGCTGAAGCTGTCGATAAATCGCGCTGTGGGCGCGGTTGTCGCCTGCGCTTCCGCCACAAGATCGCCGATCCGAGCGACAACGCTATTGGCCGAATCCTTTGTCACTTCCACCCGTAGGCTGCCATCGCCATTGATGCTGCCAGCAAAAACGTCGCTGCCCTCTGTTTTCGACACAGGGAGGGATTCACCAGTTATGGCAGCCTCATCAAGCTCGGAAGATCCTGCAACGATCCTGCCGTCGGCAGCCAGTCTGTCCCCAGCGGACACCAGCAGGATCATGCCGAGGCGAAGATCCGCCGCGTCGATCGTCTTGCGGGTGCCATTGTCATCGATGACAGCCTGGGACGGCAGTAGTTTGGCAAGCGCACGCAGGCCGGAACTGGCCCGGGCAGCGGCGAACCCTTCAAGCAACTCGCCCAGCGAGAACAGCGCAACCACGACAACCGCCTCGGCACCGGCACCAATCGGCAGGGCACCCAGGACTGCTATTGTGACCAGCGTTTCGATGCTGAATGGCTGTCGGCGCATTGCCTTGCGCGCAGCCGACAGCGCGAACGGCATGACCGCAATGGACGAACCCAAACCATAAGCGATTCCGGCATATTCAGGGAAGAACCGGGCGGCACTATACGCCGCCGCCGCGCACAAACATGCCAATGCGAATGTCCGCAGTCCGTCACTTTCGAACAAGGTTCTGCTTGCACTTTGCGCGGTATGCCCGTGCCTGCCTGAGTCGCTCATCGTCAATGCCCTTCCTGACCTGCGGGGCCGTTCAATGTGCCTGCGGGTCACCGATGGAAAATGCGTGTCACGCCGCGATCGTTCTTTGTGACCAACTCGTCAGGGTTGCGCTTGCCGATCATAAGCCGTTTCAACCCGTTGGCTTTCATCGGATCCGGGACTGCTCGTTCTTCACCGGTAGCCGCAGTCGAAGCCGTCGCCCAATGACCGAAGCGATCAACGATCAGATCATAGCCCTCTCCTGCCAAGCCAAGAACTTACACGACACGCTTGATGGAAGTGTAGCTGCCAGTGGTTCTGAGCACGACAGTCACCGCCCCATCCGATCGATTTCGCCAATACCAGCCGTGTGTTCCGTCGAATGCTGCGACCAGCGTCCCTTTCTCGCCGGTCGAAGCCTTGCCCTTGCCGTAACCGTGATAGAAGCCCTTGCGTTTCACAACCGGGTCTCCATGGGTGTCGTAGTTTACTTGACCTCCGGTGACGGCCCAATCGAAGGTTGCGCTGGCACCTTTTGCCGCGCTGAGCTTGATTTCGGCGGCTTCCCCGGGCGCGAGCGTGACTTCCATACGGTCGCTGCGGACGGCGGCGGGCTGGGCTGGTTGGGCCGGGGAAGCGATCGAACCGTCATCGGCAGCCTGGTCGGCGGCAGCCTCTTCAGCCAACTGTGCCTTGATTTCCCCCATCTCGGTCAGGCCGAGGACACGGCCGATACCGGTAGGGTCGATCCCATATTCCGACGGCATCACGAAGGCAACGAGGATCGCCGCCGCGCCGCCCAAGGCGAGCAACGTCGAGCCGACAAGCTGCCGAGTTGTCGGTAGTTCCGACATGCTGGGAAGTTGGGAATTGAACATCGGAATAACTCCTTAAGCAACAATCAGTCCGGTGAATTGATAGCCCACCAGCAGAAATCCGGCCCCCATCAGCAACACGTTGACCGCAAAGGCATGGCGCGCGAAGCTGCGGCTTTTGCGCCAATAGCCCATCATGATGAGGATGGCCGAAAGCGCCAGCAACTGGCCGATCTCGACGCCGATGTTGAACGCAATAAGGTTGGCCAGCAGCCCGTCTGGTGACAGTTCAAACTCCTGAATCTTCGTCGCGAGGCCAAAGCCGTGGAACAGACCGAAGATCAGCGTAGCGGCCTTGGTATTCGGCTGCACCCCAAACCAGCGCCGGTATGCGCCCAAATTGTCGAGCGCCTTGTAAACCACCGACAGGCCGATGATCGCGTCGATGATATAGGCATTGGCGCTGATACCCGTGAGCACACCGAACAGCATTGTCGTCGAATGGCCAATGGCAAACAGAGTTACGTAGAGGCCGATATCCTTAATCCGGTAGAGGAAGAAGATGACGCCGAACAGGAACAACAGATGGTCATAACCGGTGACCATATGCTTCGCGCCCAGATATAGGAACGGCATGAACTGCACGCCGCTGACTTCCTGAACATAGCCCTGATCACCCTGCGCCACGCCGTGGGCAAAGGCATCACCGATTCCTGCGAAGAGGAAGATTGCTAAGGCGAAGAAAGGCCAAAGCACTGGCAGATAAGGCTTGTCATTCTCGACCATCACGGTCCCTCCGTCCGGTGCCCGGCGTACCAAAGGTCATGGGCATTGATCCGCAGACGCGAAATGGCCCGCGATGCCTCGGCCCGCGCGGCGGTTTCCGCTTTCAAGGCATCCTGCGCCTGACGTTCGGCGTAGAGCAGGTCGGTAAGATCCACGCCGCCGAGCCGGTAGCCCTGGCGCAAACGGTAGGCAGCCTGTTCGCTACTGGTCCTGGCATCGACACTGCGCTGCCATGCCGTCCAGCTGTTGATCGCCTGGGCAAAGTTGGTGGCAGCGGCTTCCTCGGCCGTAAAGCGCGCTGCAACGAACTCGGCGGTTGCGGCGCGTGCTTCGGCATTGGCCTGACTGGCATAGGCAGACCGTCTCGCGCCGCCAATCGGGACCGATGCAACAACCCCGATGCCGCGTTCGGCTCCGCCGCGCTCGCTGAACAGGCGCACGCCGAGCGTCGGGTCGGCAATCCGGTCGCGGCGCGCGCGCTCGGCCAGGATGGTTTGCCGATCGGCTTCGGCCCGCGCAATCGCCATGCCATGATCCTGGGCAAGCGCCTGATCGCGCAGGATGTCGAGCATGATCGGCGGCATCACCGGGTCCGGCAGGTCCGGTACCTCGGCGGGCAGCGGAAGCGACGGGAACTGCACCTCCAGACGCGAGCGCGCGATTTGCGCGCGCGACCGGCTTTGGTCGAGCGCCACGCGCGCCGTTGCCAGTGCCGCTCGGGCCCGATCGGCATCGACCGGTGCGGCGTCCTGCAGGGCAACGCGGCGTTCGACCGAAGCCAGGTCGGCGGACAGGTTAGCCACCGCGGCTTCATTGGCTTTCACTTCTGCGCCTGCCGCCAGCCAGTCCCACCAGATGTCGTTAAGCAACAGCACCGCGCCATGACGGGCTCCGGCAATCCGGAAGTCCGCAGCCACAATCCCGAACTCGCCTGCCCGGCGGTCGAGCGCGGCCTTGCCTGGCAATCGAAAGCCCCGCTGGAGCGACAAATCGTATTCGTTGAATTCGCCCTCGCGATCGACCCTGCGCTTTACATAGGATCCGCCGACGGTGAACTCGTAGGGGCCGACACGCTGGCCCCGGGCTGCCCCGCGCGCCGCGTCGCCGCGGGCAATCCCCGCTTGGACCAGAGGATGCTCCTCGACCGCACGTTCAACGACTTCTGCGGGCAACAGTGTGGTGACTTCATTGGCGAACGCCGCTCCGGACAGCAGCAGTGTGGACAGGATCAGATAGCGTTTCATGCGGGATATCCCTCGTCGTCGCCCTGGGCCTCGCGCTCGGCGCGGGACTCGCCGAACCGCGCGTAGAGCATCGGCAGCAGCACCAGGGTCAACAGGGTTGATGTGATCAGGCCGCCGATCACGACGATGGCAAGCGGCTTCTGGATTTCGGAGCCGGGACCGGTGGCGAACAGCAGGGGCACGAGGCCAAAGCCGGTGATCGCCGCTGTCATCAGCACCGGTCGCAAACGTCGCTCCGCACCGCGCCTGACTGCCTCGGCCATGCTGAGTCCGCTTTCGCGCAATTGCCGGAAGTAGGACACCATCACCAGCCCGTTGAGCACCGCGATGCCAAGCAGCGCGATGAAGCCGACCGAGGCGGGCACCGAGAGGTATTCCCCGGTGACGAGCAAGGCGACGATGCCGCCGACAACCGCGAACGGAATGTTGGCGATGATCAGCAGCGAAGCCCGGACTGACCGCAGCGTGACATAGAGCACGATGAAGATCAGGATCAGGGCGATCGGCAGCACGACCGTCAACCGGGCCGAGGCGCGCTGCTGATTCTCGAACTGACCGCCCCATTCGAGCCGGTATCCGGCCGGCAGCGGCACGTTCTTGGCGAGATCGGCCTTGGCCTCATCGACGAAACCAACCAGATCGCGGCCCGACACGAAGGCCTGGATCAGTGCAAAGCGCGAGCCGTTCTCATGCTCGAGCTTAACCGGCCCCTCGGTCCGGGTGACCCGCGCAACATCGCTGACCCGGACACTCATCCCGCTGGGACTGAGGATCGTCTGACCGGTGAACAGCGTGGGATCGCTCGCCAAAGCAGGATCGCCGCGAATGATGATCGGGACGCGGCGCATGCCATCTGCCACCACGCCGGCACGCACGCCTTCGACCTGCGCCCGCAAGGCGTCCTGCAGGCTCTGGACGGGCATACCGGCGCGCCCGGCTGCCAGCCGGTTTACATCCAGTTGCAGATAGTCGACGCTGTCGTCCGCAACTGTAATGACTTCGGTCGCGCCCCTGATCTTGCGCAGCCGTCCATCGATCCTGGCCGCCATTTCGCCCAGCACCTTGAGATCGGGGCCGAACAGCTTGATCGCCAGATCTCCGCGCGAGCCGGTGAGCATTTCGGACACGCGCATTTCGATCGGCTGAGTGAAGGCGTGGTTGAATCCGGGTAGCTCCTCCATTGTCAGCCGGATTTGTTCGATCAGCCAGTCCTTGTCCTGGACCCGCCATTCATTGCGTGGTTTGAGACGCAGGAAGGTATCGGTATCGTTGAGCGACATCGGATCGAGCCCGAGTTCGTCGCTGCCGACCCGGGCAACGATTTCAAGGATTTCCGGCACTTTGGCCATCAGCAACTTCTGGGCGCGGAGATCGCCTTCAAGGCTGTGTTGGAGGCTGATGCTCGGCTGCTTTTCGATCTGCAGCAGCACCGCGCCTTCGTCCATGGTCGGCAGGAAGGTTTTGCCGACGAACGAATAGGCCACGACCGCGACCAGCAAGGCGGCTCCAGCGGAGCTGTAAACCACCGTTTTGCGGGCAAACGCCCAGTCGAGCAGGCGGTGGTAGCGCGGCGAAAGCTGCCGCATCAGCCAGGGCTCCTGGTGATCGCCGTCGGCCTTGAGGCCATAGGACGCGAGCACGGGAACCAGCGTCAATGCAAGCACGAGCGAACTGGCCAGGGCCAGCACGATGGTCATAGCCACGGGTCCAAACAGCTTGCCTTCAAGCCCTTCGAGCGTGAGCAGCGGCAGGAACACCAGTGCGATGATCAGCAGCCCCGAGGCGACCGGCACGACGACTTCGCTGGTCGCCACCAGCACCCGGTTGAGCTTGCTCGCATGGGCATGGGCCGGATCAGACAATCGCTCGACGACGTTTTCGATCACCACCACCGCGCCGTCCACCAGCATCCCGATGGCGATTGCGAGCCCGCCCAGGCTCATCAGATTGGCCGACATTCCAAACTGCTTCATCAGGATGAAGGTCACCAGGGTGGCCATCGGCAGGGCTGCGGCAACGATCAGCGAAGCGCGGATATCGCCAAGGAACAGCAGCAGCAGGATGACCACCAGAATGGTCGCTTCGAACAGGGCCTTCTCGACCGTCCCGACAGCGCGGCCGACCAGTTCCGAACGATCGTAGAAGACATTGATCGTCATGCCGTTGGGCAGACTGCGCTGGACCTCGGCGACCCGCTCCTTGACCTCGCCCACTACCTTGCTGGCGTCGGAACCCTTCAAGGCGATGACGATGCCCTGAACGGCTTCTCCTTTGCCGTTGCGGGTAACCGCGCCGTAGCGAGTGAGACTGCCGGTGCCGACCGTCGCGACATCGCTCAGTCGCAGCACGCCGTCCTTCTGCGCCTTGACCACGACCGAGCGGAGATCGTCCTCGGTCTTGATTGCACCAACGGCACGCACGATCAGCGCTTCGTCGCCAACCGAAAGTCGACCTGCACCGTCGTTGCGGTTGCCAGCCTCGATGGCTGTACTGATATCGTCATAGGTCAGGCCGGCCGCCGCCATCAGATTGGGATCGGGGCGGACCTCGAAGGTCTCGGCTCGCCCGCCGAGCGAGTTGACATCGGCGACACCGGGCACGGTGCGCAGCGCGGGCCGGATCGTCCAGTCGAGCGCGCGGCGCTTCTCGGCCAGGCTTTGCGGACCTTCGATCGTGAACATGTAAACGTCGGTCAACGGCGTCGCGATCGGGGCCATCCCGCCTTCGACCGATGGCGGCATATCACCCATGATGTTCGTCAGGCGTTCATTTACCTGGCTGCGCGCCCAGTAGACGTCGGTGCCATCGTGAAAATCGATGGTGATGTCGGCGATGCCGTATTTGGCGATAGAGCGCAGGATTTTTTGCTTCGGGATCCCCAGCATCTCCATCTCGATCGGGGTGATGACCCGGCTTTCGACCTCCTCGGGGGTCATGCCGGGAGCCTTCAGGATGATTTTCACCTGGGTCGATGAAATGTCCGGAAAGGCATCAACCGGCAGATTGAGAAAGGACCAGCCGCCGATACCGGCCAGCGCGAGCGCAAAGCCCAGCACGGCGAGCCGCGCCGAGAGCGAAAGTTCGACAAGACGACGCAGCATGGCCTATTCGCCGCCCAGCGTCATTTTGATCTCGGTCAGGCCCGAGATTGCGATCACTTCGCCAGCGGCGAGGCCCTCGACGATAACCGTGATGCCTTCCGCACTGCCCCCGACGGCGACGACACGTTTCTCAAAACCTTTGGCGGTTCTGATGAAAACGACGTCCGCCCCGTCAAGCCGGGTCACAGCACTGGCCGGCACCGCAATTGCGTTGTTGCCTGCATCGGCCAGGATCGAGGCCATCACGGACTTGCCCGCGATCAGGCCGGGTGCTGCACCGATACTGGCCTTGACCAGGACACTGCGGGTCTCCGGATCGATCGCGGAACCGACCGAAAGAATGCGCCCGGTTGTGTTTCCGGGTAGGGTTACCGTCATGCCCGGCTTGACCAGTCCGGCGAGCCGTTCCGGCACCTGGATGTCGAGCTGGTAGGCGTTGCTGGCATCGATCACGAACGGTGCGACAGAACTGTCTACCGGACCGCCGGTCTGCACCGCAACAGTCGAAACCCGGCCGCTGATCGGTGCGCGCAGCGTGATCAGACCGCCGCCGCCTGCGCCCGAAAGGCTCAGAATGCGGGCATTCTCCGAGGCGTCCGCCTCGACCTGGCGAACGGCAGCCTGCGCTTCGAGCACGCGTGCCCCGGCAATTACGCCTTCGCCGGCCAGCTGCTGCAGCCGGGCGGTATTGGCGCGGCTGTATTCCAGTTGCGCTTTGGCCCGGGTCAGGTTCGAGCCGACCTGCAAGGCATCGCGGCTCACCATCGTTGCCAGCGGCTGTCCCCGCGTCACGGTCTGTCCCGGGATTACGAACACCTGCCGGATTGCGCCGGGAAATGACGCAGTGACGGCCACCCGCGCCTCAGGCGGAAGTGACACCGTCGCGGGCATGGTGCCCAGCGGCACGCCAGTGGCGACCTGCACTGCCGCCGTTTTGACGCCCATGCGTTCGAGCTCCGCGAGCGTCAGGGGCTTCTTGGCGTCCCCCTGCTGCTCTGCGGCGGCGGTTTCGGATGCAGGCGAGGCGGGGCGCAGCAGCCACCATCCGGCGGCAATAACAGCTACCAGCGCCGCAAATGCGGCAATTCGATTACGCAATGACATTAAAGAAAGCTCCTAACCGGACAGATTCTCGCTGGCGGGAAAATCCGCCGCGAAGTCGTGTCGGTCAGGCGGAGGGAGGCTGGGTCGGCGGCGCCTGCACGTGCGAGACGAGCAGCCGCGTGGATGCGGGCGGGAGGATCGCTTGCCTGGAGGCATCCACCAAACAGATATCGGGAGCCGAAGCGGCCAGGCCAACGGAGCAGTGATGATGCGCCGCAGTTTCGCCGGGCATCCCAGAGGCGGGTTTCTGCTGGTCATCTCCGGTTGTCGCATCGGCCTCGTGAAAGTCGAGAATGCTGGTCACATGCACGTCGGAATCGCCCTGCGCGTGGGCAACGGAGGGCGCAATCGCCCCGCCGAACAGGGCGGCCAGAATCAGCAGCAAAGAAATGAAACGAACCCGCATTATTCGCCCACTAGCATGAGTGCTGCGGTGCGGCAAAGGAAGTTTGTCGCGCGACTCCAATCTTTGCTCACGCCTCAGATTTCCGTATCCGACGAAACTTCCAATCGACGTTGAAGTCGAGCCACAAACTGGCAACTGCCAAACCGCCCATCACACTTCCAAGCAATATAGCGATCGCAAGCCCAGAAGAATCAAGCGAAACCGTGGACAACTGCCAGACAGTCGCCGGAACAAAAAGGACGAGTGCAGTTATCACACCCGGAGAATACTCCCGAAACAGCCGCCACGTCACAACATGGAAGATTGCATTTGTGAAGAATCCCCACTGCGCTGCGACCGCCCAGATCGTCCATGTTCGACTTGAAGTTTCTGTCGCCATCCAGCAGACGACGACGGTCGCCGCGACCAGAGCCATGTGCGAGTAAACGAACCAGGCGCGACTTGTCGTTCCGAAATGCCGTGTCGCCCATCCGGGAAAACCGCGCCATTCTTCTGCGATATGCATGACGAAGATGAGCGGTGTGATCAGAAAAATCATGCCGAAACTACCGTAAGTTCCTCGCGGGCGTGCAGGACTATCTGAACGCCGCCGCTGATCGCCAGCATGGCCATCACGCCCGCGACAAACAGATCGGGCCAGGCATTGCCGGTCTGGAACACGCCGAGCGCCGCGATCATCACTGCGATGTTGCCGATGGCGTCATTGCGCGAGCAGATCCACACCGAGCGCATGTTCGCGTCGCCGCTGCGAAAGCGATAGAGCAACAAGGCTACACCAACATTCGCCGCAAGCGCCATGGCTCCAACAATTCCCATCGTTTCGGGCTCGGGCGAAGCACCATTCAAAAAGGCAAAGATTGCCGTCGCCAGCACCCATCCCCCGAAGGCCAGCAGCGTCAACCCCTTCACGAGAGCGGAGCGAGCGCGCCAGACCAGCGCCATGCCGGCAACCGTCAAGCTGATCGCGTAGTTGGCGCTGTCCCCCAGAAAATCGAGCGCATCGGCCTGGAGCGAACGTGAATCCGCTGCCGAACCGGCGACAAATTCAACCGCGAACATCGCTGCATTGACACCCAGTGCGATCCACAAGGCCCGCCGCCAGCGCGGATCGTTGAGCGCGGACTTGCTTCCGCAGGCGCTTTCGCAGCAATTGTCCGCCACCAGGTTCCTCCTCGACACATTCGAGTCGGCCCTGCATATGCACCCTGTAGCAACTACAGGGTCAAGCGCGATTGTTCAGCAGGATGTGCAGTCGCCGCCCTGCTGGATCGGCGGGCATTTCACCGTGCCGTAGGAACAGAACACGCAGCAGTCGCCTGGCAGGGGGCGCAGCACCGCACCGCAGCCGGTGCAATCGTAGAAGAACCGGCACGCATTGGTCGGCATGGTTTCGGTCTTCGACGTGCCGCAATCGGGGCAGGTCAAGGTCGATTGAAGGACAATCGCTGCCTCAGACATACATGTAGCCCGCAACGAGCAGGCCTGCGCCGATCAGCAGCCCTGCCAGCAGGCTCAGCCGTAACCACTTCGGCGTGCGGACCGCGCCGGGGCCGCAGCGCCCGGCGCCACGCTGAATGCGCCACAACAGCCCCGCCGAGACAAGCAACGACACCAGGCTGACGATCATCAACGTGTTTCGGTAAGGCAACGATACCATTGCAATACCTGTCAGCCAGGCGGTCCCGATCCCCGCCGTTGCAAGCAGGATCGGCAGGGCGCAGCAAGCGGCGACGCCAAACGCCGAGGCTACGCCGCCGACTATCAAGACCAGCGCGCTGCGCCGCTCGTTCTTGTCGGACGCGGTTCGATCCAATTCACCCATGGCCTTCTCCTTGCCAAATCGAGACTTTGCTCTACCGTCTGTAGTCGCTACAGACTCAAGAACTATTTTGGGGAGCTGGAATGTGACTCAGTCGGGAATCGCAATCGGCGCTCTCTCCCGGATGTGCGGATGCAACATCGAGACGATCCGGTATTACGAGCGGATCGCGCTCATGCCCCGTGCGGAGCGCCGCGGCCGATATCGTGTTTATGCCGAAGCCGATGTCGCCCGCCTGCGGTTCATCAAGCGCGCGCGCGGAGTCGGGTTTTCGATCGACGAGATCCGCACCCTGCTGGAACTTTCCACCTCCGATTCGGCGACAAGCCGGAATTCATGTTCGAACGCACGGCAGCTCGCATCGACCAATCTGAGTTCCGTGCGCTCCCGGCTCGATGATCTGAAGCGCATGGAAGCGGCGCTTTCCGCCGCGATCGCCGCCTGCGATCGGGACGCGTTCACAGGCTGCCCGATCCTCGACGCACTTGCCGGCACCGACGCCGCCTGGTCGGACGACAGCTCAAGGAACGCCCCATGAAAATCGGCGAACTCGCCAGGGCGACCGCGACCAAAGTGGAAACCGTCCGGTTCTACGAGAGAGCGGGGCTGCTTCCGCCACCAGACCGGACCGACGCCAATTACCGCAGTTATGGCCCCGAGCACCTCCAGCGCCTGTCATTCATCCGCCGTTCGCGCGATCTCGGGTTCAGCCTCGATGCCGTGCGCGACCTGCTCGCGCTGGCCGACGATCGCGGCAAGCCCTGCGATGCGGTCGATGCAATTGCAAGCGGGCATCTTGCCGAGGTCGAACGCAAGATTGCGGACCTGACCGCCATGCGCGGGGAACTGCGACGGGTCATCGGAAGCTGCCGGCACAATACGGTGGCCGACTGCAAGATCATCGAAACACTGGGTCCGCGCCGCGATGCCTAGCGTTCCTCGCACGGTCTGGGCACTGGGTCTGGTCAGCCTGCTCATGGACCTGTCTTCGGAAATCATTCACGCGCTGCTGCCCTTGTTCCTGACGACGACGCTGGGTGTAAGTGTCGCGATAGTCGGCCTGATCGACGGGATCGCCGAGGCGACTGCTTCGATCAGCAAGGTATTTTCGGGTTACATCTCGGACCGGATCGGTCGCCGCAAGCCGCTGATCCTCCTCGGCTACGGGCTAGGCGCGCTGTCCAAGCCACTGTTCGCGCTGGCCGGGTCGATGCCGGTGGTGCTCGGTGCGCGCTTTGCCGACCGGATCGGCAAAGGCCTGCGGGGGGCTCCGCGCGATGCGCTGGTGGCCGACGTGACGCCCGAGGCTATTCGCGGGCGAGCCTTCGGGCTGCGCCAGTCGCTCGACACGGTCGGGGCCATCGCCGGGCCGCTGCTGGCGATCGTGCTGATGGCGCTATTTGCCAATGACATGCGCCGGGTCTTCTGGATCGCCGTGATCCCGGGCGTGCTTGCGGTGCTCTGCGTCATCCTTGCCGTCAAGGAACCGCGCGATCATCGACCGCGCGGCAACGCGCGACCGCCGATTGCCCTTGCCGATCTCAGAACGCTCGATCGATCATTCTGGGTCGTCGTCGCGATCGGTGTCGTGTTCTCGCTGGCCCGGTTCAGCGAGGCGTTCTTGATCCTCAAGGCGTCGGACGAAGGGCTGCCGCTGACCTTCGCGCCGGCCGTCCTTATCGCGATGAATATCGTCTATGCGCTCGGCGCCTATCCCGCAGGCGTGCTCTCAGACCGATACCCGGCGCATATGCTGCTCGGGTCGGGATTGGTGGCATTGATCTTCGCCGATCTCGCGCTGGCCTTGTGGCACGGCCTGTTTGGCGCGTTCACCGGGATTGCACTGTGGGGCCTTCACATGGCGCTGACGCAGGGGCTGATGGCCAAGCTTGTGGCTGATCGCGCCCCGACCGAATTGCGGGGGTCGGCGTTCGGGCTGTTCAACCTTGCCAGCGGTGTCGCGATGCTGGCCGCCAGCGTCCTTGCAGGACTGCTGTGGGACATGGCTGGCGCGCGTTCGACGTTTCTTGTCGGCGCTGGTCTCGCGACGATTGCCGTGATCGCATTGCTTGGCAGTATTGAGTTTCGCAAGAACAAGCCGCCAACAAGCAACGCATAGACGAACCTGCGCCCATCGTGTCTTCCGCTGCAGATGAACTAACGAAATTTGTCCGGGTAAGGATGTGGCCGGCCGAGGTTGTGCTTGCCCGGTCCCGGTAGCGCGGGCAAGTGTGTTGACATGTTATCTGTCCTCGCCAATCGCACCTATCGCCATCTCCTGGGAGCGCAGGTAATCGCGCTAATCGGCACGGGGCTGGCGACCGTCGCGCTTGGACTGCTCGCCTTCGACATCGCCGGGGGCAATGCCGGAGCCGTGCTGGGGACGGCGCTAGCGATCAAGATGGTCGCCTATATCGGTGTTGCGCCAGTGGTCGGTGCCTTCGCTGACCGGCTGCCGCGTCGGGCTTTCCTCGTGGCGATGGATCTGGTGCGCGCCGCCGTTGCGCTCAGCCTCCCGTTCGTCGATCAAATCTGGCAAATCTACGTGCTGATCTTCGTGCTGCAATCGGCCTCGGCCGCGTTCACCCCGACGTTCCAGGCGACAATTCCCGACGTGCTTCCCGACGAAGGCGACTACACCCGCGCGCTTTCGCTCTCGCGGCTGGCCTATGACATGGAAAGCCTGATCAGCCCGATCCTTGCGGCGGCCCTGTTGTCGGTGATCAGCTTTCACTGGCTGTTCGCGGGGACCTCCATCGGTTTCATCTGTTCGGCGCTGCTGGTGATTTCGGTCGTCCTGCCGCGCTCGCCCGCCAAGCCGCGCGCTGGCGGCATCTGGAGCAAGACCACGCGGGGGCTCAGAATCTACCTCAAGACGCCGCGCCTCAAAGGGCTGCTCGCACTCAGCCTGGCTTCGGCGGCAGCCAGTTCGATGGTGATCGTCAACACCGTCGTCATCGTGCGCGGCGGACTCGGCTTGGGCCAAAGGGAAGTGGCGTTGACTCTCGCGGCCTATGGCTTCGGCTCTATGCTTGCGGCGTTTGTCATTCCGCGCCTGCTGGACAAGATCAGCGATCGGACCTTGATGGTTGGTGCGGCGGCGCTGCTGACCACTGGCCTCGCGGCAATGGCGGCGATTACGGCGCTGTTCGGGAAAAGCACAGAGTATTGGCCGCTGCTGCTGGGCGGCTGGTTCATCCTCGGCATCGCCTATTCGATGAGCGTTACGCCGGCGGGCCGCCTTCTCCGCCGCTCCGCCAACGCCGACGACCGCCCTGCGGTCTTCGCTGCACAGTTTGCCCTCAGCCACGGCTGCTGGCTGATCACCTATCCGCTTGCCGGACAAATCGGGGCAGGCATCGGCCAGGTCGCGGCATTTGGCGCGCTGGCGCTGGTTGCGGGCATCGGAACGGTCACCGCACTATGGCTTTGGCCTTCGCTCGATCCCGAGGCGCTCGCGCACAGCCATGACGACCTGCCGCCCGATCATACCCATCTGCGAGAGCATCACGACCACGGCCAATCCAGGACCCATGCCTTCGTGATCGACGACATTCATCCGGATTGGCCGCGCATGGTCTGATCGGGCCAGTGGAAGCGGCTGCGCCGCAAGGGTGATCCTTTTGCTCCGGTTGATCAGCGAAGATGGAACTCAGCATGAAGCAACTGGCTCTCTTTCTCGTTGCTGCATTGGCTGAAATCGGCGGCTGTTTTGCTTTCTGGGCATGGCTGCGGCTTGATCGCTCACCGCTTTGGCTCATCCCCGGCATGGTGTCGCTTGCGATATTTGCCTGGATGTTGGCGCTGAGCGAGGCCGAAGCGGCCGGGCGCACCTTTGCCGCGTATGGCGGCATCTACATCGTCGCCTCGTTGGTCTGGCTCAAGGTGGTCGAGGGTGTGGCCCCTGACCACTGGGATATTCTTGGCGGCTCGATCTGCCTCGCCGGGGCCGGCTTGATCCTGTGGGGACCCGGCAGGATCTGACGCAGCTTTTTACCGCAGCCCTGCTTGCCAGCAGCCAAGGCCTAGTCGAAGATTTCCGATAGCCAGGATTTGCGGCGAAAACCCTGCTTGCCGTGGCCACCGTGGCGATCCGGCTTGCCATAGCCTGCATAAGGATCCGGTGCCGGTTGATTGGGCATCGGCTGCGAGGCGCTCTTTTCGATGATCTTGTCGAGTTCGCCGCGGTCGAGCCAGACACCGCGGCAGTTGGGGCAATAGTCGATCTCGACGTTCTGCCGTTCGCTCAGCACCAGCTCGACGTTGTCACAGACAGGGCATTTCATGGCGAGATTCCTTTGTGTCGCCCAAGCATGATGCTGGAGGCGCACGACATAGATATAGGTGCGGCGGTGAATTGCACAATGCTCCGATGCCACTGCGTCCATTCAGCCATGGAAGCACCGGCATCGGTCATATGGATGCTGGTCGGCGGACGGCTTCGATCGGCAGGCCTGCTGCCTTCCATTCCGGAAAGCCGTCCTCCAGGCGGCGGGATAGCAATCCCCGCTCGCGAAGCGCCGCGACCGCCTCAAAGGACAGGACGCACCAGGGTCCGCGGCAATAGGCCACCACTTCGCGCGCACCAGGCAGTTCGGCTAGCCGGTCAGCGAGTTCGGACAGCGGGATGTTGAGCGCACCCGGCAGGTGTCCTGCCTCGAATTCGTCGCGCGGCCTGACATCGAGAATCGTTACCAGCCCGTCCTGCATCCGCGCGATCAGATCTTCGCGTGACACTGCCTCGAGCGCATCGCGTGCGCGAAAATAATCGGCCATCACCCGGTCGATCTCGGCGACGTTGCGTTCCCCGACGCGCCCGAGCGCGTGAATGAGTCCCGTGACCTCGTTCGCACCGGCGAGGCTGTAGATAATCCGCTTGCCGCGGCGATCGGCATTCACCAGCCGCGCCCGGCGCAGAATCTGCAAATGCCGCGAGGTATTGGCGAAGGTCAGCTCGGACCGGGCGGTCAACTCCACGACGCTGCGCTCGCCCTGGGCGAGGTGTTCCAGCAACTCAAGGCGGTGCGCATGGCCAAGCGCCTGCGCCACCTCCGCGAGATACCCGTAAATTGTCTGCTTGGGACCCATCGCTTGACATCACCTCGTTTCAGGAGAACATTCAGCAGAATGATTGAATGAATCTTACGCGACTCGAACCAGGAGTGCAACCCCATGATCCTGCGCCAGTTCCTCCACCGCGAGCCGGTTGGCATTTCCTATCTATTCGGCTGCGGCGGCAAGGCAACCTGTGCGGTGGTCGATGCTGTCGGCGATATCGAGCCCTATCTGCGCGCCGCCGAAGAAGGCGGAATGCAGATCCACTACGTGATCGATACCCATGTCCATGCCGATCATCTGTCGGCAGGGCGAGAGCTCGCCAAGGCGACGGGGGCGGACTACGTGCTTGGCGCCAGGGCCGATGTCGGCTTTCCGTTCCGCGCGGTAACGGACGGCGAGGTGCTCCCGCTGGGCAATGTCACCGCCGAGGTCCTGCACACACCCGGTCACACGCCCGAACACATTTGCCTGGTCGTCACCGACCACACGCGCACGGACGAGCCCTGGTTTGTCCTTACCGGCCACACGCTGATGGTGGGCGATCTCGGACGCACCGAACTCGCCACGAGTGCCGTGGAGGGCGCACGCGATCTGTTCCGCAGCGCCGCGCGGCTGAAAGCACTGCCGGATCATGTCGAGATCATGGCCGGTGCCTATGCCGGCTCAGTCTGCGGACGGCGACTGAGCGGCAAGCCGTGGTCGACGATCGGCTTCGAGAAGCGCCACAACGCCGCCTTTGCGATCACTGACGAAGAGGCGTTCGTGGCCGAGATGATCGCCGAGATTCCGCCGCCTCCGCCCGAAGCTGCCCGGCTCAGGGCCATCAATGCCGGCCTTGCCGTTCCGGCGGAGTGACCGTGCCGGATATTGCCACCCCCGGCGAAAGCCCAAAACGCATGGTCCAGCTCGGCCTCAAGGAGAACTGGCCGCAGTTCGCCCTGCTCGTGCTGGTCAATGCTTTTGTCGGCGGCATGGTCGGGATCGAGCGCACAGTGGTGCCGTTGATCGGGGCGGAGGAGTTTCACCTCGCCTCGACGACCCTGATCACCTCCTTCATTGTCAGTTTCGGCCTGGTCAAGGCGTTCGCCAACCTCGTCTCCGGCCAGCTTGCCGACATCTGGGGCCGCAAGCGCGTCCTCGTGCTGGGCTGGCTGTTCGGCTTGCCCGTGCCGTTCATGATCATCTGGGCGCCGAGCTGGGAATGGATCGTCGCGGCCAATGCCCTGCTCGGCATCAACCAGGGACTGGCCTGGTCGATGACGGTGATCATGAAGGTCGATCTGGTCGGCCCGAAATCGCGGGGGCTGGCCGTTGGTCTCAACGAATTTGCAGGCTACCTCGCGGTCGGGGTCACAGCCTTTCTCACCGGCTACCTTGCCTCCCGGTACGGCTTGCGCCCCATCCCGATTTACCTTGGCATCGGCTATGCGGCCCTGGGCTTGCTGTTTTCGGTCCTGCTCATCCGGGACACCCGCGATCATGTTCGCGTCGAAACTTCTGGCCATGCCCGGCAGGAAGCGGCGATCCGCTTCTCCGAAGTCTTTGCCCTGACCTCGTTTCGGGATCGTAACCTGTTCGCGGCATCGCAGGCTGGCCTCGTCAACAACCTCAACGACGGCATGAGCTGGGGCATTTTCCCGTTGTTCTTTTCCTCGCTTGGCCTCGGCGTCGAGCGGATCGGTTTGCTCAAGGCACTCTACCCGGCAAGCTGGGGTCTGTTGCAGGTGGCAACCGGACCGCTCAGTGACCGGTGGGGACGCAAGGGTCTTATCGTCTGGGGCATGTGGGTGCAGGCCGCCGGGCTGTTCATCACTGGCTCGACCGGTCACTTCGCGTGGTGGGTCCTCGGCAGTCTGCTGCTCGGCATCGGCACGGCCATGGTCTATCCCAGCCTGATCGCCGCCGTTTCGGACGCCTCGCACCCGAGCTGGCGGGCACGCTCGCTCAGCGTCTATCGCTTCTGGCGTGACCTTGGATACGCGATCGGGGCACTGTCGGCAGGCCTGATCGCCGATTTCTTCGGCTTCTCGGCGGCCATTCTTACCATCGGCGGTCTGACCTTCGTATCGGGCCTCATTGTCGCAGCTGTCATGCGAGAGAATGCAAAAGAAGCATCGCACAATTCGCCCCCTGTTGACCTGGAACAACACGGAACACCGCGAAGTTGATAGAATTGCAATTGTCCCCAAGCTGAAAAGGAGAATGTGTTATGCTGAATTTGACCAATGGCTCGCCGGGCCGCCGGACGTTCGGTGTGCTGGCAACCGCGCTTGCCGTGACCTGCGCCGTTCCGGCGCTTGCCGAAACCAGCGGCAGTAGCGCTCCCGCTGCTCAGAACCCCGGGCAGGCTATGGGGGCGATGAAACAGCAGATGATGCAGCAGATGCAGCAATGCATGGACCAGATGCCGCCCATGACCGGCAACGACCCCAAAGCCATGCGCCAGCAGATGACTGACCGCATGCATAGCTGCATGGAGAGCATGATGGCTGCAAGCGGGACGCACCACAGCAGCGCGGAGAAGGAAGGATCCGAGCCGAAAAAGGCTGAGGAGCACAAGCCGGACGCAGACGACAAGCCGGACGCGGATTAGTCCGATAAGGGCACCGACCAATCCGGTAGAGACGCCGAGCCGGGTCACTGACGTGAACCCGGCGTCGGCAAAACGAAGCCACACTGTCATTGTCTGACAAAATGGAGGCATTTATGCGTAAGATGAGTATCCTGGCCCCTGCTGTCGCTGGGGCAAGTTCGCTCTTACTCGCCAGTCCCCTCTGGGCTCAGGAGACGGCGTGGCATGGTGGATATCCCGGCAGCCAGCACATGGCGGGATGGTATGGAGGTTGGGTAAGCATGATTTTTGGTCCTTTGCTGATGATCCTCGTCCCGGTGGCTCTGATCGTCGTTGTGCTGCTGGCAGTGCGAGGGTTCTGGCCGTCATCGAACGGCTCATCCTCGGCGCAACCGACAGTTCCGTCGGCTCCGCTCGACATCCTCAAGGAGCGCTTTGCGCGCGGCGAGATCGACAAGGAGGAGTTCGAAGAGCGCCGCCGAATTCTCAAAGATGACACATGAAGGTGCTGTTTATCCTCAATCACCCGCCCTACGGCACCGAGCATTGCTTCAACGCCCTGCGCCTCGCTCGTGCCATGGCGAAGAAGTCACCCGAGGCGCAGATCACCGTCTTCCTCATGGCGGATTCGGTTTTGTGCGCGAAGGCCGGCCAGAAAACGCCCGACGGCTATTACAACATCGAGCGCATGCTGAAGCACATTCTCACCGGTGGCGGCCAAGTGCTGCTCTGCGGAGTTTGCATGGATGCGCGCGGGCTCGCTGAAGGCGACATCGTGGAGCGGGCAAGGCGCAGCACGATGGACGAGCTTGCAGAGAACACGCTGCAGGCGGACAAAGTCCTGGTGTTCTGAGTCGGCCGATCGCGACACCAAGGATCGGGATCGGCCCTTGCGCCGAGCAAGCCCACCGCGAATGCGCTGGAACGCCTGTCATGAAAGGCCCAATTGACCCCGCTTCATGGACAAGGCGCGGCGCGCTGGTACCAGTGAAGCACCTGAAATGATCGCGAAGTGATGACGACGCCCGAAGCCTTTGCCAATACGCCGACTCATGCGACAGTATCCCGCAGCCTTAGCGATCATACAGCAAATTCGCGTGCTGCGTCATTCGCCATGGCCCGAACACACCAGCGCGCATAGAAGCGCCCCGCGATCAAACCCAACAGACGCCATGGCCAAGCCGGCAGATCGTATTCGATGGAGACCCTGAGCCGCGAACCAAGGCCCTCGGGCGAAATGTCAAAGCCCATGCGATAGGAACCGATCACCAGCAATCGCGGTGTTCCCTCGGTCTCCCAGACCTTGCGGCGAGGAGGATCGCGCTCGGTGACGATCTCGTTCATTTCGAGCACCAGGCCGAGAACCTTGCCGCTCATGCCGATCCGTGAGCCAAGCAGCCGACCGCGCCCTTGGTCGAACGTGAAGTTCATCGCGCTGCCGGCCATCATCGCCGAAGACTGCATCATGTGCGACGCCAACTGCTGATGATCGTCGAGATGTCCGAAGACCGCGGCAGGATCGGCGGCGACATCAACCGTGGCAACTTCTCTGTATCGGTATGCCTGCTTTGCCGCTCCACCACGCCGCTTGAAAGCTGGTGGAGCGCTGCCGTTCCTCTTTTCCTTCCCGCAGCAGTCCATGGCGCTTTCCGAGACGCTCAGCAGCAACCACCGGGTTTCATCGGCATTGCTGAAGGTGACGGTGATGGTGTTGGCGAAGGCGACGATGAAGGCTGAGGTGTCATCTTGTGTGCGCCTGGGCCTTGGGCAGAGTGCTGTTGATGCGGAGCCGGATGCTTTGGCTTTGGCTTCGGTTTGGCCTGCTTCTTTGGGGCGGGCATATTGTTCATGCCGGGAGGCATCTGATCTGCCAAGGCCGGGCTGATTCCTGCGGTCAAGAGCCCCAGAGCCGCGACAATCATCGATGTTTTGCGCATTCGGTGTTTCCTTTCTTGCCGACTGCCACGGTTTGGCGAGCCTCACGCGGGTCTTGCCGACTGCGGTTTCTGGACGATATACGTAGATCGCGAATGGGTGCCGACAAGAAGCTGTGCAGTATCGGTCAATCGGGCTGGGCGCGTACGAGGCCCTGATTCAACAGGGTTTGCCAAACATCTTCGGCGGTGTCGGCATAAGCGAACAAATCCCGATCAGCGCTTTCGATCATGCCGTTTTCGCAGAAGACATCGAGATTTATCGCATCCTGCCAAAAAGTCCGGTCAAACAGGACAATCGGCACTTTGGGAGCTTTCCCGGTCTGCCTCAGCGTCAGGATTTCGAACATTTCGTCCATTGTCCCGAAGCCGCCCGGAAATACGACCAGGGCGCTGGCGCGCATCGCCAGGTGCATCTTGCGGATCGCGAAATAGTGGAACCGGAATGTCAGCTCGGGGGTCGTGTAGGGATTGGGCACCTGCTCGTGCGGGAGTGTGATGTTGAAGCCGATGGTCGGCGCGCAGGCATCGTGAGCTCCGCGATTGGCGGCTTCCATGATCCCCGGGCCGCCGCCAGTGGCGATGACATTCACCCGTTTGCCGCCGTTTCGGGAAAGCGCGCCACCCTGTTCGGATGCCAGCCTGCCGAACTTGCGGGCTTCGTCATACCAGAAGCCGCTCCGTCCCGCTTGTCCGGCCTGAACGCGCGCACTGCCAAATACGACAATGGTCGACAGGACGCCCCAATCGCGCAGGGCTTCCTCGACTTTCTGGTATTCGAGCAGGAAGCGCACGCCGCGCATCGAATCGCCGAGAATGAAATCCTGATCCAAGGCCGCCAACCGATACGAGGGCATATCAGCCGCGCGTGAACTTGGAAAGCAATGGTCACAGGGATGCGGGGCGAGAGCGCTGCAAAAAGGCTCGTCATTGGACGTCATTGGCGCGCTCCGGTGTCTGCGAGGACGGTCTTGTCGGCGGTTTGGGATGACGCCGGAACAGCCTCCCGGTGACCTCCGAACTCTTCACGCATGGCCGAGAGCAGCTTGTCACCAAACGTGTGTTCGTGGCGCGATCTGAAACGCGCATTCAATGCAGCCGCCAGGACATTGGCCGGAACGCCTTGCTTGATGGCCGCCGAAACGGCCCAGCGTCCTTCGCCGGAATCGTCGACCTGCCCTTCGAGGTGCTGCAGCGCCCCATCCTTTGCCAGGGCGTCCGCGATCAGATCGAGCAGCCAGGAGGACACGACACTGCCCCGCCGCCAGGTCTCCGCGATATCGGCCAGGTTGAATTGGAACTGAGCGACACCTTGCCCGGCCAGGCCCGTGGCGTTTCGCAGGATGTCAAAGCCTTCGGCAAATGCCTGCATCATTCCGTACTCGATCGCGTTGTGGACCATCTTTACAAAGTGCCCGGCGCCATGCGGCCCAGCGTGGACGTACCCTTGCTCCGGTCGCTGATCGGCATTTTGGCGGCCCATTGTTCGCAAAGCCGAACCGATTCCGGGGGCCAGCGCCTTGAATATCGGATCGAGACGGGCAACCGATTCCGGCGATCCCCCGATCATGAGCGAGTAGCCCCGCTCCAGGCCCCAGATGCCGCCGCTTGTTCCCACATCGACGTAGGCGATCCCACTTTCTGCAAGCTGGGCGGCCCGGCGGACATCGTCCTCCCAGAAGGTATTGCCGCCATCGATGATAATGTCGCCGGGGGACAGCAGGAGCGACAATGAACCAATCGCCGTTTCGGTTGCATCGCCGGCCGGCAGCATGACCCAGACTGCGCGCGGCGGCGCCAGAGCGGCGACAAGCTCCGCCAGATCCTGCGCTGATTCAGCACCCGCGGCGGCGAGTTTGTCCACCTGCTGTGGGTCACGGTCATAGGCAATGCAACTGTGCCCCGCCGCCATGAGCCTGCGCGCGATATTGCCGCCCATGCGGCCGAGCCCGACAATTCCGATTTGCATGGCGTAGGTTCCCCTCTCGGTCAGTTTCGGCCTTGGTGCGAGCCGACAGAATGCAAACCCGGCCTCCGAATTCGGCCGCAAGAGCTTGTCTACCTGCGGACCCGCACCGAGCCGCGCCATATGTAAACGTCACATTGCGGCGGATCGTTGGGTGACCTTTGGCTGCGACCAATACGTATGGTCATCGTTCCGCGTCGCAGGGCAAGCCGATGCAGGAAGCCACAATTTCGGGAGGCAATGTCCATGCACGGGCACAAGAAGCGGCGTTCGAAGGAAAAGACCCGAGGGCATTTTTCGCCTGCCATCGAGCCTCAGGCGAGGCTTGATGTAGAGCCTCGCCCGGCCGGGCATGATCTCGCGATCGGTTTTTTCGGCGCGAGCGGAACCGTGACGGGATCACGCTATCTTCTGGAAGATGATTCCACGCGAGTACTGGTCGATTGCGGGCTGTTCCAGGGCGGACGCGAGCTCAGGAATCTCAACTGGGCACCGCCTCCGCCGGAGGTGGATGGCGTCGATACCATCCTTCTCACGCACGCGCACCTCGATCACTCCGGAGCCATTCCGCGCTTGGTTCGAAACGGGTGGAAGGGGCGGGTGATTACCACACGCGCGACCGCCGAGCTGTGCGAGTTGCTGCTTCCCGACAGCGGTCATTTGCAGGAGAAAGACGCCCAGTTTGCAAACCGGCGGGGGTATTCCCGGCATCAGCCCGCGTTACCCTTGTACACGCAGAATGACGCGCTGAACGCGCTGGAGCATTTTCAGGGTGTCTCTTTCGAGGAAGTCGTCGAGGTCGCGCCGGGCATTTCCGCGCGCTTCCACCGCGTTGGCCATATCCTTGGCGCGGCGTCGATCGAGATCGACTGGAAGGGCACCAGAATCCTTTTTTCGGGAGACTTGGGACGTTATGGCGACGCGGTCATGCTGGATCCAGATCCCCCCTCGGCAGCAGACTATCTGATCATCGAGTCGACCTACGGCGATCGGGAACACGATGCGATTTCTCCCGAACAGGCGCTGGGCGACACTATCGAGCGTTGCGTTGCACGCGGAGGAACAGTCGTGATCCCCGCCTTCGCGGTCGGCCGGGCGCAATCTCTACTTTATCACCTCTCCGTTTTGAAAAGGGCCGGTCGCCTGCAAGGCGTGCCCGTCTATCTCGACAGCCCAATGGCGATCAATGCCAGCGAGATCATGTGCGCGAACTCAGGCGATCATCGACTAACCCATGACCAATGCAAGGCAGCGTGTGCAGTGGCGCACTACGTGCGCGATGCAGAAGAATCGAAAGCGCTCACTGCCGATGAAAATCCGAAGATCATCATCTCGGCAAGTGGCATGGCAACCGGCGGGCGGGTAGTTCATCACCTCAGGCAATTCGCCCCGGATCCCAAGAACCTGCTGCTGTTTGCCGGTTTCCAGGCAATGGGGACCCGCGGCGGCGCGCTCGTCGCAGGTGCCACCTCAATCAAGATTTTCGGAGAGGAGGTCCCGGTCCTGGCCGAAGTTGTCAATCTCTCGATGCTTTCGGCGCACGCCGATTGCAACGAGATCATGCGCTGGCTTTCGGCCATGCCGCACGCGCCGCGCAAGACCTTTGTGACTCACGGCGAAGCCACAGCTTCGACCAGCCTGGCCGCGCGAATTTCCGGCGAACTGGGTTGGGATTGCACCACTCCGCGACTGGGCAGCTGGGGTGACTTGGCGACGGTCTAGCCACAATGTGATCAATACGTATGTCGAGCAAGGACCCGGGTCCTTACTCCAGAGATCGAAGAGATCATCTTCCCTACGAGGCCCAGGGACGGTCTCTCAAATCCTACGAAGGAGTCGAACATGCTCAAGAAGTCGCTCATCGCTTCGCTTGCCGCGATTACATTGCTGGGTGCGGCGCCTGCCCTGTCGCAGGGCATCGGTCACACCTGGTTCATGCGCGGATCCATCGTCCAGATCGATTCTAAAGGCATCGTGGTGTGTATCGGCAAGGCCGATGGTGCCGAAGTCGGGCAGACGCTCGATGTATACCGCATCGTGCGTCATCCTGGCCCGCGCAAGAGCCCCGGCCCGGACTTCCATCGCCAGGAAGTTGGCGAGGTTCGCATCGACCATGTCTTCGACGACCATTTTGCGCACGTCACGGTCATCAAGGGCAAGCCGGCGCGGAACGATATCGTTGAACTAAAGCGCGACCACTGACTGGCAGCAGACCCTTGCTCGGTGCCCGATCGAATCGCTGTTGGCCACTCGCGCTGAGTGGCCAACATCCCATTCAACGGTCAGCCCCACCGGCATGGTTTGGCAGATGAAGATCAGTTCGAGGCAGGAGTTGCATCCGCTGAAGATGCAAAGCTGCGAGCGCTGAATTGGGATGGATGACATGGCTGGTTTCAAGATTGGCGAATTTGCATCCGCTGCGGGAGTCGGTCGCGACACGATCCGGCACTACGAACGCATTGGCCTGCTGCCCGCAGCGGTTCGAAATCGAGCAGGATACAGGGTTTATGGCGAAGAGGACCTCGAACGCCTGCAGTTCATTCGCCTAGCGCAGGAATCGGGTTTTAACCTCGAGCAAATCCGTCAGCTGCTCGAAGCCTCGACCGCCAGCCACGAGCGAGTGGTCGCCCTACTTGGTGTCACCCGAGCAAAGCTCGATGCGGCCAAGGGCAAAATCGATCGCCTTTCCCAGGTCGAGCAAGTCTTGGCCAATTTGTCTAACGAGCCGGCCTCCACCTGGCCTCAGCCCCTCTGGACCCGGCTTCAGACCCGGCCAGCCCTTGCAGAGCGTCCCGCGTAGGGCCCTCTTGCAGGTCAACAAACATACACCAGCGAGCAAGAAAGGACCAAAAATGATGTACCGCAAATACAAGGCTCTGCCGTGGATCGGCACCACTCTGACGCTAGCAGGCGCTCTCGCGCTGTCAGCCTGCAGCAGCAAGGACAACGAAGCCACCCCGGCTGCTGCCCCCAGCACGTCAGTCGCCGACACTGCGACCTCGAGCGAAGACGCGGCCGCGAGCGAAACGAGCGCAGCCGACGATATGCACAGCCGGATGGAGCGCGATCAGCGTCAGAAAATGGATCATGACAGCATGCGCATGGGGCCGGGGATGAATCAACCTGCCGCCCCCTCCCCCAGCGCGCAGCCGACCAGCCAGAACAGCGCGATGCCGTCTGGAGGGATGCAGGACATGTGAGCGGCTCTTGGGGGAGTCCGACATGCACAAACCCAAGGGTCGCTATGCTTTGACTGCGATTTCTGCGTGTGCACTGGCATTGCCGGTGCATGCGCAGGACGCCGCTGAGCACAGCGCGCATCATCCGGGCGGTGCTGCACCGACAGCTATGGCGACGCCTCCGGCCATGAACAGCGGCGGTAGCGTAGCAGCAAATGGCCAGCCCGCCTCGAAGGACCCAATGGGGTCCATGAAGAGCATGATGCAGGAGATGATGGGCGGCGACTTCGAGAACGAAGGCAAAGACCGCCGAGGTCCGTTCTTTGCTCAGCTGCTCAATTTTCCGGCGCTTTCAAACGAAGAGAAGCAGGCCCTCGCTGGTAAGGCGAACCAGCGCACCGCTGACGGCCTGGCGCTGATCGATGCCGGGAACGCGGCAGCCATGCATGCGCAAACCCCGCAAGCGCGGCTCGATGCCGCCAGGCAATTGCGCGAAGGTCTCGATCTGCTGAAGAGCGGTGCGGCGGCGCAGGCCGCTCTTCAGGGCGAAGGTCAAGCACCGGCTGCGGCTCAAAACTGGTTTCGCGAACAGCTGGGAATTGCGTCGCCGGTGCACGAAGGCGGCCAACAACGGTTCGGCGTATCTCCTTCGCATCTTCTGCTCATGCTGTTCCTCGGTTTGGTCAGCGCCAGTTTGATCGTGCTTCAAATGCTCCGGCTGCGCCGCGTCAGGAAGCTGGTGGGAGCGACGAATGCCGCGAGTGGGCCCGCCGTGGGCGCCCCGGCATCCGGTCTTCCCAAGACATCGACACAACTGGCGGGGACGCCAGGGCCGCCAGCGCCGGAGCCATCGCCAAAAACTGTCGCCGAGCCGACCGTATCCCCGCGCCCTTCGAAGCGCTGGTCTGGCCAACTGAAGGTCGTTCAGATCGTTCGCGAAACTCCTACGGTCCAGACTTTCCGTTTGGCCGATCCCGGGTCGGATCGACTGCCGTTCGACTTTCTGCCGGGTCAGTTCCTGCAGGTTGAGGTTACCCCGGAGGCCGAAAAGACAGCGCGAAGGTCCTACACGATCGCCTCCTCGCCGACACAGCGAGCCTATGCCGAGCTGACAGTCAAACGCGAAGAACAGGGTGCGGTTTCCAAATATCTGCACGACAAGCTGGCGGTCGGCGATCTGCTCAAGTTGAGCGGTCCCTTTGGCGAGTTTACCTTTACGGGAACTGACGCTGAAAGCATTGTTCTCATCGCGGGAGGTGTCGGGATCACACCGATGATGTCGGTGCTGCGCTATCTGACCGACATAGCCTGGCCGGGGCAAATTTTCTTCCTCTATGGGGCGCGGTCAACCGAGGAATTTGTCTTTCGCGACGAGTTGGAGCGGCTTGAGCGGCGCTTTGCCAATCTTCACGTCATGGCCGCAATGCAACGGTCCGCCGGCACCGTCTGGCTTGGGCCGGAAGGACCGATCACCAAGGACCTGCTAAGCTCCGCCGTTCCGGACATCACCAAGCGCCGGGTCCACCTGTGCGGTCCGCCCGGGATGATGGCCGCCATGCGCGAACAGCTTGCGGAGCTTGGCGTGCCTGAGGCGCAGCTCCATACCGAGGCCTTCGGCCCAGCCTCGCTGCCGACCGATGCAACGGAGATCGCGGTCAAAGAGGCACCTGCAACTGCTGCGGCGAAGCGCACCGGATCTAAGCCGGCCGTGGCGCCGACAACGGTGACCTTCTCGATCTCTGGCGTATCGGCTCCGCTGCCTTCGGACGAGACCGTGCTGGAAGCCGCCGAAGAAGCCGGTGTCGAGATCCCCTATGCCTGCCGGGTTGGCGAATGCGGTGTGTGTGTCACCAAACTGCTAGCCGGAGAGGTTTCAATGGCGGTCGAGACGGGTCTCGCTCCAGAGGACAAGGCGAAGGGCTACGTTTTGGCCTGTCAGGCCAGGAGCACTGGGCAACCGCTGGTGGTTGAAGCCTGATGCGTGAGCGCGGCGACATCTTGGTCGGCCTCATGGTCGCCTTCCTGGTCTTCTTCCCCTTAGGATATCTCATCCACATCTCACCTCGCTTCCCGGGCAGCCTTGCAGGCGGCATCACCGGCATCGCGGCAGCCCTATTGATGGTGCTGACTTTGCCTTACATTTTGGTCAAGCACGTCAAAAGGGCCTCGGCTGCCACTGCGCACCTCGTCAGCAAGCCGACTCTTCTCGCGGTCCACATCTATGCCGGCGTCCTCGCAGCGATCCTCGGCCTCGTCCATGCGGCACATACCTTGGAGAGCCCCGCCGGGCTCATCTTGACCGGTGCACTTTTGCTGACAGTGCTCAGCGGCTACATTGGCCGCTATCTCCTCGGCCAGCTGGCAAAGGCGTTGCGCGGGCGAAAGTCCGAGCTTGCGTCCTTGCAAGCGGCGTTTTTGGGACTGGATGCTTCCGTTTCGCAGGAGCCAGTCTCACCCCCAATGGGCCGATGGCGCCGGTACTTCTTCATCTCCGGAGAACGCCCTGCCGGACCCGCTGGAGATGATGCGGAATCCCTTGCCGCGGCCATGGCGGACACCGAGTTCGCAGTGCGGGCCGAGGCAGCAACCGATGCGCTCTTCAGCAGGTGGCGGTGGCTGCACATTGTAGTCGGCTCTGTTTTTTACGGGGTGCTGGTCATCCACATCGGTGCCGCAGTCTATTTCGGATTGCGCTGGCTATGACCTTGGCGCGATTCCTTTACGGCCTATTCATTGTCGCAACCGTCGCGCTATTGCTCGGCTTGCCTCTCGCGCTACGCTCGAATGCGCCTTCGGACGCGGGGATCATAGAGCGATTTGTCGCTCCTGGCCCGCTATCGACCGCCCATCAGTCGTTGGCCGGGCAATGCGCCTCCTGCCACACGCCCGTGAAAGGCGTGGAAGCAAAGACATGTGTGTCATGCCACACCGGCACGGATTTCGGGGACAAGCAATCGACCGTGTTTCACGCGAAGGCCACCCAATGCGCTTCTTGCCATGTCGAGCATCAAGGCGATCAAGGGATTGTTCGAATGAGCCACCCCGCATTGCTCGATCCTAAGCTCTGGCGGCAAACGACTGCGCCGTCCCCGTCCGGAACAGCAGGGCCCAGGTCCAAAGCCGCGCTCAAGTGTTCAAGCTGCCATTCGGTCAGAGACAAGCATCTGGGTCTGTTCGGGAGCGATTGCGCCAGCTGCCACAGCACCAAGTCTTGGAAGATTGCGGACTACCGGCACCCTTCGACCAATTCGACCCAGTGCGTGGAATGTCACAAGGCACCGCCCAGCCACTTGATGGAACACTTCAGCATGGTGTCGCAGCGAGCTGCCGGGGAAAAGGCCCGGGTCGATCAATGCTTCGCCTGCCATACGACCGACAGCTTCAACAACATTCGCAGCAGGGGGTGGTATGATCACCATTAATGATCCCTGGCTGAGCCAGTTCTTCCATCTGGCCGTCGTCGTGCTGGACCTGACTGGCACCCTGGCGATCCTGATCGGAGCGGCATACGCCAGCGCAGTGTTTGCTCGCGCGTTTCCACGAGGCGATCGCTCTCAGGCCTATGTCACCTTTCGCGCCACCCTCGGACGCAGCATCCTCCTTGGCCTCGAATTCCTGGTCGCCGGCGACATCGTCAAGTCGCTCGTTATCAATCCGACGATCGCCGATCTGGTCGTACTGGCGGGCCTCGTTCTGGTGCGCACATTCCTCAGCATTTCGCTCGGAGTTGAGATCAACGGCCATTGGCCCTGGCAGGATACCCTGATGGCCCGGAATGGCTTGAAACCCGGCCCCGAAGCAGCAGCAGAGCGAGAATAGGCAGCTCGCTCATTGTGCCGCGACTTGCCAGCGGTGTGCGGGCAGCTGCCGTCTGAGGGTGGCCATGGTGGGCTGAACAGCCACCCTTCGCACAATACGTATACCAAGAGGTGCCGCGAGATCGCATTGCGAATCCAAGAAATGCCGAACAAGCGAGCCTGACTCGCCAGTTCCTTGGAGATGAGAAATGACCAAGAAAGCCTTTTATCTTGCTGCTGTCGGGCTTCTCGTGGGCACGGTTGGCGTTGGCTATGTGTTGGCTGATGAAGCGCCGACTGGCCAGCAGGTTGTCGTAGCCCCGAAGCCCAAAGCTTCCCCCGTTCCTTCACCAGCCCAAGCCGGACAAAATCATGCGCACCAGCAGGGCATGGATCATGGCGCGCAGCAAATGCATGACGGCATGATGAAGGACCACCAGATGGGCATGCAGAACATGCCGCAGGAGGGCATGAACGGGATGGCACCGCAAGGTGGCCAGACTGCGATGCCGATGCAGCCGGGCAAGGATTGCTGCCCCGGCAAGGGCATGAAGCCTGCGGCCAAGCCGATGCCGTCGGCCAAGCCGATGCCGATGCCGTCGGACAAGCCCATGCCGATGAAGGACATGTAAGGCACGTCTCGGGGAAAGTCCTTGAGCTTGCGGCCCGCCGCTCACCCCCCGCGGCGGGCCGCTCTTTTGAATGCTCCAGACGACCGGGCTGAAGTTCAACCTTTCCGGTTTGAAGCGAAATCGCAGGTGAAGCGGGTGAGCACAGAATTCTGGTCGGTCTGAACTTGTGCCGGTGGTCAAAGACCTTACCCCTCATTGTGAGGCCCAATCGGGAAGCGTTTCGTTAGCAGATCCGAGCCGTCTCCAATCGACGCGGGTCAGCATGATGCCGGTACTGTTTGCGATCGGCGCCGCCGCTGCAGCTCATACCGCATTCCTGTCTTGGTTGCCGAGCCTGGTCGATGCGGGCCGTGTCGGGCAGGAATCGGGCAATCATGATGTTCACGTCCCCCTGTTGAGCGCGATCTTCCCTTTGGGAGGAATGTTGACAGCACCGCTTTGGGGATGGTTATCCGACCGCTGCAATTTCCGGATCCTCCTGATTTTGGCAGTCGCAGTACTAGCCATAGCCACGGCGCTCTCGGGTTCGACCTCGCTTACTTTTCTATACCTGCTGCGCCTTCTGGCTGGGGTGTCGTTTGGAGCGATCGTCCCGCTTTGCTTGCTTGTCGGCAAGCAGGCCGCGACGGGCACCGCTGACAAGGCGCGGATTTTCACGATCTTGACCGCGTCATTGTTCCTGGGTGATTTCGCCGGACCGCTGCTTGCGGAAGCGTCCGCGCGCCTGTCCCCCCAAATGCCACTCTTCTATTTTGGTTTGGGGGTAGGCGGCGTGGCCCTTGCGCTCACTTTCGTTCGCACACCGAGCCATTTTTGGCAGGTCAAGCAATTGTCCGGCAGTTCCACAAGAAATTCAAACGGGTTCGTGCTGGTACTGTTGGGTCTTACCATAACTGGTACCGCAGGCTTGTCAGCGGTCCATCTAAGTATGGCTCTGCATCGACCAGCTGCTTTGCTCGGGCGCGAGCAGATCGCTTTGATGCTTAGTCTTTGCGGGCTCGCCATGCTGGGCGCTCAAGCCATCCAAGCCAAAACTGGTTGGCTGGTAACCAGGCCGGCCACCTTGGCCGCAGCTATCTTGATCCTGCTCGGAGTTGCGCTCTGGCTGTTTACAATCGCCGGGTCGGGCCTGGCTACTGCTGTCGCCGTCTTCGCCGCAGGTTGGAGCGCCGCCACCCTTCGGCTGATCGGCAGCTTTTGGATCAGCGCACCGCGAGACCATTCGGGCTTGCGGCTGGGTGTCCAGCATGCAGTCGCAAGTATCGGCCAAGTCGCGGTACCATTGGCAACCGCTCTGTTGCCTGGCCAATGGCATCCAGGGGTGGCTTGGGTCATCATAATCGCTTGCATCTTGTTGTTGTTTGCGGTGCCTTTGGCCTGGGGGAGGACCGAACGCCAAACCTGACGATTGCCGCCGTTCTAGCAATCGCAGTCTGAACCGCGCCCGCCTTGTTTGGTGCAATCTCCGGCTTCAGCGCAATCGCACAAGCGTTGCAGCGCCTCGAGAATGGGCCCGCGGATGAAGGGTTTCGGGATGACTTCCGCATAGCCGCAGGCCTGGGCTCGCGCCTTCAGATCTTCGGTGCAATATGCGGTTATGAGGATTGCAGGACCGTTCCATCCCTTGGCTCTGATCGCACTGAGAAGGCAGAGGCCGTCAAGGTCCGGCATGTTGTAATCAGCGATCATGCAATCGGCCGAGAGGGCTGCCTTATCCGCCAGCAAGGCCGATGCCGAACTGTAACTTTGTGGATCATAGCCTTTTGCATGCAGCAAGAGCTGCAACGAGCGGCGTATGCCGGCCTCGTCGTCGGTGACGAGGACCTTGTACCGCTTAGCGCTGGGTTTGCTTGGACTTGCGGACATGGACCCTGGAGCTGAGATTGGTAAGATAGGTTCTTCCAGAAATCGCAGGTCTAGCGGACAGCGTCGTTACGTAGATATCACAGACTATCGGGTTCACCCGTTAGAGGCCTGCAGCGAACGCTATCCGCAGCAAGTCGGACAGACTGTGCACGTCCAGTTTGAGCATCAGACTTGCGCGGTGGACCTCTACGGTGCGCGAAGAGCACCCCAAATCATAGGCAATCGTCTTGTTCGGATAGCCCTTGGCCAAGCCCTCCAGGATCTCGCGTTCGCGCGGCGTGAGGGCCGCTATCCGGGTTCGAGCCTCGCGCTCATCGAGTTCGCGGTTGTCCTTGCGTTCGAGCCGTGCGAACGCCCGCTCAAGGGCTGCGAGAAGCGCTGCCTTTTCGAACGGCTTTTCCAGGAACTCGACCGCTCCGGCTTTCATGGCCTGGACGGCAATGGTCACGTCGCCATGCCCTGTAAGGACTATGACAGGCATGTTGATTCCGCGATCGGCCATAACGGCCTGGACCTGCAGCCCGTCCATCTCGGGCATCCGCACATCGAGCAGCACGCACCCCTTCGGCGCAGCCTTCGCCAGCTTCAGGAATTCGACACCTGAACCGTACGAATGCACCTTGTAGCCCGCGCGCGACAGCAGGAAACCGGCTGACTTGCGGATGGCTTCTTCGTCATCGACGAGGTGAACGACCCGGTTATCGCTCATCGACTTCCTCCACGGCAGCATGAATCAGAGTGAAATGAAATCGCGTCCCGCCGTGCTCTGGATATTCCGCCCAGATACGCCCGCCGTGAGCCTCGATGATGGTGCGGCAGATCGACAGACCCAGTCCCATCCCTTCCTTTTTGCTGCTGACGAACGCCTCGAACAAGCGAGGCCGTATTTCAGGTGCTATGCCCGGACCCGTGTCTTGCACGGCAACTTCAACGAAACCGTCGGGCCTGAGCCTTGTTTCGACCGTCAGGTCGCGAACATGGGCCTGCGCCATGGCTTCGACGGCGTTGCGCATAAGGTTGACAAGAACCTGTTGGATCTGGACGCGATCAACCAGTACCGGCGTGGCGCGCGGATCCAGGTTGAACAAGGCGCGCACACCGCGCTCCCTGGCCCCAGTCAGCGCCAGCCGGCCGGCATCCTCGATCAGGCTTTGCAGCCCTTCGACGCGCTTGTCGACTTCGCCCCGGGAGACGAATTCGCGCAGCCTGCGAACGATGTCGCCCGCCCGAAATGTTTCTTGCGCGGCTTCGGTCAGTGCTTCGCGCATGACCAAGGCGGGCTCGTCTGTCGCATCGGCAAGCATATCGCGGGTTTCTTCCAGATAGTTCGCGACAGCCGTCAGCGGCTGGTTGAGCTCGTGGGCGAGGGTCGAGGCCATGGTGCCCATGGCGCTCAGCCGTGAGACGTGGACCAGTTCGGCTTGCAGTTCCTTGAGCTTCAGTTCGTCCTGTTCCTTCTCGGTCAGGTCCCGGATGAAGCCCGTGAAAATCCGTTCGCCGTCCTTGCCCGCTTCGCCGACCGAGAGCTCGAGCGGAAAAGTCGTTCCATCGCGGCGTTGACCGGTCACGACTCTGCCAATCCCGATGATCCGCTTCTCACCGGTGGTGCAGTAGTGCTGGAGATAGTCGTCGTGGCGCTCCCGGTCGGGAGACGGCATCAGGCACGATACGTTGACCCCGAGCAGTTCCTTTTCCTCATAGCCGAACAGCCGTTCGGCCGCAGCACTGAAGGAGGAAATCCTGCCGCGTTCATCGATCACAATCATCGCGTCCGGGACAGTCGCCAGAATCGAGTTCAGGTGCTGCTCGCGCGCCTCCATTGCCTCGCGGATCGCAGCCTCTGCTGTGACGTCGCGAACGATGCAGAAATAGCCCAGCAATTGGTCTCGATCCCGCAGGGCAGCAATGGACAGATGCGCGAAATACTCCAGTCCCGATTGACGCACGCGCCAGCTGTTCCGCTCGAACCTGGTGTCTCGCCTCGCGGCCTCCAGATCTGCTGCGGGCTGTTCGGAGGCAATTTCATCGGGTGCATAGAAGATTTCGTGAAATTGGCCTTTGACGTCGGAAAGACACCAGTGCTCAGCGCTCCCTTCATCATCGCTGAGCGCCAGGATCCGGCCGAAGCTATCAAGCAGAACAAAGATATGTCCGGGAGCGCTCTGGAAGGCGAGGTAAGCGAGCCGAGAAAGATCGGGCTGTTCGCCTTCTGCTTCAGGCATGAACCGATCTTCGGTCATTTCGAACCCGCCTCACAATCGCCTTTCTCGCGGAAAACGGCTGTGAAAAGGCGAAGATCGCTGCGAGCAATCATGGGATACATGCCGACTAGGATCTGCCTGTTCACGCCGTTTCGCCGTCATCTCGAAATACGCACCCCGCCGAACCATCCCTCACATATTTTGGGACTTGCGCGTGGACTCCCGAGTATTTGATCAAGGCCGTGTTTGCAGGCAGCACTTCGGAGGGAGATGGCGGTAGTCAAAGCTCCCTCACCCTTGGCCACGTAGGTCTGGCAATGGCGTATCCCCGGGAAGATCAGTCCACTACGGATGACTGTCCCGGGGAACGTGCATCGGTCGGAATTTGTTGAGAAAATGCTCCCCAACCAACTCCAGGCGCGCAAGAGGTCAGTGCCGGGCGTAAACTCTCGGTCCAGCCGATCCGACAGAATAGACCTCGAAGCGTTGGGGTGCCTGCCCGGCCACCTCCATCCCCGGCGAGCCCAGCGGCATGCCGCCAACAGCAAGGCCAGTTACGCCTCTCGGTTTGGCCGAAAGCACTCGTCTCATGTCTTCGATGGGCACATGACCTTCAAAGGCCATCCCGTCGATCAAGGCGGTGTGACAGGAGCGGAGGTTTGATGGAATCCCATACTTTGCCTGCAGCGCCGCACGGTTGGGGGTGTCAACCGCTCTGACGGTCTTGCCAAGCCCCTTGCGGACTTGCGCCATCCATTTCTCGCAACATCCGCATCCTGGATCCCGGTGCATGATTGCTGCAGTCGATGCCATGGCGGGTGACCCTGCCAACAGCAGGGCCAGAATCAGTTTTTTCATTGCAATATCTTTCATTTGTGATGCGCACAGGCGGCACCTAGCCGTGTGTGCGCAATCCTGCTTACTTCTGCTCCATGCTGTCCATATCGTGGCCAGCTTAATTCACTTCGTGGTCAGATTGAATTTTCCGACGTAGCCTGCTCACGCGGAGGCGGAATTGGAGGCTTCAAAGCAATCCCCGAAATCGAATTCTGACGCGGCACTCCGGGTACGAAGTGTTGCCAGACCAGGTATTGCGGCGCAGTCGGCGTTTCGGCCAAGCGGGACACGCAGGCATGACAGGCAGCGGCCATATCTTTGCCATGGCTATCCGACATCGGAGGATCACCGTCTTCCGCGCCCGAGCAATCCATACCCATCGACATTGCCGCCTCGAGGCCAGCGACCGAACACGACGGCCCAGGCTGAAGAACGAGTCCGAGGACGAGAAGAAGGGCCGTGAACAGCTTCATCTCGCTTGCCTTCGCGTGCGAAACGGCCAGCGCATGAACAGAAGGATCGTGCCCGCAATTCCGAGCGCAAGTCCGCCGACCGCAAAGGCCAAGAGCCAGGGCGTGTTGAAATCTTCATGGTTCTTCCAGTCCATGATGTGGAGGCTCCAGAAGAAATCGTAGAGCCGCCACGTTCCCGTGCGGACTGCGGTGATCCGCCCGCTTTCGGCCGCCACGAAAACGCTGGTCTGGTCAGAATCTCCGAACTCTACCCGCCAGGCCGGGAGCGCGGCGCGATATTCAGGACTTTCTCGCGTTACCTGAGTGGCGGCTCTGACGGGGATCGAACGCATTTTCCAGGCGTTCTGGGCTATCCTTGTTGCCTGTGCGGCATCGATTGGAGGCAGAGCCTCACCGGTCGCGGCATCGAAAAGCGTCAAGCCATTCGGCGTGGTGACTTCCGCGATGATTTTGCCATCGAGCATTCGCCAGGTCATCGATTCGACCGGTCCATTGGCGTTCGAAAGGATACGGTCGGGAGCGACCATCGCGCGGCCGACAGGGATCGCTTCCACCTTGTCGCGATCGACCAGATGCTCGCCGCGCACCTTGTCGATCGGCAGAAAGCTCATCAATGCGCCACTGGCAAACCAGAGCAGCAATTGAATGCCGATGATGAGTGACAGCCATTTATGAACTTTGCTTGCGCCAAGATGGAGGCGCCGCGCCATTGCCATGTTTGAGCCCCTCCTTCTTTCCGCAGCTCAGAACCAGAGGCGCACGCCCATTACGAAGTGCGGATCGGAGACTTGCCCACCGTTTGCGCGGGTGAAACGGGCAGACTCGCCAAACTGCTGGATCCATTCGAAGCCGATGTAGGGAGCGAATTCCTTTTTGATTTCGTAGCGGAGCCGGACGCCCAGTTCGAGGTTCGAAAGACCGGAACCGACACCCAATTCGGGGATCGTTTGCGCGGAAAAGTTGGCCTCGATCCGTGGTCGCAGTATCCACTTCTGGGTGATCCGCTGATCGTAGTAGCCTTCGATACGGCCTCGCAATTCGCCCTTGTTGGACAGATAGGCGGCTGCAACAGCCTTAAACCAATATGGTGCCAGGCCTTCGACGCCGACGACTGCGTACGTGCGCGAAGGGTCAGGCTTCACATCATAACGAATGCCTGCCTGGAGGTTCCAGTAAGGAGACACGGCGCGGGAATAGAGTCCGGACAACTCCAGATCGTCAAGCGGCCCCCGAACTTCGCCCTCGCCCTCATATTTGAAGACGAAGCGATTGATATCGCCACCGGCCCAGGCTTCTCCCTCCCAACGGTAGCTGTTCTTGTTCTTGTGGACTACGTACTCGGCAAGATCGAAGGAAGCACTTCTGAAGGTTGTACCGCCGCTTTCCTTCATCATCTCCTCGCGCGAGCGCGCCATTTCCTCTTTGGGAAAAACGCGGTCGGCGTACCAGTCCGTTGGCGGTGCAGGTGCGGTCGCGTTGCCCGGTTCAAGGTCGGTGCCTGTGGCCGACCGAGGCGCGCTCGCCTGCGGGGCGGGCGGAACCTTTGGAGTACAGTGACCCATCTTGGCATGCTCGGGCGGGCAATCCGGATCGACGGCCGCGCCATCCGGAGAGGTTGTGCCCATGGACATGCCCGGCATTACCGCGTCGCCACTGCCGTGCTCCGGCATCGATTTGGGCGCGGGAGCTTCCGGCCTGCGCTCGTCGGCCGCTGGCGAGCAATGCCCCATTTTTGCGTGCTCTGGTGGACACGCAGGGGCAGCCTTTTCGGCTTCGGGCTTGACGACAGACTGTGGCGGCTTGGGAGTTCCGGGCATCGCCGAATGGTCCATGCCCGGCATCGATTGGGCGTGCGCAGGCACCGCGAAGGACAGCACGGCAGTGCAGCCAAGCATCAGGCGGGGCAGGTTCATGCTGCCTCTCCCCGCGGACGGACGCTGACAACGCGCATCATTCCTGCATGCATGTGGTAGAGCAGATGGCAGTGAAACGCCCAATCGCCGACGGCATCGGCAGTGAAATCGAAACTCGCCTTGCCGCCTGGTTGAACCAGCACGGTGTGCTTCCTTGGCGCATGATCGCCTTTGCCGGTGACGAGCTCGAAAAAATGGCCATGGAGATGAATTGGATGGCTCATCATTGAATCGTTGATGAGGTTAATCCGAACCCGCTCGCCTTCGAGAAAGGGAATAGGTTCGTGGTGGTCTGACATCTTCATGCCGTCGAACGACCACATGAACCGCTCCATATTGCCCGTAAGGTGAATGTCGAGCGAACGATCGGCCGCGCGAACATCGGGATTGCGCTCGAGCGACTCGAGATCGTGATAGGTCAGCACCCTATGCCCGACATTTTCGAGTCCCTGGCCAGGCTCGCCCATGCGATCCATCGGCATCGGTGAGATGGTCTGCACACCCGGATTCTTGTCGACTTGCGGAGCGACCGAGAAGTCGCGCATCTTCATGCTGCCGTGATCCATGCCCGCCATCGCGCCGGCCGCAGGCGCAGCGGCGGCGGACATGTCCATCCCGGGCATTGACTCGGGAACAGTCGCCGCAGCGCTGCCTGATGGCGTGCAATGGCCCATCTTCGCATGCTCGGGCAGACATTCGGCCGACGTCGCACCCATTGCTGCGCCACCGGACATGTCCATGTCGCCCATGCCCATGTCTTTCATGTTGGCAAGCGGCCGATCGCGCAGTGGCGGCACTTCGGCGGTCATCCCCGGTCGCGGTGCCAGGGTCGCGCGGCCCATGCCCGAACGGTCGTTCGCTTCCGCGACCAGCGTATAGGCGCGGTCGTCGCTCGGCGTCACGATCACGTCATAGGTTTCGGCAACGGCGATCTGGAACTCATCGACTTCGACGGGACGGACGTTGAGGCCGTCGGCCTGCACAATCGTCAGACGAAGCCCTGGGATGCGGACATTGAAAATCGACATTGCCGACGCATTGATGATGCGCAGGCGCACCCGCTCGCCGGGCCGGAACAGCGCGGTCCAATTGTCTTTGGGACCGTAGCCGTTGACGAGGAACGTATAGGTCGATCCGTTGACATCGGCGATGTCAGTGGGATCCATTCGCATTTTGCCCCAGTCGAGCCGTTCCTTGAGTGGCTGATCCTTGCCGGCCAGCAAGCCCCCCAGCGTTTGGCGCTGCATGTTGAAATGCCCCGGATTGACTTTCAGCTTGCGGAAGATCGCTTCGGGGGAGAGCTGGCTGTGGTCCGAAAGCACAACAACGTGCTCGCGATCAGAGGCAATCGGGTCCGCCCCCTTGGGATCGATGACGATCGGCCCGTAGTGTCCGAGCTGCTCCTGAAGCCCTGAGTGACTGTGATACCAATAGGTCCCTGACTGGATCACAGGGAATTCGTAGACGTAGGTAGTACGCGGTTTGATCCCGGGAAAGCTCACGCCTGGGACACCATCCATCTGGAATGGCAACAGCAATCCGTGCCAGTGGATCGAACTATCCTCGTCGAGGTCGTTCATGACCGACAACCGAACGTTTTGCCCCTCTCGCAGCCGGATCAACGGTGCCGGAACCGTTCCATTGATCCCAATCGCGCGGCTGACCTTGCCATCGACCCGCATTGTCTGACGGGCAATCCGAAGGCTGATGTCAGTGCCCGAGACGGTGGGTATCGGGTCCGTGATCCCTTGTGAGACAGGCTGCGCCCATGCCGGAAACCATGGTACGAGCGCCGCAGTTGCGCCGCCAGCAGCGGCCGCGCCGATAAAAGATCTTCTGTCGAGGGTCATAGTCCGTCCGGGTTCAAAAAAATTGGCTTGCCAGCTATCTATACGTTGCGCGCGCGCATTCCCCTTCGAACCGATGGAAAAAACTCCACAATCATCTCCGGCGACAGCTCTGGATAGCTTCGCTCAAATTTTGGCGTTTTCATTTGCGCTTGCTTGGCGATCATAGCTGCTTTTCGATAGCCGAGCGTCTGTGCAGCTAGCCAAAGAGCGGCTTGGCAATGGCGCGGATCGCCTTCATCCCCGAACCGAAGCGCTCGATTTGCTCACGGTGTGATGCCAGGTCGCCGTAGGGCAAATAGGCTATCCTCAGATCCGAAATCCGGCTGAATGCGGGGCGTGAAATTTGCGCACGAACATCTTTCTCCCGGGCATCGGGCGCGACAAGGTACATGTCTGCCACACCGTCGAGATCGCCGCCGCTCAAAGCCAGATCGAGCATTCGAACGATCCCCGAATAGATTGACGTCGAGTGTTCAACTTCAAACGCGGCGCAGACGCGGGGCGCATCGGGGTCGATCCAGAGGACATCGATCAGCCGCACCGCGTCGGCACCTGGCGCTGTCGCAATATCGTCGGGCAGATGCTCCAGGCACGCTTGTCCAAGGGGTACGCCATTGTGCAGCCGCCCGCGATCATTCGCTGCAATCCAGATCCGAAATCCAAGGGCGAGCCCAAGGTCTCGCAACCAGGCCTGAATCTCGCTGTGGCTGCGGTCATCTTCATTTCGAACAAGTTGCGCCTTTGACAAGTGTTTGGCTTCTTCCCGAACGGCATCGAGCCGGGCAGACCAATCTGCGGCAGAGTCAGCGATAGACGGCGGTGCGGGATAGCGCCCGGAGCCGATATCGAACAGCAAGCCACCGATTGCCCCGAGATCGTTCGACAAGAGGCCGCGGAACTCGTCGTTGAGGTCGAGAATGCCGCTACGCATCGCCAGAAACTGCTCCCAGCTACCCAGCTTTACATTCGATGCGGTCAACGCATTGTAGCCGTTGACAATGGCCGTGTTGAAGGGCGGTATCAGCGTAGGGTGCAGGAAATAGAGCAGATTGGCGACGGCAGGCCCAAGGCCCTTGACCTTCAGGCTATCGATCTCGCGGATATGGGTGATGACGTCTTCGGCCGTGTCGCAGCAGACACAGTTATGCAGCAGCCGCCCGAACGCGCGTTGGTTGACCGGGTTTTCGTAAATGTCGGGTATGCGCAGCTTGGGCTTCCACAGGAAAGCGTGGTCCGCCCCCTTGAAGATCTGGCGCTGCTCAGCGATCGAATGAACCACCGTCTCGAGCGACGAACCCCGGTAGGCGACGCCGAAAGTACCGGCGTCTATTTCGGCAACCACCTGCTGAATTCCGCGCCGGATCGAACGAAAATTCTTGATCCGCTCGTCCCAGAGAAACCAGCTCTGGTAGGTGGCGCCGATATCGTCGCGCCAGCGCTCGATCAGTTTGCGAATCAATCCGGATCGATCCAAGCCTTGCATCATTTGCCCGGAGCTCTCGGTCGACGCGACGAACTGTGGGTTGAGATGATCTGCCAAGACTGGCCATCCCATTTCAGCACCGAAGTTGCGGCCCCGGCCCGTTCGATGACTTCGTCGGATTTGAGCACGATGCGGTAGGTATAGGTTTCGGTCGCGACCGCAACGGAACCTTCGAGCCTGACCTGGACCTTGTAGTCACCGTAGGTGAAGGATTTGAACTCTTTGAGTTCCGGGCCCAGATGATGATCGCGATAGGCTTCGAAATTGCCTTCGACCTTACCGGATTCGATGATCACTGCATCGGGCGCGAAGAGCCTTTCAACCCCGGCAATGTCGAGCCGCTCGACAGCGGACTTATAGGCAGCCAGCACCGCTGCCGGACCTTGCCGATCCGGCACCTGCGCGATCGCTGCAGTGGCCAGCGAAATGGACAGCACGGCGACGGCGGATTTGGTCGCAAACAACATAGATCTCATGGAAGCATCCCTCTCTTGAATAAAGCCCAGGCCGTTGTTCAGGGCTTGTGGTCCGAATGACCGTGCCCATGCGAGCCGTGAAACAGATGCATGAGCGGACAAATCAGCAAGATCGCATATGGCAGCAAGCCGAGAGCATGGGCCCAGTGCTCGCGGAACAGGTAGAACAGAGCAATGGCTGCAAGCGAGGCTAGCGCAAAAACGAACCGGCGATTGAGAGTCATTGTCAGATCTCCACCCGCTTGAGTCTGAGTGCGTTGCCAATGACACTGACCGAAGACAGCGCCATTGCTGCCGCCGCAATGATGGGGGAAAGCAGAATGCCGAACAGCGGATAGAGCACCCCGGCCGCGACCGGAATTCCGGCGACGTTGTAGGCAAAGGCAAAGAACAGGTTCTGACGGATGTTGCGCATCGTTGCCCGGCTGAGTTGCCGTGCGCGCACTATTCCGGTCAGGTCGCCCTTAAGCAGCGTAACACCAGCGCTTTCGATGGCGACGTCGGTGCCAGACCCCATCGCGATCCCGACATCGGCGGCGGCCAGAGCCGGTGCATCGTTCACTCCATCGCCCGCCATGGCGACGACGCGCCCTTCTGCCCGCAGCCTCTGGACCACGGCGCTTTTTTGGTCCGGCATGACATCGGCTTCGATATCCGCGATGCCAAGACGGCGGCCGATCGCTTCTGCGGTGACGCGGTTGTCGCCAGTCAGCATGATCACCCGCACCCCCGCCTTGGCCAGGGCCTCCAAGGCCTTGGGGGTAGAGGATTTGATCGGATCGGCAATCGCGATCACGCCAGCGGCTATCCCATCGATCCCGAGAAATATGGCCGTTGCGCCATTCGCGCGCCATTCATCGGCGCGCGGCGCAAGTGCGTTAGTCGATAGGCCCAGTTCCTTGAAGAAATCGGCCTTGCCGACGATCACTACACGGCCTTCGACCGATCCAGTGATTCCCTTGCCGACCGGCTGCTCGACGTCAGCGGGTTCGCCAAGTTTGAGGTTCCTGTCGTGTGCTGCCTTGACGATGGCCTGGCCTAGCGGATGGTCGCTCATTCGTTCGAGGCTTGCGGCCAGACGCAGCACTTCGTCTTCGGTTTGCCCATTGGCCACGGCGATCCCGACCACGGCCGGCTTACCCTCGGTCAGGGTCCCGGTCTTGTCGACGACGAGGGTATCGATGCGCTCCATCCGCTCGAGTGCTTCGGCGTTCTTGATGAGGATGCCCGCCTGCGCGCCGCGCCCGACACCGACCATGATCGACATCGGGGTGGCCAAGCCAAGTGCACAGGGGCAGGCAATGATCAGGACGGCAACCGCCGCGATCAGCCCATAGCCCATGGCCGGAGGAGGTCCCATCAGCGACCAGGCGACGAAAGCAACGAGCGCCACCAGGATCACCGCAGGGACGAACCAGGCCGAGACCGCGTCGGCAAGGCGCTGGATCGGCGCGCGGCTCCGCTGTGCTTCGGCAACCATCTGCACAATCCGGGCGAGCATGGTATCGCGCCCGATCTTTTCGGCGCGCATGACCATTGCCCCGGTCTGATTGATGGTGCCGCCGATAAGCCAGTTGCCCTCCATTTTCGACACCGGCATAGATTCGCCGGTCACCATGGATTCATCTATGGTGCCGCGTCCTTCGAGGACGATCCCATCGACCGGTACCTTTTCACCGGGCTTGATCCGAAGCCGGTCTCCGATCTCGATTGCTTCGAGTGTGACCTCCTCGTCGGTTCCATCAGCCAGTACCCGGCGCGCGCGTTTGGGGGACAGGTCGAGCAGCGCGCGAATGGCACCGCTGGTGGTCTCGCGGGCACGCAGTTCGAGCACTTGGCCCAAGAGCACCAGCACGGTGATTACGGCGGCGGCCTCGAAATAGACCGCTACCGAACCGTCGGCGGCTCGAAAGGCGGAAGGGAAAATCTTGGGAGCCAGCGCCGCGACCATGCTGTAGGCCCAGGCAACCCCTGTTCCCATCGCGATCAGCGTGAACATGTTGAGGCGGCGCGTCCTGAGCGACAGCCATGCCCGCTCGAAGAACGGCCACCCCGCCCAGAGCACGACCGGTGTTGCCAGCAGCATCTGGATCCAGTTGCCCGTCTGGCGCCCGAACCATTGATGCAGGCCGGTCAGGTGGCCGCCCATCTCAAGCGCGAGGACCGGAAGCGCGAGCACAAGACCGAGACGAAAACGGCGCAGCATGTCGCGATACTCGTCACTCGGCCCGGTCTCCGCGCTCGGCATCAGCGGCTCGAGCGCCATGCCGCAAATCGGGCAACTGCCAGGTCCGGGCTGCTCGATTTCCGGGTGCATCGGACAAGTCCAGATCGCGCCTTCGGTTGTTTCGGAAGCGACCTTTTCCATTCCGGATACGCCGTGGGCAAATCGATCGGGGTCTGCCGTAAACTTCGTCTGGCATCGGGAACTGCAGAAATAGAAGGTCTCGCCTTCATGAACTGCCGATGGACTGTCAGCGGTCTGCTCGACTGTCATCCCGCAGACTGGATCGGTTCCATTAGCGTGTGCCTGGTGATTGTGGTCTTCCATTTGCGGCGCCCCTTTACGATGCGAAGTTCTGACCAAGCGGGAATACCGGCCCGTTCCCGCTGAATTCGGCAAGTTCCCTTCGTCCAGGTTGGCGATAGCTACGCTCCGAGCGAAAGGATGGCTGGGCATCGCGGCAGTGAAGCTGCGTACCAGACAAAAAGGGGAGGCGAGAGGCCATGTGTTGTCTCCATGGTTGTCCCCTCGCCTCCGACCCGCGGACGGGGCGACCCGCTGGGCATGGCATGCAAGAAGGATTGCTGTCCGAACTTCAATACGCAGCTGGGCCTTTCATCCCTCGCCTCGGATGCGAAGTTGTTGTTGGGGGGCATCTCGTTCAGTCTGGTGTGGGTTGCTTCATGCCACAAAGGATTGAAATGGAGCCGGTAACAGTGTCGAACTGCCTCGACTCATGGACATCTGAAAAGCCCGCATCGCTCATCAGCAGCGGCAGCGCGCCATCGGCATTGGGCTGGGTATCGGCTCGGCCATCGAGGTTCTGTATGGTGACCCGAAACAGCTTCCGCATCAGCCAAGTTTTCTGTTCGGCATAGTCGGCGACGTAGAGCCGCCCACCGGGCTGGAGCACCGAGTGGATTTCGCGCAACAATCGGAGCTTCTCGTCCAGTGGAACCTGATGCAGCACGAGGCACAAGGTCGCAACGCTGGGAGCTGGCCATGCAGCCACTACTTTTGCCGAAAAATGTGCCTGGAGAAATTCGGCCGCCAAATTCGCAGCGCTTGCCTTCTTGCGGGCAATTGCGATCGCCGGCCCATCAGGATCGATTCCGAAATAGCGCGTTGCGTGATTCTTCTGTGCCAGCAAGATCGCGAGGTTGCCCGTACCGGCGCCGATATCGAGCAGCACATCGCTGTCCTTTGGGGCGATGAGTTCGATAAGTGCGGCCCGCCACAGCGTCTCGCGGGTTGAGAGTCGGACCCCGATATCGTAAAATGGAGTGAGAAAATGGTGCCCCGCAGCAGGGGTGTAGGAACGTGTCCCGGACATCAGTTGTATCCCTCATTGCCCGCAGCGACGAAACCGGGCTGCGGAGGCCAAGTCTTGAAAGGCTCGGCAAGCTGTCCAAGATAGTTTTCCGGATAGTCAGGGCGACCTGCGATGCCGACTTGGCCAGCGCGGATTGCGTTGCTTGGGCCAAATTGCGCGGTGCCCAGGAATAAGTCCCAGATCGTCAGAAACAGACCGAAATTGACATCGCCTTCCGTCTCGGAGGCCAGATGGTGATGGCGGTGCACCGGGGCAACCGCCCAAAGGTATGCCAAGGGCCCCACACGCATATCGACGTTCGAATGTTGCAGTTGGAGCTGGATCCCGACCGCGAAGGACCCCACCATCGCGACCTCCTGCGGAATGCCAAGCAGGAGCCACGGGAGCGTCCCTATCGAGATCTCGATGAGTTGATGGACAGGGTGCTTCAGAAGCCCGTTGAACCCGTACATTCGGCGAACCGAATGGTGAACCGCGTGAAAGCGCCAGAGAACAGGGATGCGGTGGCTGGCGAAATGAGCGAGACTGATCCCGGCGTCGAGGAGAACTATCGCAAGCAGCAATTCCACCCAAAACGGAAGGGCGGTGGGCCACAGGGAGGGCCATGGAACAAGGCTGGCGAAGAACGGAAGCAGCAAGACAAGAACCACGATCGATCCCTCGTTCACCAGGGCATGTGCGATATCGCGCGGCGCGTCCCCGTGATTCCGGTTCCATTGAGGTTCGAATGGGGCGATTCGTTCGGCGACGAGCGAAGTCGCAATCGCCGCAAGCAAGAGGCCGACCAGCCAGAAGGGAGCGGCTCCGGCCGAAACAAGAAAGGCGGCGGCGCCGACAAAGAGAAGGAAATAGGCTGGAGCGTAAAGGATTCGGAACAGAAACACGGCAGCACTCCCAATTTGGTTGGGAGATCATGCATCGCCTCGGCGTTTCGATCTTGAACGTTTCGCTGATCCTTGTCAGCGGACCACCGATATCTCAAGTTGGGCCAGGCCAAGCGAGGGGGTGACCCCAAACCATTGGACGAGGCGCCGCGTGAAATGCGCCTGGTCGGCAAATCCGCCGGCCGCCGCGGCTTCCGCCAGACTCGCGGTGTGGCGGAGCGCGTCGATCGCATGTTGCAACTGCAGCCATTGCAGCAATTTTGCGGTTGGCACACCAAAATCGCGGATCGCAATTTCGCGCAGCCTTGCAGGGGATAATCCCATTCTTTCGGCCAGAGCTGCGGGCTGCAAACCTGGCTCAGATCGAGCGATTTCCGTTCGCAGCCGGGCATCGATCGCGGTCGAAAGTCGTACGCCTGTAAAGGAATCGATCCACTGCTTTGCGGTGTCTGCGCAGCTCACCGCCCGGAGCGCGGACGCAGCACCCATGCTCAGCCGCATTGGCGCTTGATGCCGGGTCAGATTGCGCGTCCCACGAAACATCGGATCCACGTAGATGGTTCGGACCACTGCGCCAACGGGAACCAAGCAGTGTGCAAGCCCTGCTGGAATAAGCGCGGCCTCGCCAGGAGCCAAAGGTAGCCGGTCGGCTGCGACAATCTCGCATCCGGTTTCAAGCGCCAAACTGATTTGGTGCGCCACATGACGATGCGGTCGGTTGTCTCCAGCGCGCGCATCGAGCAGCGCCCAGCCAACGCCGAGGCTAATTCTGCCGGACCATGGAGAGGCCCTGCCGGTCAAGCGATCGCCATGCTGGCAATCGGTTCAAGCGTGCCCAGCCATGCAACGAGGAACAGGATTGCGATCGCCGCCCCGGCTTCGAGCAGCAGGCTCTTGCGCATTGCTGCAGCTGCCGACGCCGTTTCGCCGTGCGCAATCGCCTCGTGAAGCGATGGAGTGAGGCGCCAGCGGTTCTGTGCAGCGAGAAGTATCATGACGCCTACGAGCACAATCTTGGCGATCAGCAACTGACCATAAGGCGAGCCGGGCAGATCGAGCAGATTGGCGTATCCAACCAGGAACTGGCCATTAATCAGTCCTGTGATGGCAATGATCGAAACGCAAATTGCGCCTACAAATGAGAATTGTTCGAGCGCTCGGTGGGCAATCACAATGCGATTGCCTGAAGCCTCATCACGGGCGGGGCGCAGCAGCATCAGAAAAGCGGCAATACCCCCCAGCCAGACCGCCGCGGCAAACATATGCAGCACATCGCTCACCATGTGCAGCAACCCTAGGCGGCCTTCGCCGGCACCCGCGTGCCCGGTCCAGACCAGGGTTGATAGCGCAGCTGCCGCGGCAAGTGTGGTCATGACGAGACGTTGCAGGTTGCCGCGGCAGAACAGCAGGGCGAACAACGCGGCGGACAAGGCCACCATCCGTGCCAGCCAGGCCGTGCCAATCGCGGATTCGGAGAGGATCGCGCGGCCGGTCTCCCAATCCGGTTCGGCGATGGGATTGCCGGTCATGCTTGCCATCAGGACCAGGAATCCGAAACCTGACAAGACCAATCCGGTCACGGCCCCGATCGAGAGAACTCCACGCAATGACAAAACTGCATCATCGCTGCGTTCAGCCTTTTGCAAAGCGTAAAGCGGGAATGCCGCCAGGCCCGGAAGCAGGATCAGGCAGAAATATAGCCCGAACCTGGTGGCGATCATCAGCCAATCGGTGTCCACGGGTTATCGGACCGTGAAAGAAAATTCGCTTCCCATGCGATGCGTATCGGTACCCGCAGCCGACCAAGTTACCTTGTAGGTCCCAGGCGCAAGCGCCCGCTTGGGCATCAGCATCAGCGACTTGCCATCCCGGCCCATCATCGAGGTGAAGGCGATCTTCATGGGTGCATGGTTGGGCATCCCAGGCATTCCGGTCATCACGAGATCCGCTTTGACTGTAGATGCGATCAGCCTCTCGTTGAAGACGAGGTTGATCGATCTGGCGTTTGCGCCTGCAACCGTGGCATTGGCCGCCGGGGTTGAGGACTGAAGCTTGGCGTGTGCAAGCGCGGTGCCTGGTATTGACACCAGCGCCAGCGTCGCGAGGGTGGCTGCCATAATGGAATTGCGCATGATAGGATCTCCAGAACTGTGTACTTGGTGTTAGATACGCACCATCGCAATCGACCCCTTAGAGCCAGGCCAGGCTGAGGGCTCCTTGTCAGGCATGCGTATGTTAGGAAGAATGCATTTTGGATGAGGTCGCCATGGACATCTATTTGAGGCAACTGCGTCAAACTCCCCCTGATCGGCTGCTCGCTGGTATGGATGAGAAGGTGATGGGCGCGCTTGTACTGCGTCGGCAGGAAGTCAGCATGGCCCAGCGCTTCATGGTGTTGACCGCCTTCATTTCGCTTGGAGCGGGGGCACTTGCTGGTGTTTCTACCGGCGAGCCTGCGGCGGCTGCCCGCTCGCTCTCACCGTTTGCACCGGCGACGGCACTCGCTCCGTCCGCGCTCCTGGATACGCGCTAAACATGGGATCGCGGAGACTCCTCCTACTCGCATTGGTGGCGTTCGCAGCGGCGATTTGCGGCGTCTTCATCGGACGCGTCATTGCCGATCAGCCACGTGCCAGTGAAACCGAACTTCATGCCCTGCTTCATAACAAGCTCGAATTGACGGCGCAGCAACAGGTCAAGATCGATGCGATTGAGGCCCGGTTTGCTGTTCGGCGCAAGGCGCTTGACCTCGAGATGCGGGCGGCCAACGCCCGGCTTGCCGAAGCGATCGAATCAGAACACGGATACGGCCCAAAGGTGACTGCAGCGATCGATCATAGTCATTTCGCGATGGGAGAGCTTCAGAAGGAAACGCTCGAGCATTTGTTTGCCATGCGAGCGGTGCTGAATCCGGAGCAGGCAAAGATGTTCGACAGTACCGTGGTCAAAGCACTGACCGCTGACGCACGGTGACGCTCGATCTTTCGCAATGTGACGATAAGGAACTTGTGAGCCTTGCTGTCGTCGGACAAGGGCAAGCGTTTCGTGAACTGATGCGGCGCCACCAAGGGCCGGTCTATCGCCTGATCAAGAGCAATGTCAGAGATGCTGACGAGGCACTTGATCTCGTACAGGAAAGCTTCGTTTCGGCATTTGCAAGTATAAGCCGCTACGATACCTCTCGGCCGTTCAGGATATGGATAGCGCGCATTGCATTGAATAAGTGCCGAGACTGGGCGCGCAGGCGCGCTGTCCGCTCGTTCTTCTGGTCGGCAAAGCCGATCGAAGCGGACGACAACCTAGAAAGTGATGCGCCAAGCCCCGCGCGCGAAGCTGCGGGGCGGGCTGAACTTGCGGAGGTCGAACGCGCTATCGCCGACCTGCCGTCTGCCTTGCGCGAAGTGCTCATTCTGCGCACCATTGAGGAGCTCAATCAGGCTGAAACAGCGGTGGTCCTGGGCATCAGTGAAAAAGCGGTTGAAACCCGACTTTACCGCGCACGGGCGCGACTAAGAGCCATTTTGAAAGAGACTTCGGAGATTGAGATTTCTTGATCGAATCCACATTGCAGGCGCAATCGGCGGAAAACGGAAGACGTCAGCCTGGTGCCGGATCGGGTTGAGCAAGGCGCTGGGACTTGCGGCGCATCAGCAAGTACGCCGCCGGGACAATGAGCATCGACAGAAGCGGTGCAGTCAGCATGCCGCCAACCATTGGCGCAGCGATCCGGCTCATCACTTCCGAACCGGCACCGCCGCCGACCAGAACCGGGAAGAGGCCGGCGAGAATCACCGCCACGGTCATCGCCTTGGGCCGCACCCGCAACAGCGCGCCTTCGCGAACCGCTTCAGCGACATCGCCATCCTCCCGCGCCTCAAGCGCATGCTTGAGATAGATCAGCATGACCACGCCAAATTCAGCTGAAACGCCTGCCAGCGCGATGAATCCGACTGCTGTTGCCACCGATTGGTTGTAGCCGAGCCAGTAGAGCAGCCAAAGCCCCCCCGTTAAAGCGAAAGGGAGCGTGGCCATGATCAACAGAGCTTCGTCCCAACGCCTGAAAGTCAGGTAAAGCAGGGCGAATATGATCACCAGCGTAATGGGCACAACCAGCTTCATGCGTTCCTTGGCGCGCACCAAGAATTCGTACTGCCCAGTATAGGAGATGCTCACGCCTGCCGGAAGTTTGACTTCACTTGCAATTGCCCGATTGATATCCGTGACAAGCGTTTGCATGTCCACGTCACGTCCATCCACGAATAGCCAAGTCACTGGTCGCCCGTTCTCGCTGCGCAACATCGGTGGGCCATCGCTGACGCGAATGCTGGCTACGGAACCCAGGGTGATTTGCTGTCCTCCCGGGGTTAACACAGGCAGGCTGGCGAGCTTTTCTGGAGTATCGCGCAACTCGCGCGGATAGCGCACGCTGATCGGGTATCGCGCGAGCCCCTCGACGGTTTGGCCAACCGTTTCACCGCCGATCACGCCTGATACTACGGCTTGCACATCGGCAACGTTGAGCCCGAGCCGTGCTGCCGCGATCCGATCCACCTGGACGTCGATATATCGCCCCCCCGTCAATCGCTCGGCCAGGGCCGAGGTCACGCCAGGGACCCGCTTCACAACCGACTCGATCCGCCTTGCCGTCGCGTCAATTTCGGCGATATTCGAACCGGCGACCTTTATGCCGATCGGGCTCTTTATGCCGGTTGCGAGCATGTCGATGCGGTTGCGGATCGGCGGAATCCAGAAATTTGCGAGGCCGGGTACCTTGACCCTTGAATCGAGCTCTTCAATCAGTTTCTCGGGCGTCATCCCTGGCCGCCATTGGTCGCGTGGCTTGAACTGGATGGTTGTCTCGAACATTTCCAAGGGTGCCGGATCGGTTGCGCTCTCGGCGCGCCCAGCTTTGCCGAACACCGATTTGACTTCGGGCACCGTCTTGATCAGGCGGTCCGTTTTTTGGAGCAAGCGGCCGGCTTCGGCAGCGGAAAGTGGCGGAAGCGCCGATGGCATATAGAGAAGATCACCCTCGTTCATCTTGGGAAGGAACTCGCCGCCAATTTGATAATAGGGCCACAGGGTGGTGGCGAAGACCAGTCCAGCACAGATCAATGTCTGTTTGGGCCGCCTGATGACCCAATCGATGGCCGGCTGGTAAATGCGAGTCAGCCACCGGTTGATCGGGTTAGCGTTCTCATTCGGAATCTTCCCCCGGATCAGCAACCCCATCAGAACCGGGATCAGAGTGATAGAGAGAAGCGCCGCTCCAGCCATGGCATAGGTCTTGGTGAAGGCAAGCGGAGCGAACAGCCGACCCTCCTGACCTTGCAGTGTGAAAATCGGTAGGAAAGAGAATGTGATGATCAGCAGGCTCAAAAAGAGCGCCGGGCCGACTTCAGCAGCAGCGACCGTTACGAGCTCCCAGCGTGTGGCATTGTCTGGCTCGTCTTCCGGATGCTCATGATGCCAGCGCTCGAGGTGCTTGTGGGCATTTTCGATCATCACGACCGCCGCATCGACCATGGCGCCGATGGCGATGGCGATGCCGCCCAGCGAGAGGATGTTGGCGTTGAGTCCCTGCAGGCGCATCGCGATAAAGGCGATGAGGATCCCGAGCGGCAAGGTCAGAATCGCTACGAGCGCCGAGCGGGCGTGCCACAGGAAGATGGCGCAAACGAGCGCGACAATCGCGAACTCCTCAAGGAGCTTGCTGTTCAGGTTTTCAACTGCTCGGTCGATCAGACCGGAGCGATCATAAGTGGTGACAATCTCTACGCCCGGTGGGAGGCTTCGCTTGAGTTCTTCGAGCTTGGCCTTGACTCCTTCGATAACCACTCGGGCGTTTTGACCTTGTCGCATTACGATGACGCCGCCCGCGACCTCGCCTTCACCGTTGAGTTCTGCAACGCCGCGCCGCATTTCTGGCCCGACTTGAACTGTGGCGACATCACCGATCGTCACCGGAATACCTCCGGGGGCTGCGCGCAACGGCACAGAGCGAAAATCGTCAAGCGTCTTAAGGTAACCGCTTGAGCGTACCGTATACTCGGCCCCTGCCATTTCGATCGTCGCTCCGCCAGTCTCCTGGTTTGCCCGCTTCAGTGCATCCTCGACGTCGGTTGCTGTTACGCGATAGGCGGCAAGTTTTTGCGGATCGACGACCACCTGGTACTGCCTGACCATCCCCCCGATACTGGCGACCTCGGCAACGCCTGGCACGGTCTTCAATTCGAAGCGAAGGAACCAATCCTGCAAGCTGCGCAGTTGAGAGAGATCGTTCCGTCCACTCCTGTCGACCAAGGCATACTCGAAGATCCACCCGACCCCGGTGGCATCTGGTCCAAGCGATGGTTTGGCACCCTCCGGCAGGCGAGTCTGAACCTGTGACAGATACTCCAGTACTCGGCTACGTGCCCAATAAAGGTCGGTCTGGTCGTCGAACAGGATATAGACAAAGCTATCTCCCGTGAAGGAGTATCCGCGAACGACACGCGCTCCCGGCACGGACAGCATCGTCGAGGATATCGGATAGGTGACCTGGTTCTCTACAATCTGCGGTGCCTGCCCTGGGTAGGAAGTGCGGATGATGACCTGGACATCGGACAGATCCGGCAGAGCATCGACTGGCGTGGATCTGACTGCGGCCACACCGGCAACTGTAAGCACCAGCGCCGCAAGCAGCACGAGATTGCGTGCCCGCACCGAAGCCCGGATTATGGCAGCAATCATTGGTCGCCCTCCAGTGGCCGCGCGACGACGCCCGCAAGGGTCGCCTCAGAGTCGAGCAGGAACTGCCCGGAGGCGACTATTTTCTCACCTGGACGCAGTCCTTGAAGGATTTCGACTTTGCCGCCTCCTTCGCGTCCGGTTCTGACGACCGCAGGGCGAAAGCGGCCATTGTCTTGCGCAAGCATCACCAGAGTTCGCGTGCCGGTGCGGAGGACCGCCTCGCTTGGGACCACAAGCGCTTGGCCGCCGCCGTTCGCGAGTTCAACGCTGGCAAACATGCCAGGGCGCAACCTGCCATTGCGGTTGGTAAGTTCGATGCGTACGGTAAGAGTGCGACTTTCGACTTGGGCGGTGGGGAGAATTGCGACCACTCGCCCGCTGAACTTTTCGCCGGGAAATGCGGATAGGCTCGCGGTTGCCAGCTGACCGTTGCGGATCGATCCAGCCTGCGCCTCGGGAACTGCCGCATTGAGCCAGACCGAACCAAGACCGGAGATTTGCGCCAGTGTCTGGCCTTGCGCCAGCGTGCCACCTGCTCGAGCGTCGAGCGACTGAATGACGCCTGAAATTGGCGAAGTGATTGTAATGGTACCGTTGGTCCGGCCGCTGCGCTCGACCTGGGCGATGAGCCCGTCGGTCATGCCCATGAGCTTCAATCGCTGTCGCGCAGCGGCAGTCAGATCGGGCTTGCCGAGTCGCTTCACGGCAAGGAATTCTGTTTGGGCACCACCCCACTCTGGCAATTGAAGATCCACGATCGGGGCACCGGCAGAGATTACGTCACCAGGCGCGCGGAGATACACGCGCGTAACGAATCCGCTCGAGCGCGCTTGAACCAGCGCGACGTTGCGTTGGTTGAAGTCGATCGTGCCAGTAACCGTGAGCGAAGTCGGTAACGTACCAATTTCTGCCGCGACCACACGAAGCCCGAGGTTTTGACGAGCGGTCGCGTCAATGGTTACGCCTTGGGAAGCTTCGCTTGAGGACTCTTCGTCGGCATATTTCGGGATAGTCTTCATCCCCATCGAACTGAGTGTTTCGGGATTGTCGTAGCGCTCCTGCGGCACCATGGGGTCGTACCAGTATAGGATTTTCCGCGCAGCTTGACTGGCGGGAGCTTGGGATCGATGGCCGCGTTGCCCAATCCAGTAGCCAGCTACACCTGCCACCAGGGCAATCGCCGCTACGGCGGCGCTCAATTGCGCCGTTTTCTTTGCGTTCGGGCTCATGGCCGTACATCTCCATAGGTGTATTTGATCTTGATTGCCCCGCGCACTACATCGCCCTCGCGCGACAAGGCCTCGACTTCGGCTTCGGCCAGGGCCAAGGTTGAGAGGAGTGCAAGGCCAAGATCGAGTTTGCCGGCTGCATAGCTGACCATGTCCAGTTCTGCTCGTCGTTTGGCGAGCGGAACCAAGACACTTCGTGAATTTCCAAGCCGACTCACGCTTAGATCATAGTCGGCAAGATCGGATGCAAACGAAGCTCTGAGATCGCGCTCTCCAGCAATCCGCATGAAACGCGCTCGGTCAGCCTCACTTTCGCGCGCTGCGATGAGCGGGTCCTGTCGGCGCTTTGGGAAGAGGGGCAAGTCGATGGTGACGCCCACAGACACCATGTCTCCGTATGACGGGCTGCGACGGCCATAGGAGGCGCTTACTTTCCAACCAGGCCGCTTGTCGGACCGGGCGAGTCCAGTCTCTGCATCTGCTGCCTGGACCCCAGCGTCAAGCGCCGCAATCCGAGGCAGCACCGGCAGCCCGGCTTCAAGTTTTTCTCGATCAAGTTCGACGGTGGGCGGGTCACCAAGAACGTCGACATCCGGATCACCGGTAAGGCTGGCCAATCGCGCCTGGGCCCGGACGGCTTCTGCCTCGAGCTGACTCCGCCGATCCTTGACTACGGCGCGCAACTGCTCGGGCTCCAGAGCCTGGCTTGGCCGCGCGGTGCCCGAGGCCAATCGCGCCGAAACGGTTCCCTGAAGATCTCCAAGGCCTTCGTCGAGGCTCTGTAGCTGCGCAAGCCTGCGCTTGGCGTAGTAAAGGTCGATCCATGCCAAAGCGGTCCTGAGACGAACATCCTGCTCCTCGACCGCCAATTCAGCCCCGGCGACCTGAGTGCCGGTTTCAGCACGGCGGACCTGTGCTCGGCGCTTGGCGGGATTGGGGAATGCCTGCTCGATCCCAATGCGCTTCATCGTCATTCCCTCGCGGGAGAAACTGAACGCGGGCGGTCCAGAGACCGGAAAATTTTCCACGCCGACCGTGAGCGACGGGTCAGGAAGCTGTCCGGCTGCGGTCGCGGCGTTTCGCGATGCCTCCAGCCCGGCTTTGCTCGCCTCGACCGAAGGCGCATTCTGAGTGGCTATTTCGATCGCAGCGTCAAATGACAGCGGCCCGGCCAGCGCAGTGCCGGGTAAAAGTGCAACCAACGTGACCCAGAAGACTCTTCGCATTCAATTCTCCCGTGAGCGCAGGTGCCTGTCACGCGAGGCACGAGTTCGTTAGGCTGCAGCTCGTTCTTGTCAATTGTCAGCGACCGGCAGATCGCTTCTGGCGCGTGCCGGTTCCTAATTCCCGGCATCCAGAATCTTCTGGGCATGTCACCTACCTGCCACAACCGAAAGTATCGTGGAGGTAGGAATGAACATCGCGAAGGTCCTGCGCGGTTAGCTTTGGATTTCCGCCACGCGCTGGCATTGCCATGGGCGATGAGGGACTTTTGAAGCCGCGCTCCATATGGTCGGTCAGCACCGAATGGGACTTGGTCAGAACGCCGCCTTTCTTGTTGAAATCGGGCACCCCGGGGATGGTCCCGCGACCGTTCGCTCCGTGGCAGGCAACGCAAGTGCTCTTGTAGAGGGTCTTGCCGCGTACGGCATCTCCACCAGAGAAACCGCAGCTTGCGGCATTGCCGGCCGACAAAGCTGCCGCAGGGATCAGCAGGACTGCAGCTGCAGCCGCTATCCAGCGGGTTTTCTTTACAATAGACATCGCGCCCTGCCTCCTTCTTCTGTTAACATTCAATCATTGCTACTGGATTTCAAGAACGCCTCGATATCCTTCGCAGTGGCTCCTGGAATGTTGGCTCTGACCCGCATATGCTTCGAGACCACGCTCCAGGAACGACCCGATCTCTCGCTGGGATCCCGAATATTGTGGCAGCGTCCGCAGTATTCCGACCAAGCCTTGGCGCCGCGGGCGATTTGCATCGGATCGGAACTTTGCGGTGTTTGATCATCACTTTGCGCGAGCGTGGCGGAAGAGAAGGCGACTGCGCCCCCCAAGATCAATGCTGAAACTGCCAGGCCAATCATGCGCATCTTCATGGCAAATCCTTTCAAAAACCAAAGGTGAGTTGCAGGTTGAGGCGCTTGGCTGACGGAGCAGAGGGGAAATCCGCGATCTCGTAGGCAACTTTTGCAACGACCGCCGGCTTCATCCAGTAAGCGATACCGAAAGACCAACGCTGTTCTTGAACGTCTGCGAACTCACTGTAACCGGAGACGCTGATCCTGCTGTAGCGAATTGCAGGCTCGAAGTTCGCAATGACCTTATTGCTCGATATGCCCGCAAGTCGATAGGCCACTTGGCCATACCAGGCTTCCCATTTTGTCCTTGGAATCGTAGTCGGCATCGGATCGGTTGGTTCCTTCGCACTGTTGATCTCTCCCAGGCGAGAGCGAAGGTATTCTCCGCGGATATCCCAATATCCGCCAGTGTAGGCGAAATCGGCACCGACCAACGAATAGGTCGCCTGTGACACGTCGCCGGCCATGGCAGGCATGCCCAGGATGCGGGCGCGCATCGCCGACAGACCGATCTCGAAATCGGGAGTCGGCAGATAGCTCACCCTGCCGCCGATCGCCTTGTTGCGATTGTCGTCACCGCCAAATCCTTCGAGCATCGGGCCAAGCTCGCCCAGCCTCGGACCATTGCCCACGAATGCGGCATAGGTTGCCGTTCCCGCGCCGATCTTGAAGCCGCCCCGCACCATCAGGCCCGTTTCAGTCATCGGGGAAGCGCCACCTTCTTCGGTGAAGCCGGCAGGCGCAGTCGGCAGCTTGTTGATCCACGGCGCGTGCAGCGCCTGCTGGTATTGGCCGATCGGGGAAAGGAACTTTCCGGCGACGACCGTGAGCCAGTCGTTCACCAGATAGTTGACCTGGGCATATTCGAGGGAAGTTTCGGTTTCACCGTCGGAATCGGTCGTTATCTCCATGTGCGTTTCGACAAGCAGTTGGTCTCCGTAGCCGACCAGAAGTATCGGAAGAAACTGTGCGCCGCCGAAGTATGAGCCAGTGCCATCGCTGCCCGAATAGGACGCATCCGCGACAACGGCTCCTGTAAGCACAACTTCGATTCGATCGTTTGTCTGCGCCGGAGGCGCGGCACCATTTTCTGCGTCAGTGCTGGATGCGCCAGCAAGGTCGCCCTGGGCTTGCTCGCTGTCGCGGCGCGTCAGCAGATCCGAGGCCAGAGCGGATGCGCCCTTCATCGTGACGCCGCGCTCGGAGTGATCCTCCAACTTGACAGGAGTAGCGATCGTTTGAGCGAATGTCGGCGTCGCAAGGGTCATGGCGAAAACCGAAGCAAGCGGGCCAAGACGTCTGCCAAGGTTCCAAGGCGGGATTGGATCCGGCGAAGCCTGCGAAGCGGAAATCTCACCCGACAGGGTGGGGTGGGCGGGAAGCTTTGCAAAATTTCTGGTCACTTGATCGGACCCCCTGGCGATCTTCGCTGGAAGGGCGGAACCTTCGCCGTTCCGCCCGTTGGAATGTGGCCCCCAAATCCGATCGCCGTCGTTGTGACCACTCGCAAGGTTGGAGGTTCCCCAACGGGGATACGCATGGACAACATCTTGCCCTCGGGCCGGACCGCAAAGAGCGTGCGGCCATGCGCGGCTTCTTCCAGCTTTGCGACGCTGAGTGATTTGCCGACGGCCATCAAAGGGGCACTCGAAGCCAGTAGTCAGTTGGCTGCCAAGTCGGCTTGCTTTCAACATCGGAACCCTGCCCCCATGAAAATGGTCGGCTGCGACGCTCGATCTGATTCAAGAGACGAAGTGAAGCCGATGGATGCCCTTATGGGATTTGCGAAACTATGATCGCCATACGTATTGCTCACAGAGCAAGCCTGGACTGTGCGCCATGAAGTCAATTCACCGTCGGATCATCCACCCTATCAGCTCGAGCAGTGAAACTCAGCGTTGCGAAACATTTGGACGATTTCTCTCCCGCCCCCGCTCGATCATGTGGGAGCGTGACGGATAAGGCGCATTCTGAGACCTGCCAGGCGCGACTAGGGTCCAGACCCATTAGAGCGTCGAGCGTGAAATCTGAATCGTTTGGGATTCCCTTTTGGATTGAAGTGTGATTCACCCTTCTTGGAGGTGGATCATGGGCAGAAGCAGTTCATCAGATTTGCGGGTTCGGATTGTTGGCGAGATTGAACGCGGCGG
>JAGXTB010000120.1 GCA_018334165.1 Sphingomonadales bacterium | reverse complement strand
GGGGCCCGATCATAGCAGCCCCTTGGCCTTCAGGCTGACATGGCCTTCCTTGCCGATGATCACATGATCGTGAACCGTAATTCCCAGCAGCCGTCCGGCCTCGGCGATGCGCTGGGTGATCTGGACATCGGCGCGGCTGGGTTCAGGGGAGCCGGAGGGGTGGTTGTGGACCAGGATCAGCGCCGCCGCGCCGACATCGAGGGCCTTTTTGACTACCTCGCGCGGGTGGATCGCGGCTTCATCCAGGCTGCCATCGGTAACCAGATCGTCGAGCACCAGCCGGTTCTTGGTGTCCATATAGAGCACCCGCACGCGTTCGTGGTTGAGGTGTGCCATGTCGATCGTCAGGTAATCGATCAGCGCCTGCCAGCTGGCCAGCACTGGCTGCTCCTGCACCCCGGTCCGCGCCAGCCTGCGCGCCGCGAGCGCCACGATCTTGAGCGCGGCGGCGCTGGTTTCGCCCATGCCGGGATGATTGGCCAGGGCCACCGGATCGGCGTTGAACACGCCCGCAAGAGTGCCGAACCGCGCCAGCAGGCTTTTGGCGAGCGGTTTCATGTCTTTGCGCGGGATCGCGGTCATCAGCAGGTATTCAAGCACTTCGTAATCGGCCAGCGCCTCATCCCCGCCGGAAAGCAGCCGCGTGCGCAGCCGCGCGCGGTGGCCGGCTCCATCATGCGGCTGGTCGCTCTTCTCGGCCACGCGAACTCCTTGCCTTGTCATGCTTCCATTGCCTTTCCCGGCGCTTGCGCGCAAGGGTAGGGCGATGTCCGAGGACGAGTTCCCAGCGCCTGACCTCGCGGAGGAAGCGCCTGCGCCGCGCCGCCGCAAGCGCTGGCGGGTGCTGGGCGCGCTGGCTCTTGTCCTGTTGCTGGTGCTGTCGGTGGGCTGGTGCGCGCGTGAGAAGATCGCCAACCAGATCATTGCCGGATCGTTTGAAGACCTGGGTCTGCCCGCGACTTACGAGATCGAAAAGGTCGGCACCAAACGCCAGATCATCAAGAATATCGTGATCGGCGATCCCGCGAAGCCCGACATGACAGTCGAGCGCGCAGAGATCGAGATTGTTCCTACCTTCGGCATGCCGACGGTGGGCAAGGTCACGCTGGTCCGCCCGCGGCTTTACGGCAGCTACAAGCAGGCGAAACTCAGCCTGGGTACGCTTGACAAGATCCTGTTCGCCAAGCGCGAGGGGGCCAAGGGGATGCCCGACCTGAACCTGGTCCTGATCGACGGTCGCGCCCGGCTCGACAGCGATTTCGGAGCGATCGGGGTCAACGCCGACGGGGAAGGCAATTTGCGCGGCGGGTTCGCCGGTACCTTGGCAGCAGTCGCCCCCACGCTGACGATTGGGCGCTGCAAGGCGCAGCAGGCCAGCGCTTTTGGAAAAGTGACGGTCACCGCCGCGCAGCCGCGCTTCGAAGGACCAGTGCGGCTATCCGCGCTCGATTGCGGGCGCGGCGGGCCCAGCCTGCGCGGCGCCAATGTCCAGATGGTCGGCAAGCTGGGCGATCAGTTCGACCGGGTAGACGGCGGTTATGTGCTCGATACCAAAACATTCGGCTGGCAAGGATCGCGGCTCGCCAGCACCAGCGGGGCCGGGGAATACAGCTTTGCCAAGGGCGATCTGACCGCCAGCTACAAGCTCAAGGGCAAGGCACTCGATGCCTATGGCCTCAAGGCCAACGACCTCGCGCTTGAAGGGCAAGTCCGCAGCAGCGACCAGCTGGCCAGCTTCGCTGCCGAGGGCATGCTGGGCGGCAAGGGGATCAGCCCCGGCAAGGGGCTAGACACCGCGCTTGCCGGACTCGCCAGTTCGGGGCAGGGCACGCTGGTCGAACCGGTTGCCAAGCAATTGCGCGCCGCGCTGGCCCGTGAGGCACCGGGCAGCACTTTTTCGGCCAGTTATCAGCTGCGCCAGACCGGGCAGCTGACCACAGTGAACCTGCCCGGCGCGCTGTGGCGCGGGGGCAGCGGCGCGCATCTGCTGGCGCTGTCGCGGGTTTCGGCCACGCTGGGGGCCAAGGGCGGGCCGCGGCTGGCGGGCAATGTTTCGACCAGTGGTGCGGGCTTGCCCCAGATCGAAGGCCGCTTCGAACGGCGCGGCGGCGGGGGCGGGGTGGCTCAGCTGAGCCTCGCCGAATATCGCGCCGGGACCACACGGCTGGCCTTGCCCGAGCTGCGGCTGGTGCAATTGCCGAACGGCGCAGTGGGCTTTGCCGGGCGTGCGCTGCTCTCGGGCGACTTGCCGGGCGGGCGGGTCGAGGGGCTGGCACTGCCGATCGAGGGCAACTGGTCGCAAGCAGGCGGGCTGGCCGCGCTGCGCCGCTGCACCCCGGTCAGCTTCACCCGGTTCAAGATCGCCGACCTTTCGCTGGCAGGACAAAGCCTGACGCTGTGCCCAGGACGCGACGGGGCGATCCTGAAAAGCGACGCGCGCGGCACCCGGATGTCGGCGGGAACCGCCGGGCTGGCGCTTTCGGGTACGCTTGGCACCACTGCGATCCGGCTGAATAGCGGGGCGGTGGGCATGGCCTGGCCGGGCGCGCTGGCGGCGAAAGACATCGACGTTTCGCTGGGGCCGGTGGCGGCGGCAAATACGCTAAAGATTGCGCAATTGAATGCCATGCTGGGCAAGGAAGTGGATGGAACTTTCGCCGGGACCGAACTCAAGTTGAGCGCTGTCCCGCTCGATGTCTACGACGCGGCGGGCAAGTGGCACTTCGCGGGCGGAGACCTGGCGATTTCCGGAGCCAGTCTGTGGGTCAAGGACCGCGAGCGCGATGCCCGGTTCTATCCGATGCAGGCCCGCGATGCGGCATTGCAGCTGCATTCGACCACTTTCACCGCCCAGGCACAATTGCGCGAGCCTAACAGCGACCGGCTGGTTACCGATGTGCGGATCGAGCACGATCTCGACACCATGCTGGGCCATACCCAGATCGACGTTCCCGGGATTGTCTTTGACGACAAGCTCCAGCCAGACAACCTGACCTACTTCACCAAGGGCGTGGTCGCGCTGGCCGAGGGGACAGTAACCGGCAAGGGCCGGATCGACTGGGACCGTAAAGGGGTGACCAGCACCGGCCAGTTCAGCACCGAGAAGTTCGATTTCGCCGCACTGTTCGGCCCGGTCAAAGGTGTGCGCGGGACGGTTCGCTTCAGCGACCTTCTGGGCTTGGTGACCGAGCCCAACCAGCACCTGTCGGTTCAGTCGATGAATCCCGGGATCGAAGTCAAAGACGGCGATGTCTCGTTCCAGCTTGTCCCGGGCCGGGTGCTTGAGGTCAATGGCGCGGAATGGCCGTTCATCGATGGACGGCTGACCCTGTTGCCCACCCGCATGGCGCTGGGCACCGCCGATATTCGTCGGTTTACGCTCAGGGTCGATGGGGCCAACGCGGCCAAATTTGTCCAGCAGATGGAGCTGTCGAATATCTCCGCACGCGGCTTGTTCGATGGCACCCTGCCGCTCATTTTCGATGAAAATGGCGGGCGGATCGAAGGCGGCTTGCTGGTCTCCCAGGCGCCGGGCGGCAATATCTCTTACGTTGGTGAGCTGTCCTACAAGGACCTCTCGGCCATGGGCAATTTCGCCTTCCAGGCGCTGAGCAGCCTTGATTTCAAGCGGATGGAGATCGGGCTGGAAGGCAATATCGACGGCGAAATCGTCACTTCGATGCGGATCGACGGGGTTCGCCAGGGTGAAGGGGCCAAGCGCAACTTCATCACCAGCCGCTTTGCCGGGCTGCCGATCCGCTTCAATATCAACATTCGCGCACCGTTCTACCAGCTGGTTGGCACTTTCAAGTCGTACTACGACGCCAATTATCTGCGCGACCCGCGCGAAATGGGGCTGATTGGCCCGGATGGAAAACCCAGGGAGCCTGTCGCTCCGCAACCCCAACCAGACCCGGCTGCACCGCCTCCAGCTCCGCCGGCCAAGAAAAACGAAGACATTCAGCCTCCAGACAGCAGGACCAAGCCATGATAGCCAATGAATTGACCTGGCGCGCCCGCTTTGCGAAACACCTGCCGATGCAGGATCAGCAATCAGGGAACCGTAGGTCGCATGCCAGCCGGGTAACCGTGTTGGCGGTGTTGCTGGGCGGCGCGACTGCGCTTTCGGGTTGTGTTTCGGTCAAGGCGCCGGACAAGCCGATCGTGATCGAGCTCAACATCAACATCAAGCAGGAGGTGGTTTATCGGCTCGCGGCGGATGCCAACAAGTCGATCGAGGCACGTCCTGATCTGTTTGGAAATTAGGAGCGTAATGCAATGACCGGCCTTATCGAACGCAAGCATAACTGGCGCTCGCTGGTGCTCGCGGGTGCCATGCTGGGCCTTGTCCTGCCCGCCGCGCAGGCTTCGGCGCAGGTTGCCAGCCCGGTGCTGGCCGCAGCGCGCGCTTCGGGTGAAGTGGGTGAGAAGACCGACGGCTATCTCGGCTTCCCTGGCACGCCCAGCGCCGAAGTGCGCCGTGCCGCCGATGAACTGAACATCAAGCGGCGCGCCTACTACGCCGAACGCGCCGCCGCGCAAAACACGACGGTTGAGGCCTATGCCCTGACCATGGGCTGCCAGCTGATCGCCAAGACCAAGCCCGGCGAAAAGTATCAGGCCCCTGACGGTTCGTGGCGCACTCGCGGTGCGGAAGCCCCGCTGCGCAGCAATCTCTGCCCGGCCTGACCGGCATTCACAGCAATTGGAGGGGCGTCGGCACAGCCTGCTGGCGCCCCTTTTTGCTGCACTGCGGTGAAGTGCCCGGGCTTCCGGTTGACTCGGCCCCAGACCCTTTCTAAAGGGGCCGCGCGTTAGCTCTCCCGCCTTGGCGGAGGGGTTTTCGTGCACAGATTCTTCCGGCTGGTTTTGCCCTCTTGGGCACCGGTGCTGACAGGGCTTTTGCGTGACTGATTCGAGCGAACAGAACGGCGGGGACAACCTCGACCGGCGTATCGCCGAAGCGCAGGCGAAGCACGAACGAGGGATCTCGCGGGCCGAAGGAAGCGCGGAAACGCGTGGGTGGGCCGTTGGGATCGAATTCGTCGGCTCGGTGCTGGTCATGGGCATGCTTGGCTGGGCGCTGGATAACTGGGCCGGGATTGGTACCCGTCCGTGGGGAATGATCGTGGGCGTTGTGCTGGGCTTCGTGGTCGGCACTTATAGCGCGATGAAGGCCTCGCGGCAGTTCGATACCGATCCGGGCAACGACGACGAATAGGAATACAGGGACTTTCGATGGCCAACCCGATGCAACAGTTCTCGGTCGAAACGATCAAGCCGCTGGAAGTGGCTGGATACGACGTTTCGTTCACGAACAGCTCGCTGTGGATGTTCCTGGCCCTGGCCGCGATCTCGGTATTCCTGTTCGTCGGCACCGCACGGCCCCAGCTGGTTCCGGGTCGCTGGCAAGCGGCGACTGAATATCTCTATGATTTCATTCGAAAGATGCTGGATGAGAATGTCGGCCCGGAAGGCCGCCGTTATGCTCCGCTGATTTTTTCGATCTTCATCTTCGTCTTGGCCTGCAACCTCTTGGGGATGATCCCCTGGGTCGGCTCGTTCACGCCTACCAGCCACGTCACAGTCACCTTTGGCCTGGCGATGATCGTCTTCGTGACGGTTTGCGTGGTCGGCGTGTGGCGCCATGGCCTTCACTTTATGACGCTGTTTTGGCCCAAGGGCGCCAACCCTTTCTTGGGCGCGTTTGTGTTCTCGATCGAATTTCTCAGCTTCCTGATGCGGCCCTTTACGCTGGCAATCCGGCTTTTCGCCAATATGACCGCGGGCCACGTGATGCTCAAAGTGTTCGGCACCTTTGTGGTGACTCTGGGTTCGTTCGGGGCGCTGCCTTATGTTTTCGGGATCCTGCCGCTGGCGGTAGTGGTCGCGCTTACCGCTCTTGAAGTGCTGATTGCGGTCGTTCAGGCCTATGTCTTCGCGCTTCTGGCGTCGCTCTATCTCAACGACGCCGTCAATCTTCACTAAGTCCTATCCACCTCTCATTTCTACAAGAAGGAAGTCATCATGGATCTCGCATCTGCAAAAGTCATCGGCGCCGGTCTGGCAGCGATCGGCGCGGGTCTGGCCGCTATCGGCGTGGGCTCGATCTTCGGTCAGTACCTCAACGGTGTTGTCCGCAACCCCGAAGCCGACGCCAAGATGGGCGGCCGCCTGATTTTCGGCTTCGCCGTGACCGAAGCTCTCGGCCTGATCGCGGCCCTCGTGGCCATGTATCTGGCGTTTACCTGACACTTGCGCTGGCCGGAGAAATCCGGCCAGCCATTCTTGTTGCGGGTTTTAGGCAGGGACTACGATGCCTCAGTTTGATTTCGGAAACGTATTCTGGCCGCAAATTTTCTGGCTCGCGGCTGCCTTTGCGCTGTTGTACTTCGGCGTGGTTCGGCTGACCCTGCCCAAGCTCGGCAAGGTGATGGACGCGCGCGAAGCGTCGATCAGCGGCGATCTGGAAGCTGCCAAGGCGGCCAAGGAAACGGCCGATGCGGTCAACGAAGCCTATCAAGCTGAAATGAACCAGTCGCGCGAAGCTGCCCGCAGCGCGATCGCCGAAGCCAAGGCCAAGGCAGCCAAGTCGACCGAGACCAGGCTGGCCAAGGCCGGTGCCAAGTCCGACGCCACTCTGGCCGAAGCCGAAGCCCGCATTGCCAAGGCTGTGGCCAAGGCCGAAACCGAGATCGCCAACGCTGCGGCGGTCAATGCCCAGGCCATCGTTGCCAAGCTGACTGGAGTCGAGCCCAAGCTTGATGCCGCCAAGTCTGCCGTTGCGGCGCGGAACTGAGGGGACAGAGCATGACCACATTCATGAGCCTCCTCGCTTCGGGTGCAGAACACGGCGAGCATGCTGAAGCCACCGTGCTCGGCTTCGGTGCCGAAGGCTGGGTCTACATCGGCGTCACGCTGTTCTTCCTGATCGCGATCTTCGGGGCCAAGGCGCACCGTCAGGTGTTCGCTGCGCTCGACGCGCAGATCGCCGAAACCCGCAAGTCGCTGGATGAAGCCGCGGCGGTCCGCAAGGAAGCCGAAGGCTTGCTGGCGCAGGCCAAGGCCCAGCAGGCCGCTGCCGCCAAGGAAGCCAAGGGCATCCTGGCCCATGCCACGCACGAAGCCGAAGCGATCATCACCAAGGCCGAAAGCGACGCCAAGGAGCTGGTCAAGCGCCGCGAAAAGATGGCCGAGGAAAAGATCTCGGCCGCCGAACGCGCTGCGGTTGAAAGCCTGCGCGCCAAGGCCGCCCGCACCGCTGCCGGTGCGGCGCGCGAACTGATTGCCGCCAGTCACTCCGCCAAGGCCGACCAGGCCCTGGTTGACGAGGCGATTGCCGGGCTCTGAACCGAATTACCGAGCTGGAGAGGGGAAGGGCGGTCCACGGGCCGCCCTTTTCCGTTCAGGGCTCCAGCACGATCTTCCCCACCACCTCGCGCCGGGCCATCGCCTCAAAGGCCTCGCGCCAGTGTTCTAGCGGCAAGACGCGGTCGATGTGCGGGTGGAGTTTGCCTGCCGCTGCCAGCTCCAGCATGGCATCGCGGATTGCGCGCCCGCGTTCGGGAAAGCGCCGGGCATATTCGCCTGCGCGGACCCCGACGACCGAGAAGCCCTTGATCAGCGGGATATTGGTCGCAATGTCGGCGATCCGTCCGCCCGCAAAGCCCACCACCAGGAGCTTACCGCCGAACGCGACGCAGCGGGTGCTTTCATCGAACACGTCGCCGCCGACCGGGTCATAGACCAGATCGCACAAAGCGCCGCCGGTGATTTCGGCCACAGCCTCGCGGAACTTGCCCTTGGCGAGCAGCACCGCGTCGGGCTGGCAGGCGGCCTGCAGCGCCTCCAGCTTGGCCGCAGATCCGCTTGCCGCGATGACCCTCGCGCCCAGCGCCTTGGCAAGGTCGCAGGCCGCCAGGCCCACCCCGCCGCTCGCCCCGTGGACCAGCACCCATTGCCCGGGTCGGAGCCCGCCGAGTTCGACCAGCGCGGTGTATGCCGTGCCATAGGCCGCGCCGAACGCGGCGGCCTGGGGTAGCGACAGCGCGGGCGGAACCTTGCGGACCGTCGCGGCATCCAGCGCGACCTCTTCGGCGAAGCACCCGGTTTTTTGCCCGCCGAACACCAGATCGCCCGGATGGAACGTGCTGTCTGCATCGGCCTCGATCACTTCGCCCGACAGCTCCAGCCCGGCCACAAAGGGCAGCTCGGGCTTCAGCTGGTACTCGCCGCGCGTCATCAACAGGTCGGGGAAGTTGAGCGAGGCGGCGCGGACCTTGACCAGCACCTGGCCGGGGCCACGCTGCGGCGAGGGCACATCGGCCAGTTCGACCCCCGCAAGGTCGGGGGAGAGGCTGCGGACCAGAAGGGCTTTCACCAACAATATCTCACTAAGTTCCGTTCGCATTGAGCGAAGTCGAGATGCCGCGCGGCAGTGTCTCGACTTCGCTCGACACGAACGGGAAGGGGGAGCTAGAAACTGTCCTTCGCCGCCCGCAGCGCCGCAAAGGTCGCCACCGCATCGCCGCCGCCCCAGCGGGCCTGCATCGCGGGATCATCGGCGCGCAGGAAGGGGTTGGTGGCCAATTCGCGGCTGAGCGTGGTCGGCACCGTTGGCTTGCCCTCCGCGCGGACCTTGCGGATATGCTCGGCATAGTCGTGCAGCTTGGCATTGTCGGGATCGGCGTGGAGCGCGAAGCGCAGGTTGCTTTCGGTATATTCGTGCGCGCAGTAGAGCATGGTCGCAGGCGGCAGGGCCTTGATCCGGCTGAGGCTGGCCCAGAACTGATCCGGCTGGCCTTCGAACATCCGCCCGCAGCCGAGCGCGAAAACCGCATCGCCAACGAAGGCCAGTTCGGCCGCCGGAATGTAATAGGCAATGTGCCCATTGGTGTGCCCTGAGACGTCGATCACCTGCACTTGCCAGTCACCCAGCTGTACCACAGCGCCGTGGCTCACCACCCGGTCGGGGGCAGTGCCGAGTTTCTCCACCTCTTGCGGCCCGATCACCTGGCAATGCGTCGCGTCCTTGATCGCTACGTTGCCGCCGGCGTGGTCGGGGTGCCAATGGGTGTTCCAGATGTGACTGATCTGCCAGTGATGCAGCCCGGCCTCACGCAAGTAGGCATCGGCATCGGGGGTGTCGATGCAGGCGGTCTCGCCGCTGGCCGGATCGTGCAGCAGGTAGCCATAGTTGTCGCTGAGGCAGGGGAACTGGTGGACTTCGAGCATGGTGTCTCTCCTTGTCCCACTCTAGCGCATCCACGACAAAGCAAAAGCCCGCCCGGATCGCTCCGGACGGGCCTTGCATTCTTGGGACAATGCCCACCCCGCTGCGACTAGCCAGCAAGCTGGCAAGTCTCGCTCCCCTCCCGCATGCGGGAGGGGTTGGGGGTGGGTACGAAGGATCAGTCCTTCTTGGCCTTCAGCGCGGCGCCCAGGATGTCGCCCAGCGAAGCGCCGGCGTCCGACGAACCGTACTGTTCGACTGCTTCCTTCTCTTCGTGCATCTGGCGTGCCTTGACCGAGAAGTTGGGCTTCTTCGAACGATCGAAGCCGGTGACCATCGCGTCGAACTTCTGGCCGACCTGGAAGCGGTCGGGGCGCTGTTCGTCGCGGTCGCGGCCCAGGTCGCTGCGCTTGATGAAGCCGGTGGCACCATCGTCGCCAGCCTGAACTTCAAGTCCGCCGTCGCGCACTTCGAGCACGGTAACGGTGACAACGTCGTTCTTCTTGAGGCCCGAAGAGGCCGCAGCAACGCCGGCCGCCGGAGCGCCCTTTTCAAGCTGCTTCATGCCGAGCGAGATGCGCTCCTTTTCGACATCGACGTCAAGCACGATGGCCGAAACCTGCTCGCCCTTGCGGTGCAGCGCCAGCGCGTCTTCGCCCGAGATGCCCCAGGCGATATCCGACATGTGGACCATGCCATCGACATCGCCGTCGAGCCCGATGAACAGGCCAAATTCGGTGGCGTTCTTGACTTCGCCTTCGACGTTCGAGCCAACCGGGTGCTTTTCGGCGAAAGCTTCCCAGGGGTTCTGCTGGGCCTGCTTGAGGCCAAGGCTGATGCGGCGCTTGTCGCTGTCGACTTCCAGCACCAGCACGTCGACTTCCTGCGAGGTCGAAACGATCTTGCCGGGGTGGACGTTCTTCTTGGTCCAGCTCATTTCCGAAACGTGGACCAGGCCTTCGATGCCCGATTCCAGTTCGACGAAAGCGCCGTATTCGGTGATGTTGGTCACCTGGCCGCGCAGCTTGGCGCCGACCGGGTACTTGGCGGCAACGCCTTCCCACGGATCCGATTCCAGCTGCTTCATGCCGAGCGAGATGCGCTGGGTGTCCTGGTTGATGCGGACGATCTGGACCTTCACGGTGTCACCGATGTTGATGACTTCGTTCGGGTGGTTGACCCGCTTGTAGCTCATGTCGGTGACGTGGAGCAGGCCGTCGATGCCGCCCAGGTCCACGAAAGCACCGTAATCGGTGATGTTCTTGACCACGCCTTCGATGATCTGGCCTTCGGCCAGGCCCGAGATCAGGCCCGAACGCTGTTCGGCGCGGGTTTCTTCGAGCACGGCGCGGCGCGAGACCACGATGTTGCCGCGGCGGCGATCCATCTTGAGGATCTGGAACGGCTGCGGGATGTCCATCAGCGGCTGCACATCGCGAACCGGGCGGATATCGACCTGGCTGCCGGGCAGGAAGGCCACGGCACCGTCGAGATCGACAGTGAAGCCGCCCTTGACGCGGCCAAAGATCACGCCGTCAACGCGCTTGCCTTCGCCGAATTCGCCTTCGAGCTTGTCCCAGGCGGCTTCGCGGCGGGCGCGGTCGCGGCTGAGCATCGCTTCGCCTTCGCTGTTTTCAACGCGGTCAACGAAGACTTCAACTTCGTCGCCCACGGAAAGCCCGTGCGGCTGGCCCGGCATGGCAAACTCTTTAAGGGGAACGCGGCCTTCGCTCTTGAGGCCGACATCGATCACGGCCTTGTCGCCTTCGATCGCAGTAATGGTGCCCTTGACCACGCGGCCTTCAAATCCGCCATCAGCGGCGCCGCCCAGGGTCTCGTCGAGCATAGCCGCGAAATCGTCGCGGGTCGGGTTGGCAGTGCTTGCCATAGGTTTGAGTTTCCTCGTCAACAATGTTTCCGGCCAAGCGGTTGGTTCCGCTGGTCTTTTCTCCGCCTAAGCACCATTGCCGTGGCGGGCCAAAAGGGGCCGTCTGCCGCGCAGGCCGAATGCCTTACGCAGCGTCTGTCAAGCCAGGGGCTATCGGGACCGGCGGCGCTTAGGCGCAGGGCGCGCGAAATGCAAGGAAAATGCCCCATGTCAGCGGCCCCGGAGCGAGGCGCTCGGTTTGCCGCACCAGCCGGGCGCTTGGACCGCCTGGACCACAGTCCTGGCGCAGAAAACGCGGAAGCCAAATGCACGAAGGCCGCGCACCGGGCGCGGCCTTGGGGGGCTGGAGAGGGGGAGGGCGCGGTCATCCGTGTTGGCTTGGGTGAGTCATGGGGTAAGGGTGGCAGAATGGGGCGGTGTAGGAAAATGGGTTTTCATTCCTGGTGCGGCGGGCATGGCGGTTTGTCTGATAGCGAAGAGGCTGCTGTGGTTTCTATCCCCTGCAATGCCCCTCAAAACCTGTGGTCGCCCCGCGCTTGACGCGGGGCTTGGCTGCCTTCTCCTACGGTGGGGACAAGCGCAGCGTCGCCAAAGAAAAGCCAAGCCCCGGATCAAGTCCGGGGCGACGATGAGGTGAGGGGCTGAGAGGTATTCGCTTCACAAGGTTCGTTAATCGACAGCTCCCTGTCCGGCCCCCAACAACCTCACCATCACCGCCAATCACCCACCCCCAAACCGCATCGCTACATCGCACCGGCAATAATCCCCGCCATGCCGCTCCATCACTCCGGCATCGTGGACGAAGCCCAGCTTCTCGTAGAGGTGGATAGCCGCCTCGCACTTGGCGTTGGTCAGCAGGTACAGCTCCCGCGCCTTCAGCTGCGCCGCCCTGGCAATCGCGTGTTCGAGCAGGAATTCGCCTGCCTTCAGCCCGCGCGCAGCCTCAAGGACGCCCATCTTGATCAGTTCGAACCCGCCTTCGCCATCGGCCTTGAGCGCGCAAGTGCCGATGATCCCCAGGCCTTCCGCTTCGGCGAACAGCACCGCGCCGCCCTGGTCTATCAGGTTCTCTTGCGGGTGGTCGAGCACCATGCGGTCGGCCTCTTCCAGTTCGAACATCGCCTCGATCCATTCGACGTTGATGTCGCGGAAATGGTGCGCGAGTGCGGGGTCCCATTCGCGCAGGGTCAGTTCGGACGCGGTCCTGCTCGTCATGGGGCTCAGATCGGCGGCTGATAACCGGGGCGCTTCAGCGTCAGCATGTAGGCGGTCAGATCGTCCACTTTGGCCGGATCGATCTCGAACGCCATCTGCCCGGGGAAATTGTGCGAATCGCGCAGGAAGGTCTCCAGCGTGCGCGCGGTCAGGCCCTTGGTGTTGACCACTGCGTCGAACGGCGGGGCCTCGGGATTGGCCGAGGCGGCATTGGCAGTGATGGCGTGGCACCCCGCGCAGCTCGCCTTGGCAAAGGCATAGCCGCGCGCTTCCTGTTCGGTCAGTTCGATGACCTGCTTTTTGGGCACGGTCTGGCAGGCGGCGAGGGCGAGGGCGGTGAGGGCAAGCGGCAGCAGTTTGGACATGCCCGCAGCCTTACCACCGGTGCGCGGATTCGGCTATCCGGATCGCCTCGGCGATCGCTTCGTCTCGTCCCAAATCGCTGGTGTCGAGCAGCACGGCATCGGCGGCAGCGATCAGGGGGGCTTCGGCGCGGCTGCGGTCGCGGGCGTCGCGGGCCTCCAGATCGGCGGCGATTTCGGCCAGGGTGACGCTGCGGCCTGTGGCCTGCATTTCCTTGAACCGGCGTTCGGCCCGCGCCGGCACGCTGGCGACCACGAACAGCTTCACCTCGGCCTCAGGCGCAATCACCGTGCCGATATCGCGCCCGTCGAGCACCGCGCCGCCCGGCTGGGTGGCGAAAGCACGCTGGCGCTCGTAGAGCGCGCGGCGCACCGCCGGGTGGACCGAGACGCGGCTGGCCAAACCGCCCGTGGCCTCACTGCGGAGTTCGGGATCGTCCAGCAAGCTGTCGGGAAAGTTGCAGGCCTTCAGCGCATCGCCCGGATCATCCGCATTCCCGCCATCCAGCGCACACTGCCGCCCGACCGCGCGGTAAAGCAGCCCGGTATCGAGATGCGGCAGGCCAAAATGCGCGGCCAGCGCCTTGGCAATCGTGCCTTTGCCCGAGGCAGTGGGGCCATCGACCGCGATGATCATTCGTCGGATACCTGTTCAGTTACCGGCGGATTGTCGCCGAAATCGCCTTCTATCCAATAGTGGTATCCCATGCACCAGCCCTCGGGCGGGGGAGATCGGGATTCGACCCAATCTCCGCCCTGTCGCTCCCACAATACGATGCGCGTTTCGAGGGTGACCATGTACTGATCGTTTTCGAGTTGGTCAGGGTATTGATCAAGCACCTCCATCACCCCGAAGAATGCATCATCGATGGATTTAAGTGCGGCTGCGCGGGCATCGGCTGAGAGGTCTGGGTCGATCTGTGAGCGCGCATAGTCGCGGATGTCACGCACCAGGATATAACCAGCCGCGTGCCCAAGCCACAATTCGCGAGCCCGTTCACTTTCGGGCGGCAAAGTTAGTTTCGGTTTTCGCAAAATTTCCTCCTGCTTCTAAAGTTGCGTCACCCCATCCAATAAGGCTTCAAACACCGGAAAGCTCGTCGCGATCGGGCGGGTGTCGTCCACCAGAACCCCGTCGCGGCTGGCGAGGCCGGCCACCGCCATGCTCATCGCGATGCGGTGGTCGAGGTGGGTCTTGACCCGTGCGTTGGCGCTGCCGCGCAAGGGTTCGCCGCCGCTGCCTTCGATGATCAGGCCGTCTTCGGTTTCGGTGACCCGTGCGCCGGCTACGGCCAGGGCTTGGGCCATCACCGTGATCCGGTCGCTTTCCTTGACGCGCAATTCGTCGAGGCCGCTGGTGACGGTGGTTCCCTCGGCCAAGGCGGCGGCGACAAACAGCACCGGGAATTCGTCGACCATGCTGGGCACCACGGCGGGATCGACTTCGATGCCCTTCAACGCCGAATGCCGGACTAGCAAGTCAGCCACTGGCTCACCGCCGACTTCGCGCGGGTTCACTTCCTCGATGGAGCCGCCCATCGCCCGCAGCACGTGCACCAGCCCGGCGCGGGTTGGGTTGAGGCCGACGTTGCGGATCAGCAGCTCGCTGCCCGGCACGATCAAGGCGGCGACCATGAAGAAGGCGGCGGAGCTGGGATCGCCGGGGACTTCGATCACTTGCGGCTGAAGCTCGGCCTCGCCGCGGATCCGGATCACGCGTTCGCCGTTCAGTTCTTCAACGGTCAGGTCTGCGCCGAAGCCGCGCAGCATCCGTTCGCTATGGTCGCGGGTCGGGACCGGTTCGATCACTGTGGTGATGCCGGGCGTGTTGAGCCCCGCCAGCAGCACCGCGCTCTTCACCTGCGCGCTGGCGACCGGCAGGCGGTATTCGATCGGCACTGCGGGATTGGCGCCACGGACGGTGAGGGGCAGGCGGCCACCTTCGCTGGCCTCGAAGGCTGCGCCCATCTGGCTCAGCGGATCGATCACCCGCCCCATCGGCCGTTTCGACAGGCTGGCATCGCCAAAGAACCGGGTTTCGATCGCATGGGTAGCGACAAGGCCCATCAGCAGCCGGGTCGAAGTGCCCGAATTGCCCATGTCGAGCGGCGCTTCCGGCTGGAGCAGCGCGCCAACGCCGACGCCGTGAACTGACCATTCGCCTTCGCCGACCCGCTCAACGCTCGCGCCCATCGCCCGCATCGCGGCGGCAGTGGCCAGCACGTCTTCGCCCTCAAGCAGCCCGGTCACCCGCGTCTCGCCCACCGCCAGCGCGCCCAGCATGATCGAGCGGTGGCTGATCGACTTGTCGCCCGGCACGCGGATCTCGCCCTTCAGCGGGCCTGAAGGCATGAACCGGCGCGGGGTGGGGTCGGTGTTGGCTGGGGCGGACAAGGGCGGACTTTCGGTGAAAATGCGCGCGGCTTTTGACAGCGCCTTCGCGCTATGGCAAGGCGCGCCCGCGCTGGGACTGGCGCAATGCGCTCCCAATACGTATTTAGCGATTTTTCGCGGCCCCACCGGGGCGGCGGCAGTGAGGAATTTTATGGTCAAGGCTGAATGGGGCACCAAGCACGGCTGCCCGAAATGCGGCACCCGCTTTTACGATCTGGGCAAGGACTCTCCGGTTACTTGCGTCGAATGCGGCTATGCCTGGCATCCCGATCCGGTGCTGAAATCGAAGCAGCCGATTCCCTATGAGGAAATCCAGAAGGAGAAGGTCGAAGTGGTCGAGGATGTCGACCTGGCGGCCGAAGATCTGGACATCGACGAGGACGGCGATTCGCCCGACAACGACGTCGATCTGGGCGGCGACGAGGATCTGGGCGTCGGTGTCGACGACGACAGCGTCGACGAGAATTGATTTTCTAATCCTCCCCGAGCTTGCTCGGGGAGGGGGACCGCCGCGTAGCGGTGGTGGAGGGG
>JAGXTB010000119.1 GCA_018334165.1 Sphingomonadales bacterium | reverse complement strand
CAGCGGCTTGGCGCTGACTGGGTCCTTCAGTCTGGTGCTGCTGGCGATCACGCCCTTCGCGGCGGGTGCGGCGATCCGTGAGGGGCGGCGTTAAGAGGGGTTCACGCGGAGACGCGGAGACGCGGAGAATCAGCTTCGAGCCGTAGGCTCTGCCTCCTCATGCAAACTCTCGCAAAAAGGTGGCGTTGAAAGAATATGCGGCTTCGCCGGAAGCGCGTTCTCTCCGCGTTTCCGCGTCTCCGCGTGATATCAATATGGCGGCTTGTCCAGCCCCTTCGGGCTCGCCGTAAAGATCTCGCACCCGTCCTCGGTGATCCCGATCGAGTGTTCGAACTGCGCCGAGAGCGAGCGATCCCGCGTCACCGCCGTCCAGCCGTCTTCGAGCAGCTTCACCCCCGGCTTGCCAAGGTTGATCATCGGTTCGATCGTGAAGAACATCCCCGGCTTCAGCACCGGTCCGGTGCCGGGCCGCGCGGCGTGGACCACTTCGGGGGCATCGTGGAACAGCCGGCCGAGGCCATGTCCGCAAAACTCGCGGACCACGCCGTAGCGGTGCCCTTCGGCATATTTCTGGATCGCCGCGCCAATATCGCCCAGGTGCTTGCCGGGCCTGGCCTGTTCGATCCCCAGCATCAGGCATTCATAGGTCACATCGACCAGCCGCCGCGCCTTCAGCGGTACCTCGCCGACCAGGTACATCCGGCTGGTATCGCCGTGCCAGCCATCGAGCAGCGGGGTCACGTCAATATTGACGATATCGCCGTCCTTCAGGACCTTGTCCGAGGGAATTCCGTGGCAAACCACATGGTTGATCGAGATGCAGCACGAGTGGGCATAGCCGCGATAGCCCAGTGTCGCCGGCACCGCGCCGCCATCCAGCGTCATCTGCCGCACGAAGTCATCCAGCTCGCCAGTGGTCACCCCCGGCTTGACCAAGGGCACCAGCGCGTCGAGCGTTTCAGCGGCCAGCCGCCCGGCCTTGCGCATGCCTTCGAAGGCTTGCGCGCCATGCAGCTTGATCGTCCCATCGCGCAGCTGGGTCTCGTTATCGGCAACAGTTTGGTAGTGAGTCATGAGGGGCACATAGTGCAGCCAAGCCGAAAATTCTACTACGCTCTCTTCCCCCTTGATGGGGGAGCCGTAGGCGGCCGCAGGCCAACGATGCGGAGACTTGGCAGCTTGCCTGCCTAGTCGCAGCTGGATGGGGGTGATCGTGCCGCCAAGCACTGCGCCAGGCGGCAAGATCACCCCCACCCAACCTGCGCCAGTCGCCACAGCGACAAGCTCCGGTATCCCTCCCCCATCAAGGGGGAAGAAATTGGAACTGCAATCATTCCGATTTTCTGCTTTAGGCTAGCCGCATGAATGACAAAAACGCCCTGATCCAGCCCGACCGTGACCAAGCTGCGGTGCCGATTCACCTGGTCGACAAGGCCGGCCTCGAACTCTTCGTGAAGGGCCTTTCCGCCCCGCAGCGCGCCGCTTTGGCCGCGCAGAAGTTTGCCGGCGATGGCTATTCCTACGCGATCGTTCCGGACGGCGACGGCTGGTTTGTGGTCTCCGGCGTGGCCAATACTGAGAGCCTCTCAAGCTGGTGCATGGCCAAGCTGGCCGAAGTTTTGCCCGCCGGCACCTATCGTCGCGTGGGCGGAGAGCCGGGACCGGCGCTGTTCGGCTGGGTCACCGGGCAGTACCGCTTCGACCGCTACCTCGCCAAGCCCGACGAGGAAGGGCCGCGCGTCTTGCTGACCAAGGATGTTGCCGCGATTGCCCCGGTGCTGGCCGAGGCCGAGGCCACTGCCTTGGTCCGCGATCTGGTCAACACCCCCGCCGAGGACATGGGCCCCGCCCAGCTAGAGCATGAGGCGCAATTGCTCGCCAAGGCCCACGGCGCGGAATTCAAGGTTACCCACGGCGATGCGCTGGAACGCGGCTTTCCGATGGTCCATTCGGTCGGCCGCGCCGCCGCGCGCAGCCATGCTCCGCGCATGATCGAGCTGACCTGGGGCGATCCCAAGCACCCGAAGCTGGCCTTGGTCGGCAAGGGTGTGTGCTTTGACAGCGGCGGGCTCGATATCAAGCCCTCGTCCGGCATGCTGCTGATGAAGAAGGACATGGGCGGCGCCGCGCATGCCCTTGCGCTGGCCGCGCTGGTGATGGGCCAAAGGCTCAAAGTGCGGCTGCACCTGCTGATCCCGGCGGTCGAGAATGCGATCTCGGGCAATGCCTTCCGCCCCGGCGACGTGCTGCGCAGCCGCGCCGGGATCTCGGTCGAGATCGGCAATACCGATGCCGAGGGCCGCCTGGTGCTGGGCGACGCGCTGACCCGCGCGGGCGAGGAAGCGCCCGAACTGGTGATCGATTTCGCCACCCTCACCGGCGCAGCGCGGGTTGCGCTGGGGCCAGACTTGCCCGCGATGTTCGCGCGGCATGACGAAACCGCTGCCGAACTGCTCGCCGCGGGCGAAATGGCCGACGACCGCTGCTGGCGCCTGCCGCTGTTCGATGGCTACCGCGAGTACCTCAAGAGCGACATCGCCGACCTCAATAATTCCAGCTCGAACGGCTATGCCGGCGCCTCGGTCGCGGGGCTGTTCCTTGACCGGTTCGTCCCCGAAGGGCTCGACTGGATCCACTTCGACACTTTCGCCTGGCGCCCCGCCGCCAAGCCCGGCCGACCCAAGGGCGGGGATGCCCTGGGGCTGCGCGCGGCCTGGGGCCTGTTGAAGGCGCGGTATGGATAGCTTGGCAAATGACCCAAGCGGCGCTAATCGCCCGCTCTTCCAGTTTGGGGAAAGCACGACCTTGACCGCCAGCGCCATCCCGACCGGGCAGCTCAGCCTGTCAGGACCCGCCGAGAAGCTCGACGAGGGACACTGGCCGGTGCGCGGCGATCTGGCGCATATCCGGCTCGCAGGCCGCTGCTTTGTGCCGCACTATGCGGTGCCGATGGAGCGTTCGGTGGTGCCTTGCGGGGCCAAGCTGTTCGCCAAGAACAGCAAGGATGCCGACATTCGCGAGGAGCTGGGCGGGGGCACGCTGTTCAATGTGCTCGACGTGACTGGCGGCTGGGCCTGGGGCCAGGTCGGCGACGATGGCTTCGTTGGCTACCTGCCGGTTGAGGCGCTGGAAGAGCGACGAAGCTAGGTCTGGCGCAACCTCACTAGCCCTTCCCCGCTGGGGAAGGGTTGGGATGGGGGTTCCACGCCAGCGCCGAG
>JAGXTB010000118.1 GCA_018334165.1 Sphingomonadales bacterium | reverse complement strand
CACGATCAAGGTCGAAGGCACGCTGCCTGAAGGCCCGGTCTTCGTGGCGATGAAGCATGAAAGCCAATTCGAGGCGATCGACATTCCGCAAGTGGTCCCGTTCCCCGGGGTCTTTGCCAAGGCCGAGCTGATGCGGATCCCGCTGTGGGGCTTGGTGGGTGATCGCTATGGCCTGGTCGAAGTCCAGCGCGATCAGGGCGCCAAGGCGCTGCGCCATATGCTGACCGCGGCCAAGCGGATCATCGGCGAGGGCCGCTCGCTGACGATTTTCCCCGAGGGCACCCGCGTGGCTCAAGGCACCCGGCCGCCGCTGCAATCGGGATTTGCCGGGGTTTACAAGCTGCTGGGCCTGCCGGTGGTGCCGATCGCGGTCGATGCCGGGCGGCTCTATCACCGCTGGCTCAAGCTGCCGGGCACGATCACCTACCGGATCTTCGAAGCGATCCCGCCGGGCGTGCCGCGGGCCGAGATCGAGAGCCGCGTCCACACCGCAATCAACGCGCTCAACACGCCATGAGCGAGAAGAGCGAACGCCGTTCGCCGCTGGAAGTGCTGGGCCCCGGCCTGGTCACTGGTGCGGCGGACGACGATCCATCGGGGATCGGCACCTACAGCCAGGTTGGTGCGCAGTTCGGTTATGGGCTGGCCTGGACGATGTTCTTCGGCTTCCCGCTGCTCGCCTCGATCCAGGCGATCTGCGCGCGGATCGGAGCGACCACCGGCAAGGGTATCGCCCAGAACCTGCGCCAGCACTATTCGCCGTGGCTGTTGCGCGCGGTGGTGCTGATGCTGCTGGTCGCCAACGTGATCAACCTGGGGGCAGACCTGGGGGCGATGGGCGCGGTGCTGGCCTTGGTCATTCCGGGGCCGGTGCTGGCCTATACCGCCGCCTTCGGAGTGCTTTCGGTGCTGCTCGAGGTGTTCCTCAGCTATTCGCAGTACGCCCGGATCCTCAAATGGGCGACGCTTTCGCTGTTTGCTTATGTCGGGGTGGTGTTTGTCGCCAAGGTGCCGCTGGGCGAGGCGCTGTGGGGCACGCTGGTGCCGCAGTTCACCTTCGACAAGCCGCATGCGATGGCCTTGGTCGCAATCTTTGGCACCACGATCAGCCCCTACCTGTTCTTCTGGCAGGCCGGGCAGGAAGTGGAAGAGCAGCACCGCCGCCATATCAAGCCGCTGCACGTTTCCCCACGCCGCGCCGGGGCCGAACTCAAGCGGATCCGCACCGATACGCTGGTCGGCATGGGTTTCTCGCACCTGGTCGCGCTGTTCATCGTTATCGCCACCGCCGCGACGCTCCACGCGAACGGCGTGCGCGAGATCGAAAGCGCGGCGCAGGCCGCCCAGGCGCTGCGCCCGATCGCTGGGGACTTTGCTTTCGCGCTGTTCGCGGTGGGGATCATCGGCACCGGGCTGCTCGCCGTGCCGATCCTGGCCGGCAGCGCGGCCTATGCGGTCAGCGAGACCTTCGGCTGGACCGAAGGGCTGGACCGCAAACCGCGCGAGGCCAAGGCCTTCTATGGCGTGATTGCACTCGCCACGCTGGGCGGAGTCGCGCTCAACCTGATCGAGATCGACGCGATGAAGGCGCTCTATTGGGCGGCGGTGGTCAACGGCCTGCTCGCTCCGCCGTTGATGGTGGTGACCATGCTGATCGCCCGCAACCGCAAGGTGATGGGCGAACTCAAGATCGGCGGCTGGCTGGAATTCGGCGGCTGGCTTTCGACCGCGGTGATGTGGGTCGTCGCCGGGGTGTTTTTGCTGAGCTAGCTGCGAGTCATTTGAAGGAAAGTGGCAAAGCCCTTCCCCGCCGGGGAAGGCTTGGGATGGGGGTTCCACGCTGGCGTCGAGCCCCCACCCCAACCCCTCCCCGCCGGGGAGGGGCTTTCAGGCTCTTAGGCCAATCTCTAACTGCGCCGGACTTCAACCCGCAGGTTCATCAACTGCGCATCGCCGAAAGTCGAAAGAAACGGGATATCGGCAGCATCGCGGCCGACGCCGATCTTGGCGATATCGGCCGGGCCGGCCATGCCAGTGGCATCGACCAGGTGCCAGGCCCCGCCGAGGAACACCTCGGCGACGGCGTGAAAATCGGACGGCATGACATCGGGCGCATAGACGCTGACATAGCGCGCCGGGATGGCCGAGGCTCGGGCCATGGCGATCACCACATGGGCGAAATCGCGGCACACCCCGCGCCGCGCCAGCAGGCTTTCGCAGGCGCTGGTGTGGACCGTGGTGCTGCCCAGCCCATAGGTGAAGGCACTCGCCACCCAGTCGCGGATCGCGGCGATCCGGGCTCCGCCGGAAAGCCCGCCGAATTCCCCCTCGACGAAGGGCTCGAACAGGTCTGACTGGCAATAGCGCGAGGGCATCAGGTAATCGACCACATCGCCGGGCAGCAGGTGCGGCGGGGTCTCGGGCAGGTCGGCGAAAAAGTCGGCGGGGCGCAGCACTTCGATCTCGGCGGTGTAATCGACGATCAGGTCGCGCTCGACCCGCAGCCAGATCCGCTCGCCCACTCCATCGTGGCCGGGGACGCGGGCGAACCATTCAACCGGGCTGAGGCCGAGCCCCGCCGAGACGATGCGCTGCTCGGGCAGCACCGCCGCCTCGATCTGCATCAGCATGTCGGTGGGGCGGGCGAAGCGGTAGGCCAGCTCGCAATAGACCGCGATGGTCATGGTCAGCTTTGGCCGTGGTCGCTGCGCCCGAAATCGGGGCGGGCGTCGTCCTGGCCCAGCTCGATGATCGAGCGGCGGATTGCGCGGGTGCGGGTGAAATGGTCGTGCAACTGGTCCCCGTCGCCGATCCGGATCGCGCGCTGCAAGGCGGTCAGGTCCTCGGTGAAACGCTGCAGCATTTCCAGCACCGCGTCCTTGTTGGCCAGGAACACGTCGCGCCACATCGTCGGATCGCTGGCGGCGATGCGGGTAAAGTCGCGGAAGCCGCCGGCCGAATACTTGATCACTTCGCCTTCGGTCACCCCTTCGAGGTCCGATGCGGTGCCGACGATGGTATAGGCGATGAGGTGCGGCAAGTGGCTGGTGACGGCCAGCACCAGATCGTGGTGCGCGGCGTCCATCACTTCCACGCGGGCACCCAGCGCTTCCCAGAAGGCGCTCAGCGCGGCGAGCTTGGCGGGGTCCGCGTCTTCGGGCGGGGTCAGGATGCACCAGCGCTGCTGGAACAGGCTGGCAAAGCCCGCGTCGGGCCCCGAGCGCTCGGTCCCGGCGACGGGGTGAGCGGGGATGATTGCGTGGCCGGGCAGCGCCTCTGCCAGCGCCTTGGCGACGCTCTGCTTGGATGAGCCGACATCGCTGACCAGCGCATCGGCGGGCAGGGCGCCGGCCAATTCCTGCGCGGCTGCGGCCATCGCGCCAACCGGGACGCACAGCACTACCAGCTCGGCATCCTTCACCGCATCGGCGGCGGTGTCGCAGACCTGATCGACCAGGCCGCGCTCGGTTGCCCGCACGCGGGTGGCGGGATCGGCGTCATAGCCGGTGGTCGTGGCGCCGGGCAGGTGCGCCTTGATGGCGAGGCCAACCGAGCCGCCCAGCAGCCCCAGCCCGATCACCGCGATCCGCTGAAAGCTCACTTCGCCGCCTCCGCCAGCTGGCGCAGCACTGCGGCGACGCCGTCCATTTCCTCAGCCGTGCCCACGGTGATCCGCACGCCTTGATCGAGCCCGGGGACGGGGAACCAGCGGGTCATGTAACCGGCCTGAGCCAGCCCTTCATAAGCAGCCTTGCCCGAAAGCTGGCCCTCGCACAGCACCAGCACGAAGTTGGCTTCGCTGGGCACGCAGCGCAGGCCGTGGTTTCCCAGCGTATCGACCGCGGCGACGAACCGCGCGCGGACCTCGGCATTGTGGCGGCGCGAATGCTCGACAAAGGCCAGGTCGTCCAGCGCGGCGAGCGCCATCGCCTGGGCCTCGTTGGAAATGTTGAAGGCCCCGCGCAGGCGGTTGAGCACTTCGACCACTTCGGCGCAGCCGGTACCCCAGCCGACCCGCTCTCCCGCCAGGCCAAAGGCCTTCGAAAAGGTCCGCGTGACCAGCACATTGGGCTGGCTGGCGGCAAGCTCCATCGAACCGTCATCGTCCGCCGGATCGACGTATTCGGCATAGGCGAGATCGAGGACCAGCAGGACGTCAGCGGGCAGGGCCGCATGGAGCCGGGCGATCTCGGAGCGGGGCAGGTAAGTGCCGGTGGGGTTGTTGGGATTGGCGAGGAGCACCACCCGGGTCCTTGTCGTCACTGCCGCCAGCAGTGCATCGACATCATTGGCGAAATCCTTCGCCGGTGCCTCGACCGGCTCGGCCCCAGCACGCCGCGCGACAATGTCGTAGAGCGAGAAGGCATATTCCGAGAACAGCACCTCGTCGCCCGGCCCGGCATAGGCGCTGGCGGCGAGGTACAACAGCTCGCCCGAACCCGCGCCCATGATGATCCGCGCCGGGTCGATCCCGTGGTGTGCCCCAAGTGCATGTCGAAGGGCGTTTGAGTCACCGTCAGGGTACCGTGAAGGGTGCCTGGCCTCGCCCCGCGCGGCCAGTGCAAGCGCGCTGCAACCCAGCGGATTCTCATTGGCCGATAGCTTGACCACCGCGCGCCCGCCATCGCCCGAGGCCTTGCCGGGGACATAGGCGTGGATCCCTGCGATCCACGGCTTGGGGACGGGTGAATTGGCCATCGAGGCTGGCCCTTAGCAGGCCTTTCGCCGATTGACAGCCCGCTTCTAGTCCCGCAAGCGGCCAGCATGGCCAAGCCCGCGATCCTGACCGCCAGCCACGTGCTGGATCTGTCCCAGCCACTGGCGCTGGACGGCGGGCAGAGCTTGCCCCGGGTGCGGATTGCCTATGAGACTTACGGCACGCTCAATGCCGATAAATCGAACGCAATCATCATCTTCCACGCGCTGACTGGCGATCAGTGCGTCGCCAGCCCGCATCCAATCACCGGCAAGCCCGGTTGGTGGATCCGGATGGTCGGCCCCGGCCTGCCGATCGACACCGGCCGCTACTTTGTGATCTGCGCCAATGTGCTGGGCGGCTGCTATGGTTCGACCGGCCCGGCGAGCCTGGCCGATGATCGCCAGCCCTATGCGATGCGCTTTCCGGTGATCACCATCCGCGACATGGTCCGCGCGCAAGTCGCGGTGCTCGACGCGCTGGGGATCGAGCAGCTGCACGCGGTGGTTGGCGGATCGATGGGGGGCATGCAGGCCTTGAGCTTTGCCGCCAACTGGCCCAGCCGCGCCCGCGCCGTGCTGGTGATCGCCAGCACCGCGCGCCATTCCGCACAGAACATCGCTTTCCATGAGGTTGGCCGCCAGGCGATCATGGCCGATCCAAAATGGAAGGGCGGCGATTACTATGGCGGCAAGGGCCCCGACAATGGCCTCGCGGTCGCCCGGATGGCAGCGCATATCACCTACCTCTCTGAAGAGGGTATGCACGAGAAATTCGGACGCAAGCTGCAAGACCGCACCGAGAAGACCTTCGGCTTCGACGCCGACTTCCAGGTCGAAAGTTACCTGCGCCACCAGGGACTGAGCTTCACTGACCGGTTCGATGCCAACAGCTACCTCTATATCACCCGGGCGATGGACTATTTTGACCTCGCCGAAGAACACGGCGGCAGGCTGGCCGAAGCGTTCAAAGGAGTGACGGCGAAGTTCTGCCTGGTCAGCTTCGATACCGACTGGCTTTATCCCACCACGGAAAGCCGCACGATCGCCCACGCGCTCAACGCGGCCGGTGCGCCGGTCAGCTTTGTCGAGCTGTCGGCGCCGTTCGGGCATGACAGCTTCCTGCTCGATGTCCCCGCGCTCGACCGGGTGATCGCGGGGTTCCTGGGATGCTAGGCGGACTGACACGACCCTGCAGCTACGGCTTGCGCCCGGACCTTGAGATTATCGCCTGGGAGGTGAAATCGAATTCCCGCGTTCTGGATGTTGGCTGCGGGGATGGGGCCTTGATGCAAGTGCTCAAAGAGGATCGCAGCTGCGACGCGCGCGGGCTGGAGCTTGATCCGCACAACGTGGCGCTGTGCGTGGGCAAGGGCCTTTCGGTGATGCAGGGTGATGCCGATGCCGATCTGGCCGACTATCCCGATGCCTCGTTCGATTACGCGATCCTCAGCCAGACGCTCCAGACCACCAAGCGCCCCGATCAGGTGCTGGACGAGCTGCTGCGGGTGGGCCGCAAGGCCTTCGTCTCGTTCCCCAATTTCGCCCACTGGAAAGTGCGGGCCAGCCTGCTGTGGAACGGACGCATGCCGGTCACCCGGCTGTTGCCGATCGCCTGGTACGAAACGCCCAACATCCACCACGTCACCGTCCGCGATTTCCGCGCGCTGGTGGCGGAAAAGAACTTGCGGGTCGAGGGCGAATGGTTCCTCTCCGGCGACAAGCACATCGGCCCCGCTGCTGCGGCCTGGCGGGCCGAGCATGCGGTGTTTTTGCTATCGCGGTAATTCCTCCCCCAAGGGGGAGGAATTACGGACTCACCAACAGCACAGAGTCATCTCGCGCCAGCGCCCATAGGCTGAGTCCCGACGCTTTCGCCCGCTCAACCGCCAGCGATGTCGGCAACGAAACGCAGACCAGTGTTGTCGCGCCCGCCCGCACCGCCTTCTCGACAATCTCATAACTACACCGGGCGGTTGAGATCACGAAGCCGGGGGAGAGCGGGCGTCCGGCGCGGGCCATCGCGCCGACCAGCTTGTCCATCGCGTTGTGCCGCCCGACATCCTCGCGCAGCAGGCCGATCGCGCCTTCGCTGGAGGCCCAGGCGGCGGCGTGGGCGGCGCCGGTTTGCCGGGTCAGGTGCTGCAACGGCTTCAGCGCGGCCAGCGCGGTGAAAATCACAGCAGGTTCAATCGCCGCATGGGCTGCAACCGGGGGCAGGGCGCGGGCCACTTCGGCCAGGTTGTCGATCCCGCACAGCCCGCAGCTCGATTCCGCCACGCGGCTACGCACCCGCTCGGTCAGCTTGTCGATCCCCAGGCCCAAAAGCTGCGCGCGGACAATCCAGCCGTCAGCAACTTCAGCCACCGCGATGTCGGAAATTTCGGCGGCAATGGCCGCCAGCCCCTCGTTCAGCGCAAAGCCGGTGGCGAAGTCCTCCAGCTCGGCAGGCGTCGCCATCATCACGGCGTAGGAAAGACCGTTGAATTCCAGCGCCACGGGGGCTTCGGGCACCCACGCGCGCGTCACCGCGCGGCGGGTGCCGTCAGGCTTTACTTCAAACAGGTCGCCGCTCACATCCGCTTGAGCGCGCAGAGCTTGTTCCCGTCGGGATCGCGCAGATAGGCGAGGTAGAGCGCGCCCATGCCGCCTTCACGCACGCCCGGCGGATCTTCGATCGCGGTGCCACCGTTGGCAACGCCGGCCGCGTGCCAGGCATCGGCCTGCTCGGGGCTTTCCATTGCAAAGCCGATGGTGCAGCCGTTGCCTGCAGTGGCCGGCTGGCCGTCGATCGGCGGGGTGACCAGGAAGATGCCGCCGTTGTGCATGTAGATCAGGCGGCCCTTGTCATCCTGAATGGCTTCCTTGCCGCCGATCGCCTTGAAAGTGGCGTCGTAAAAGGTCTTCGACCGGGCAATGTCGTTCGATCCGACCATGTTGTGGCTGTACATGCCGCGCTCTCCTGTTCAGTTGCGATTCGCTACGTGTATAGCCTCATCGTGTCGGGTCAATTGGGCCGGGTCAATCGCGCGGCGACAGTTGCGGTTCAGCTTGAGCAGCCTACAAGGCATGCCATGTCCAATCGCATCGCCACCCTGCTCGTTCTGGCTCTTGCCGCCAGCCCCGCCATCGCTCTGGCCGATCAGCCCAAGACTGGCGATCTCGATCAGCGGGTGCGCTGTTCGGCGATCTTTGCCCTGCTGGCGCGTGACCAGAACTTGAAGCTTCCCGAAGCCGCTGCCTATCCACCGATGGACGACAAGGGCAAGGCCTTCTTCATGGATACCGGCATGCGTCTGTTTGCCGAACGCAAGGTTGAACCAGGCACGGTGCGCGCATTTTTCCAGGGTGAAGTCGACAAGTTTCAAGGCGAAGTTGTCGCGGCCAAAGACCCCAAGGCGCATTTCGATGCCGCTTTCCGCTCGTGCCAGCACTACCTGACCGAAGTGCCTCCCGCCCCGGCCAGGTGAGCGGCCCGAACCTGTCCCAATTCTGGTCTGGGGGAAGCGCATAAGCCCGGATCGCGAATCGCCCGGAATGCTGCATGCTGCGCGCCAACAGCAAAAGAGCTTGGGGACTGGGGTCGCACATATGGCGGTTATCGCCATCTACAGCATGAAAGGCGGCGTGGGCAAAACCACGCTGGCGGTTGACCTGGCCTGGCGCTTTGCCGCGCTGGGCGGGCGCGAGACCTTGCTGTGGGATCTCGATCCGCAGGGCGGGGCTGGGTTCCTGCTCGGTCAGAATCCGGCGCCCGGCGCGCGGGCTGCGGCGATCTTTCAGCGCGACGGCAAACCGCGTCAGTTGATCGAGCCGACCCCCTACCAGCACCTGTCGTTGCTGCCCGCCGACGAAAGCCTGCGCCAGTTGCCCGGACAACTCGCCCGGCTGGGCCAGCGCCGCCGCCTGGCCCAGATGGCGGCACTGCTCAAGAGTGATCACGAACGGATCGTGCTCGATTGCCCGGCCGGGATGAACGAGGTGTCCGATCAGGTGATCGGCGCGGCCGACCTCTTGATCGTGCCGCTACCGCCCAGTCCGCTCTCGGCCCGGGCGCTCGACATGCTGCGCGGCGAGCTGGCCCGGAACCACCATCGCCACCCGCCGCTGCTGCCGGTCCTTTCGCTCTACAACAGTCGGCGGCCGCTGCACCGCGCGGTGCGTCAGGGGCTCTACAGCGGGATCGAGGCCAAGCTGGCCGAGACCAGGCCTGCGCCCCGCCAGCCGGCCTCGTTATTTGGCCGCCAGCCCGCCACAGTCTAACCCAAGCTGCACCGATCATTCAGCCAAGCGAAAGCGCGGCCCTTGTATTTCCCCGCGCGCACCCGCTCTTCGGGTTGGAGGGTTCATTCGATGTCCAAGCGTTTCGTTGCCGCGGCCGTGCTGCCGCTGACCGTTCTGGCACTGCTCCCGGCTTCGGCCATGGCCCGCGAGCGTCCCAGCGACACCGCCGAAATGGCGCGCGAGCTGGAAGACCCGCGCAACCAGCGCGCCGCCGCCAATGCCATGGGCGCGCTGTTCGAGGTGATGCTGGGCATGAAAGCCGCGCCCTTGGCCAAGGCGATGGACGCCATGGGCGAGCGCGATGCCGCGCGCCGTATTCCCAGGGGCGCGACGATTGGCGACCTGGCCGGCCCCGAAGCCCGCGCCATGCCGCGCGAGATCAAGCGCCGGGTTCCGGGCATGATGACCGCAATGGCATCGATGACCGGGATGCTGGACGAAATGATGCCGCAACTCGAAGCCATCGGTAAGCAGATGGAACGCGATTTCGGCCGCGCCGACTGACGCTCCTGGCACTTCCCAGTCCGGCGAAATAGCTCTAGGCGCGGTGGCATGCCCACCGCGCCTGCCCATCATGTCATCATCGACATCGGCTCGAACTCCATCCGCC
>JAGXTB010000117.1 GCA_018334165.1 Sphingomonadales bacterium | reverse complement strand
CGCAGTGGATGGTGGAGGGGTACAGGCGGGTGGTCCTGACCTTTCGACGAAGTGACCACTCGCGCGTACCCCTCCACCATCCTGCGGATGGTCCCCCTCCCCCGAGGGGGAGGAATGAGAGCGATGATCGACAAGAAAAGCCTGCGCGCCGAGCTGAAGCGCCGCCGCGCCGAACATGTCGCTGCGATCCCCGATTGGCAGCGCGGCCTGCTGTTCTCTCGCCCCCCCGCCGCGATTGCCGATCAGGTGCCCGAAGACGCGGTAATCTCTGTTTTTCACGAGATGAAGGACGAGGTGCCAGCCAGCAGCTACGCCCGCTGGTTTGCCGAACGCGGCCACCGGATCGTCCTGCCCTGGCTGTCGGCGCGCGGCGCACCGATGCAGTTCCGCGAATGGACCAATCCGTTTGACGATGGCCTGCTGGTCCCCGATCCCTACAGCGCGCTGCAACCGGCCGAGGACGCGCCGCTGCTGTTGCCCGACGTGATGTTCTGCCCCTTGCTGGGCTTCACCAGCCAGGGCGGAAGGATCGGCTATGGCGCGGGGTTCTATGACAGCTGGCTGGAACAGCACCGCCCTGCCCTCGCCGTGGGCCTGGCCTGGGATTGCCAGCTTGACGAGACCATCCCGCTCGAACCACACGACCAGCCGCTTGACCTGATCGTCACCCCCACTCGCATCCATGGACCCTTCCGATGAGAACCGAACCCACCCTTCGCATCCCGCTGGGCGTACTGGCGCTGTTTGTTGCGCTGCTGGTCTATGGCGTGCTGGTGGCGCGCTATGTGGCACCGTGGATCGAGAACTGGCACGCGCTGGCCCAGACGCCGGTCTACATCGTCCTCGGTGTGATCTGGCTGCTGCCGCTCAAACGCTTCCTGATCTGGATGGAAACCGGCCGCTGGCGCTGAGCATGGCGGCGCGGGCGCGATCTTTCTCCCGCCCGAAGCGGAGCAACATGGCGGCCAGTTCGGCTTGGCTCGGGACATAGGCCCTCACGCCCTGGAATTCGACTTCCAGCCGTTCTTCGACCCGCACTTCCTGCCAGTGCCCGCTGCTGCACAACTCAAACCCAGCGAACAGTTCAACCGCCAGCGGACCGCCGTGCCAGGTTCCAAACAAACGCGAGCGGAAGCGGTCGGTGCCTGCACCCGTCGTCAGCGGCAAGCCCAGCGCGGCGAAAGCGGCTGCGGCACCGGCTTCGTCGAGCAGCACATCCAGGTCCCCCACTCCTGCGGCGTGGCCGGTATGCAGCGCCACCGCTGCGCTGGCGATCACGGTCCAGCTGCACCTGGCCGCATCGAGCCGGGGTCCGAGCAGGCGCAAGGTTTCAGCAAGTGCCGCGTTGGCGTCCATGGCCAGAGCTTGCCGGAACGCCGCGCGCCGGGCAAGCTACGGCAAGGAACTGCGCCGGGAGGATTCGCATGAAACGCAAGATTGCCGTGATTGCCGCTATGCTGGCCATTCTGGTCGGCCTGGTCCTGGTCTTCGGGCGCGGCGCGATTGCGGAGCGCGCTTTCCAGGCCGCGCTCGACAAGAATGTCGGGATCGACCAGTCGGCCAAGCTGGGCGATGGCCTTCACGTCTATGTCTGCGGCAGCGGTTCCCCGATGCCCGATGCCGACCGCGCGGGCCCGTGCCTGGCGGTGCTGGCGGGCGGCCAGGCGTTCATATTCGATTCGGGCTCAGGCTCGATCCGCAAGCTGGGGCGGATGGGTTTTCCGATGGGCAAGCTCCAGGCGTTGTTCCTGACTCACCTCCATTCCGACCATATCGACGGACTGGGAGAGGCGCTGCTGCAAGGCTGGATCGCGGGCGGACGTAGTGCCCAGTTGCCGGTCTATGGCCCCGAGGGCACCGACAAAGTGGTTGCCGGGTTCAACGCGGCCTATGCCACCGACAGCACTTACCGCGTCGCCCATCACGGCGAGAAAATCGCCAATCCGGCGGGCTTTGGCGGGCTGGCCAGGATCATCAAGCTGAACGATCCGCTGACCGATCAGGACGGCATCGTCTATTCGGGTGGCGGTGTGACGATCCGGGTGTTCGAGGTGGACCACAACCCGATCAAGCCCGCTTTCGGCTATCGGATCGACTACAAGGGCCGCTCGGTCACGATCAGCGGCGATACCAATTATTCGGCCAATCTGGTTGCTGCGGCGAAGGGTAGCGACGTGCTGTTCCACGAAGCGCTCAACAAGCAGATGATTGCCGCCATCGGCGCCAAGCTGGCCGAGCGCGGGCAGGCGAACAACGCCCAGATCATGACCGATATCCAGAACTATCACGCCAGCCCGGAAGATGCCGCAAGGGCCGCCAAGGCAGCGGGAGTGGGTACGCTGGTGCTCTATCACCTGGTCCCGGCCCCGCCGGCCAAGGCGATCGAGCCGCTATTCCTGGGCGATGCGCCCAAGGTTTTTTCGGGCACGCTGAAAGTCAGCCAGGACGGCATGATCGTCAGCCTGCCGAGCGGCGGCAGCCAAGTGAAATTCAGCGAAGCCTGGTAGGCCAGTTCTGGCCCTTTGCCCTACTTCCGTTCGCATCGAGCGAAGTCGAGATGCCGCGCACAGGTGTCTCGACTTCGCTCGACACGAACGGGTGTTGGGGTTCTAACGATTTGGGAAAATTCCCAAGTGGCGCGAGTGACGGGACTTGAACCCGCGACCCTCGGCGTGACAGGCCGATACTCTAACCAACTGAGCTACACCCGCGTAGCCACTTAGGAGAGGCGCCACTAGGCCAGCGCGCCGGGGCTGTCAACCGCCTATCCGCGACTCTTTTTGAGTGCCCGCACCACGGCTCATAAGCCTCTGTCCGCCCCGGTATTCCGGCGTTTAGGTTGCACTTTTAGGCACTCCACAAGGTCGCTGTTAACCATATCTTTGCCCCTCCTTGCGACAAGCAGAACCGTTCCGTCCCAGCAGGGACGCAGTCGGGGGCCTATCACTCGTGTCACTTCGCCGTTCGTTCGTGAACCTTGCGGGCGCGCTTGCGCTTGCCGTGCCGGCCATTGCTGTGGCCGCACCGCTGATTGCGCTCGACAGCGCGGTCTTTGTCGAGAAGATCAAGCCCGGCAAAGGGCGCCTGCTCCAGCCCGCCAGCCGCCTCAATCGCGGCGACCGGGTGGTCTATGTGGTCACCTGGTACCGGATGGGCGGCAGCGGTGGCTTTACCGTAACCAATCCCCTGCCCCGCACAGTCTATTACCAAGGCAGCGCCGACGGCGAGGAGGAAGTTTCGGTCGACGGCGGCAAGCGCTGGGGCAAGCTCGATGACTTGCGCATTGGCAACCGCATCGCCACACCCGAAGACGTGACCCATGTGCGCTGGCACGTCCCCGCCAATCAGGCCGCGCGCGGCGCTGGCGAGATCACTTACTCGGCAATCGTGCGCTAAATAACTAGGGACTGTCCCTACATTTCAAAAAGCAGTCCTTCGACAAGCTCAGGATAGTCGGGTCTGGGGTGAGGCACTTTAGAGTTCCAATCGCCGTTCACAGTTAAGCCGCCTTGGCCAAGGCCTGGCCCTGAATGCCGCCATCCAGGCGAGAATCCTTCCGTCCAGGGTGAAGTGCGGCATGCCCCACTTGATCGTTTCCACTACCGCAGGCTGGGCGCGGTGCACCAGCGCGCGAGAATGGGTAAGGATTGGCTGAGCAAAAGGTGCGACCTTGGCGATGAAGGCGTCGACTTTTGGGTCGCTCGCTATCGCCCTTCCCCTCAGTCCGCCAGCAGCAGCACCGGCGTTTCGATCAGTCGCTTGACTGCCTGAATGTAGCTCGCCGCATCCCAGCCGTCGACGACGCGGTGGTCACAGCTGATCGAAATGTTCATCAGCTTGCGCTTCTCAATCCGCTCGCCGCCCATGCCATCGCTGACAAACATCGGCCGTTCGACAATCCGGTTGGGACCGATGATCGCGACTTCGGGCCGGTTGATCACCGGCGTGGTCGCGACCCCGCCCAGCGGACCCAACGAGGTGATGGTCAGCGTCGAACCGCTCAGCTCCTCGCTCTTGGCAGAGCCGCTGCGCGCGGCTTCGGCCAGGTGGACAATTTCGTTGGCGAGCTGCCACAGGTTCTTGTCCTGCGCATCGCGGATCACCGGAACCATCAGCCCGCCGGGCGTCTGGGTCGCCATGCCGAGGTGCACAGCGCCAGAGCGGTGGACCACACCAGCCTCATCGTCATAGCGCGCGTTGAGCATCGGAAAGTCGGGCAAGGTCCGGCAGATCGCGGTGATCAGCAGCGGCAGCATGGTCAGCTTGGGGCGCTGCCCACGCGCCGTATTGAGCTGCGCGCGCATATCCTCCAGCGCGGTGACATCGCATTCCTCGACATAAGTGAAATGCGGGATCGCGCGCTTGGCGGCGGCCATGTTCTCGGCAATCCGGCGGCGCAGGCCGATCACCTTGACGTCCTGGTCGATGCCCTTGGCGCCCGCGGCGCGGAAGCCGCCCGCGGCGTTGTAGGCCAGGAACGCGTCAAGATCTGAGTGGCGGATCCGACCATCTTCAGCCGGCTTGACCTGGCCCAGCTCGATCCCGAGCTCATTGGCGCGGGCGCGGACCGCGGGGCTGGCAAGGACTTTCCCCCCACCCCCGTTCGTGTCGAGCGAAGTCGAGACACTTTTGGCAGGCTCGGGTTCAGGCTCGGGCTCAAGCGCGGCGC
>JAGXTB010000116.1 GCA_018334165.1 Sphingomonadales bacterium | reverse complement strand
GCGCAGCATGGTCCTGTCCGCCGCTCTGGCCTTCTTGGCCAGCAGCCCTGTGCTTGCCGCAGCGGACCTTGGGCCACTCAATTCCGCCAAAAACGAGATTTCCGGGGTGCTCGGTGAGATCGAGATGAACCTGGTCGAGGCCGAGGCCATCGAGATGAATGCCAAGGACCTTGTGCCAAAGGGAAATTCGATCAAGGCCCGGCAAGCAGATTACAACCAGCGGATCCAGCAGCACAATTCCTATTGCCAGGGCACCTTTGAGGAACCCGAGTATTCGCGCCGCAAGGCCTATTGCGATGGCGACAAGTCGCAGCTCGACGCGCTGCTGGCCCAGCTTCAGCCCGAGCGGCAGGCCTTTCTGGATCAGGCCGCATTGCTGCAACAGCGCGATGCCGATCGGCAAAAACGCGGGCTGGCGCTGCAAGAACGGTTGAAGACCGGGCTTGTCCACCTTGTTACGGCTTGCATGATGCTGCCGCTTGATGTGCAGAAGGCATCGTGCCACCTGCCGCCCGCACCGGGGCCGCGGACTCGCCCAATGGTCGCAGCAATGGAATCTGCGCTGACCGGCCAACTGGCCAAGCTGCACGCGGGCGAGCGACAATAGCGGCAATCGCACTGGCTTCTGACACACTGTCGCCACTGCAATACACAGCTTTCGTAGCGGCGAGCGCAATTGGCAGCCACGCTTGCCTTGCCCTTGGCCCGCGCTTCCCCTAGGGCGCGGCACGGTTTCCACCTGCAAGGAAAGGCCTTTGAATTGGCCAACGTAACCGTGATCGGCGCCCAGTGGGGCGATGAGGGCAAAGGCAAGATTGTCGACTGGCTGGCGAGCAAAGCCGACGCCGTGGTTCGCTTTCAGGGCGGCCACAACGCCGGGCATACGCTGGTGGTGGGCGACAATGTCTACAAGCTCAGCCTGCTGCCCTCTGGCATCGTCACCGGCACGCTCAGCCTGATCGGCAATGGCGTGGTGCTCGATCCCTGGCATTTCCGCGATGAAGTGGCCAAGCTCAAGGGGCAGGGGGTCGATGTGAACCCCCAGAACCTGCAAGTCGCCGAAAACGCTCCGCTGATCCTGCCGTTCCACCGCGATCTTGATGCCTTGCGCGAAGATGCCAGCGGTGCGGGCAAGATCGGCACCACCCGGCGCGGGATTGGCCCGGCCTATGAAGACAAGGTCGGGCGCCGCTCGATCCGGGTCTGCGATCTGGCGCACCTTGACGATCTGGGCCCGCAGCTCGACCGGATCTGCGCCCACCACGACGCACTGCGCGCCGGGTTCGGCCAGCCGCCGATCGATCGCAAGCGTCTGCTCGACGACCTGTGGGATATCGCCGCTTTCGTGCTGCCCTTTGCCAAGCCCGTGTGGCGCACGCTGAACGAGGCGCGCAAGGCCGGCAAGCGGATCCTGTTCGAAGGCGCGCAGGGCGTGCTGCTCGATGTCGATCACGGCACTTATCCGTTCGTCACTAGCTCCAACACGGTCTCTGGCACGGCTGCCAGCGGCTCGGGCATGGGGCCGAGTGCGCCTGGCTTCGTGCTCGGCATCGTCAAGGCCTATACCACCCGCGTCGGATCGGGCCCGTTCCCGACCGAGCTGGAGGATGCAACCGGCCAGCGCCTGGGCGAACGCGGCCACGAATTCGGCACCGTCACCGGGCGCAAGCGCCGCTGCGGCTGGTTCGATGCGGTGCTGACCCGGCAGAGCTGCACGATCAGCGGCGTCACCGGGATCGCGCTGACCAAGGTCGACGTGCTCGACGGGTTTGAGACCGTGAAGATCTGCACCGGCTACATGTTGCGCGGGACAAAGCTCGACTATTTCCCCAGTCACTCCGCCGATCAGGCCGCGGTTGAGCCGATCTATGAGGAAATGGAAGGCTGGAGCGGCACCACCGCCGGTGCGCGCAGCTGGGCTGATCTGCCTGCCCAGGCGATCAAATACATCCGCCGGATCGAGGAACTGATCGAAACGCCCGTGGCGCTGGTATCAACCAGCCCCCAGCGCGAGGACACGATCCTGGTCCGCGACCCGTTCGTGGATTGATCGGCGCTTACGCCGCCACGCACAGCACCGCTTCGTTGGCATAGTAGTACCGCCGCCACAGCGGCCCCAGCGCGCGCGGCAGGTGGTTGTTGAGCAGCTTCTTGGCCATGGTGCGGGCAGGCGAGAGGCCGTCCTTGCGGGCCACAAATTCCGCGACTTCGTTTGACAGGATCGAGGCGTAGTTGCGGCGGTCCAGAATGGTGAACCCGCCCTCAGCCATAAGCGCGTGGAAACTGGCCGGCGTATAGAACTGCACATGCCCCGCCGGGTTCTGCATACGGTCACGCAGCTGCGCCTTGATCCGCGATGCCAGCAGGTCTTCCAGCGGAACTTCGGCGATCAGGTGGGTAAAGCTGATCCGCTGGCGCAATGATTGCAGCAGGGTCAACGGGTCTTCCAGATGCTCGAGCACGTGGGAGAGGATCACCACGTCAAAATGCCCCTCGATCTCGACCGCCGGATCGTTGATATCGGCCTGCAGGCAGTCAATCCCGCTGCTGCTCGCCTTGAGGTATCCGATCGCTTCATCCGAAAAGTCGATCGCGGTGAAATGCTGCCCCAGGCCGCGGCGCTGGCATTCGCTGATCACCGCGCCGGTGCCGCAACCCAGTTCCAGCACCCGGCCGGGCGTGACTTTCGCGCGCGCCAGCAGCTGGGCAATGCTGTCAACCTTGTCGGCGGCGCCATAGCGCAGCCATTGCGCCTCGGCATCAAGCTCGCTGGCATAGATCCCGGCATAGTGGTCGCGCCCGGAAACGTCTGCCGATTTCGCTTCTGCCATTGCAACCCTCGCTTGAAAAAATTCAGCGCCGAAAGTCTAGGCGAGCGCCGCAAGGGTGGCAAGGCGGGCGCGACAGGGCCGTGACCGCCTGCACACAATGACCACTTCCACGCAGGCCCCGGTTCTGGCAGATTTGCTGCACTTGGGCGGGAGCTGCGCGATGCTGAAACCACGCTGGACGATCGGTGCGGGTCTGCTGCTGATGACTGGCGCGGCCGTGGCGCTGGTCGCCAGCGCTGCTGCGCCCGCGCCGCCGCTCAGCTATCCCGCGGCCGATCGGATCCTGGTCGAAAAGGCCGCGCGCAAGATGACGGTCTACGGCTTCGACGGATCGGTCACCGTGATCTCGGGTATCCAGCTGGGCGATGCGCCGGTCGGCCCCAAGCAGTTCGAAGGCGATGAGAAGACGCCCGAGGGGCATTTCACGATCGACTATGGCAACCCGAATAGCGCCTACCACCTCTCGCTGCACATCGATTACCCCCGCGCCGAGCACAAGGCCTATGCCAAAGCCCAAGGCCGCGGCGCGGGCGGGCTGATCATGATCCACGGCCAGCCGAACAACCTGCCCGCTGGCCGGATGCCGGGCGACTGGACCGATGGCTGCATCGCCCTTTCCAACGCAGAAATGGACGCGCTGTGGGAAGCAGTGGGCGATGGCACCCCGATCGAGATCAGACCCTGATCTTGACATAGCCTCGGTTTGTTCTACTCCTGTTCACAGAATCGGGAGTCGGAACCTATGGGCCAGGCCAATTTTGCTTACACCGAGGTCGCCAATGATGCGGCCGGACTGCCGCTCAGCCTGTCGGTCTTTGCCGACCGGCCGCATGTGCTGGGGCAATTGCGCGACGATGCCGTGGCAGCGGGGTTCCGGATTGCCGATGCGGGCGCGGTGGCCAGCCTGCTTGAAGGTGAGGCAAAGCCCTTGGGCGAACTGGTGCTGGTCGATTGCCCGGCCCCCGATGCGGCCACGCTGGCGGCGCTGACCCGGCTGGACCTGCGCGCGGCGCACAGCGGCACGCAGTTGATCGTCTCGACTTCGGTTGCCGCGCTTGATGATGTGTTCGGTTGCCTCGATCAGTCGAACCCGCAGCTGCTGGTCGATCCCAGCCGGGCCGACCGGGTGATCGCGCTGGGCCGGGCCATGGCCGAGGCGGCACAGCTGCGCTTGCGCGAACTGTCTGAGGAAGACCGGCTGGTGCTGCTGCGCTTGACCGAACAGGTCGGCCAGATCGCCCAGCGGCTCGAAAAGCTCGAAGGCCCGTCGCATGACTTCGGCCCTAGCGATAGCGTGTTCCGCTTTGAAAGCCCGCGCACGGTCTTTGCCGGCGGCGATGGCGAGGATGGCAGCGCGCGGCTGGTGCGCGCCAGCCGTCCGCCGCTGCCCGATCCGCGCCTGGTGCGGCGGATCATCCGCCAGCGGCAATTGCGCGCGCGGTTTTTCGATGGCGACCTGTTTGGCGATCCGGCCTGGGACATGCTGCTCGACCTGACCGCTGCGCGCGCCGAGCACACCCGCGTTTCGGTCACCAGTCTGTGCATCGCCAGCGGCGTGCCCCCCACCACTGCGCTGCGCTGGATCGGGCAGATGACCGACGCTGGCCTCCTCGAACGGGTCGAAGACGAAACCGACCGCCGCCGCGCCTTCATCGCGCTGACCGAAAAGGCGGCAGATGGCATGGCCCGCTATTTTGCTGAGCTGGGGACCCAGGCGGCGCGGCTGGTGTGATCGCTGGTGTTGTTCTGCTGGGCCTGAGCAGTGCAATTGGGTTCACGCAGAGGCCGCAGAGAAGGAAGGGAGGCGCAGAGGTGTAGCACCTGCGGCGAAGCCGCCTTGCATCGGAACGTTGCGGTTTGCGTCAGCCCAGGAATGGACAGAAGCCTGGAGCTTCGCGCAGCATCTCTGCGCCTCTTCTTCTTCTCTGCGTGAACCAAGAATCCCGTGTTGGCGTTTTACACCTGGCTGG
>JAGXTB010000115.1 GCA_018334165.1 Sphingomonadales bacterium | reverse complement strand
CGGCCCCTCCGTCAGCCCTTCGGGCTGCCACCTCCCCGAGGCAAGCTCGAGGAGGAATTTTTGAAGGAATTACCTCTTGCCAAGCGCGACGTCCGCAACTAGTGGGGCGACCTCTCGCGCTATTGGCGAGTGCGGCTGGCTCCCCAAGGCTTGCCGGAAGGATTGGTAAGGGGCCTTAGCTCAGCTGGGAGAGCGCCTGCATGGCATGCAGGAGGTCAGCGGTTCGATCCCGCTAGGCTCCACCATCCAGATGGGTTCTGATTTGCCCCATGCCGGGCTACGAACGGCGGCCTTCTGCGCTTCCGGTGCTCACGACCAGCAGGTCGCTCCGCTCCGGTTCTCGAAGTCCACCATTCTCGCTCCGGCCTGGGCCAAATCAGAACCCATCTGGCTCACGACTACCGCTGCGTTTTACGCGGCAATTGAGTACCTGATTTCCACGCTGGTTGACGAGGTTTCGTCCACCGGCGTTTTTCGCGTTTGGCGGTTTTCGGACCGTGCATTGGAGTGGTAGGCGAATGTTCGACGCACTGTCCGATCGGCTCGGCAATGTCTTCGACCGGCTCAAGGGGCGCGGCGCGCTCAAGGAGCAGGACGTTCGCGATGCCATGCGCGAAGTGCGGATCGCGCTGCTCGAAGCCGACGTTGCGCTGCCGGTGGTCCGCCGCTTCATTGACCAGGTAACCGAAGCTGCGGTGGGCCACTCCGTGCTGCGTTCGGTCACGCCGGGCCAGCAGGTCGTCAAGATCGTCAACGACGCGATTGTCGAGATGCTGGGCGGGGACGAGCCGAGCGAGCTTGATCTGAACGCCGCGCCGCCGGTGGTGATCATGATGGTCGGCCTGCAAGGTTCGGGCAAGACCACCACCACCGCCAAGCTGGGCAAGCTTCTGAAAGAGAAGCACGGCAAGAAGGTGCTGATGGCGTCGCTCGACGTCAATCGCCCGGCCGCGCAGGAACAGCTGAAAGTGCTGGGCGAGCAGGTCGAAGTGCTGACCCTGCCGATCATCGCGGGCCAACAGCCGACCGAGATCGCCACCCGCGCGCTGCAATCGGCCAAGCTGCAAGCGATCGACGTGCTGCTGCTCGATACTGCGGGCCGGCTCCACGTCGATCAGCAACTGATGGATGAGATGCAGGCCGTGGCCGGGATCTCGGTGCCCAAGGAAGTGCTGCTGGTCGTCGATTCGCTGACCGGCCAGGACGCGGTCAACGTGGCGCAGGCCTTTACCGCGCAGGTCCCGCTGACCGGCGTGGTGCTGACCCGAATGGACGGCGATGCCCGCGGCGGGGCGGCGCTGTCGATGCGCGCAGTCACCGGCAAGCCGATCAAGTTTGCCGGGACCGGCGAAAAGCTCGACGCGCTCGAACGCTTCGATCCTTCGCGGGTTGCTGGCCGGATCCTCGGCATGGGCGATGTCGTCTCGATCGTCGAGAAGGCCGCCGAAGCGATCCAGCAAGAAGATGCCGAGCGCATGGCCGAACGCATGGCCAAGGGTCAGTTCGACATGACCGACATGGCTGAACAGTTCCGCAACATGCGCAAGATGGGCGGGATCGGCGCACTGGCGGGCATGCTGCCGGGGATGAAGAAGGCCAAGGCGGCGATGGATTCGTCGGGGATGGACGACAAGGTCCTGATCCATCTGGAGGCGCTGATCGGTTCGATGACCCCCAAGGAGCGGCAACGCCCCGAACTGCTCAACGCCAAGCGCAAGATCCGGATCGCCAAGGGTGCCGGGCTGCAAGTGCAGGACGTCAACAAGCTGATCAAGATGCACCAGGAAATGGCCGGTGCGATGAAGAAGCTGAAGAAGATGGGCGGCCTCAAGGGGCTCGCGCGGATGTTCGGCGGCGGTGGCGGCGGCATGGGCGGCGCAGGCGGCTTGCCCGGAATGGGCGGCGGTCTGCCCGGACTTGGTGGTCCGGGGCAGGGCGGCCTCCCGTCCAACCTCAACGATTTGCTCAAGAAATAAATTTCACTGTTTATCCGATTTGTTTGAAAGGTAGTTCAAATGTCTGTTTCTCTTCGTCTTTCGCGTGGCGGTTCCAAGAAGCGCCCCTATTACAAGGTCGTCGTCGCCAACAGCCGCGCTCCGCGCGACGGCAAGTATCTGGAGCAGGTTGGCACTTACAACCCGCTGCTGGCCAAGGACGATGAAGGTCGCGTCCGCCTGGTCGAAGACCGCGTCCGCTATTGGCTGGGCGTCGGCGCGCAGCCGACCGACCGGGTCGCTCGCATGCTCGACAAGGCCGGGATCAAGGAACGCGCCGCGACCGTGAACCCGAACAAGGCGGTACCGGGCCAGAAGGCCAAGGACCGCGCCGAGGAAAAGGCCGAAAAGGCCGCTGCAGCTGAAGAAGCCGCCGCCGAAGCTGCTGCCGCCCCGGTGGTTGAAGAAGCTCCTGCGGTTGAGGAAGCTGCTGCCGAAGCCCCGGCCGAAGAAGCCGTTGCCGAAGCGCCTGCCGCTGAAGAAGTTGTGGCTGAAGAAGCTCCAGCTGAAGAAGCTGCTCCGACTGAAGAAGCTGCCGCTGAGGAAGCTCCTGCCGCTGAAGCCGCTGCTGAAGAAGCCCCCGCTGCTGAAGTCCAGGCTGAAGAAGCCGCTGCCGAGGAAGCTCCGGCTGCCGAAGCCAGCGAAGAACAGGCCCAGGGCTAAGCCTTGGCCGCCGACCGCCCCGTCACGCTGGCCGCCATCACCGGCGCGCATGGCCTTGGCGGGGAGGTTCGGCTCAAGCTGTTCTGTGAAGGCGTGGAATCGCTCCGGCGGTTCCGCGCCTTCAACGATTCTGCGCTGACGCTCTCCAAGCTCAAGGACGACGGCAAAGGCGGCGCAATTGCCCGCTTTGCCGAAGTGGCCGATCGCACCGCCGCCGAAAAGCTGCGCGGCACCGCGCTCACCGTCCCGCGTTCGGCACTGCCGCCGCTGGGTGAGGGCGAATACTATCACGCCGACCTGATCGGCCTGCCCGCCGTTTCGACCGCTGGCGAGGCACTCGGCAATTGCATCGCCGTCGACAATTTCGGCGCTGGCGACGTGCTTGAGATCGAGCGTCCGCCCGTCGATGGCAAGCCGGGCAAGAAATTCATGGTCCCGATGCGGCAAGAGGCCGTGCCTGAGTGGGACGCCGAACGATTGGTGATCAGCGCCGCTTTTGCTGCAGACTGACCAGCTTCTCGAGCTCCTTGGCGAACTTCTTCAGCTCGAAATTCTGCGGATCGTCGTGGGCCTGGGGGATCTGGTCGTCCACGGTCGCATGGAACCCCGGGATCAGCCAGCGCCCGGCGCGCGCGCTGGCATAGACATAGAGCGCGGCGAGCTGGCGGTACTGCTTCTTCGAAAAGCCTGGGCTAGGCCCGTGGGTGTTGCCGCGATCGGTGAAGCCTTCGATAAAGCGGCGCGGCTGGATCGTTTCGATATGGACAAACCGCCCGCGCGCCGCCGGGCCGATCACCCGGCTCTCCAGCTTGGTCGCGCGCCAGGCCTCGCTGAAATCGTGCCCGGCCCAGATCTGGCCGTACCGCGACAGAAAGATATGCGCGACCGGCGCCTTGGCGAAAGTGCCGTCCAAATAGGGCTTGAAGGCGTTGATCCGGTGATCTGTATCGAGCCGCCTGGGGAACTTGTCAGCGCCGTAGAACGGGGTCGAAGTATCGTGGATCACGAAATAGAGCGCCGACAGCCCGGCCTCGGTTTTTGACGCGGGCCAGTCGGCATATTGGCGGGCATAGGCCTGGTAAGGCTGCGGGAAGGCCGCCATGGCCGCCTCCTTCTGCGCGGCAGAGGGCGCGCCGCCGCTCTCCATTAGCTGGCGGATCACCGGCGGCAGCGGCTGATCCTCCTTCGCGCCCCGCAGCTTGACCTTGCGCAGCAGGCAAGTGGCTTGCTCGACCGGCGTGCCCGCGAAAGTCAGCGTGTCACGATCGAACTTGCAGCCGCCGACAACCTCGGCGCTGGCAGGGGCGGCGAGCAGGATTGCAGCGAAAATGGAGGCAATGGTCAGGGGGCGCAATTGACGAGTCCGCTTTCGATGTATATACGGCGTGTATATACGGAGTATGTCATGAACAAGCCCGATCCCGATCAAGTCCGCGATGCGCGGCAGGAATTCGATCTTACCGGGGCTGCGGCGCTTGGCAATCGGCTAGGTTCGGATCAGGCGGTGCACCGGCTCAAAGTGTTCAAATCGGGCAACTCGCTTGCGCTGCGGCTGCCCAAGGCGCTGGGACTGACGGAAGGACTGGAGATGGAAGTCGAATTGCAAGGCGACGGCTCGATGATCTTGCGCAGGCCAGCGCCAGTCAAACAGAAGCTCGACATCAGCGGTTTTTGGGGCAAGGCCAAAGGGCTGAAACTCGCACCGCGCAGGGATTTCGATGAACGCCCCAGCACGATCGCGGCGCGCGAAGCTGCGCGCAAGGCGGCAGGAGAGACGCCATCCGATACCTGATCGACGCCAATATCGCAGTCTATGCGATGGACGGCAGCAACCAGGCATTGCGCGAACGCATGGTCGCTTGCGAGCCGGGCGAGGTCGCCATTTCGGCTATCAGCTATGCAGAGGTCGCCTATGGCACTTACATCGGAAAACCGCCTTCCGAGGAACTGCTCGAAGCTTTTGTGGCAGTCGTTCCTTTGGTGCCTTTTGATCAGGGAGCCGCGCGCGAATACGCGCGGCTGCCCTTCAAACGCGCCCGCTTTGATCGTTTGCTGGCCGCCCATGCGCTGAGCATCGGGGCGACGGTGGTGACCAACAATGAGGCTGACTTTGCGGATGTGCCGGGCCTCAAGGTTGAGAATTGGACGGTGTGATGACGGCTACGCTTGATCGCGTGATTGAAATTACCTCCCGAATGACGGGTGTGAAGGCGGCCAAGTTGAACGCAAACTCCGCAATCGATCAAGACATACGAATTTATGGTGATGATGTAACCGACCTCGCCGAGGCTTTGGCTGCGGAGTTCGGGGACCAGGTCTGGCAATGGCCATGGCAGAGGTTTGCCGAATTGAATGAGGGCCTATCGCTTTTGTTTCCATTCATGCTGGTATGGCAGTTGCTCACTTGGCCAGTCCGGGGGACATTTGAATACCCCAGCCAATTTGAGCGGCTTGAGCTGGGGCACATTGCGAAAGTGATCGATGCAGGCCAATGGCTGGAACCATGACCTTCCACGCCACCATCCTCACCCTCTATCCCGAGATGTTCCCCGGGCCGCTCGGCGTCAGCCTCGCGGGCCGCGCGCGCGAGGAGGGGATCTGGGCGCTCGATACCGTCCAGATCCGCGATTTCGCGATCGACAAGCACAAGACCGTGGACGACACGCCGGCCGGCGGCGGGGCGGGGATGGTGCTGCGGGTTGATGTGCTGGCCGCGGCGATTGACCATGCTAGGGCGATGATCCTCCCCGGAACGGGGAGGGGGACCGCGCC
>JAGXTB010000114.1 GCA_018334165.1 Sphingomonadales bacterium | reverse complement strand
CCCAGCCTTGCGGGCCGACATGCTCGTCAAGCCGCACCTGCAGCGCGCGTTTGCGGCGGGCTTCGGGCGACAGATCGGGCAGGGTCAGCGGCGGGCGCGGTTCGTTGTCCAGGGGTGGATCGTCCACGCGTCAGACGCCCAGGCGGGCGCGCAGGTTGCGCGGATCGCGCCAGCCATCGAGGCGCTGGACCAGGTCGGTATCGCCCTCGGGAACCTGGATCTCGATCGTCACCAGCTGGTCGCCATGGCTGCCGTCCTTGCGCGAAAAGCCCTTGCCCTTGAGCCGCAGCGTCTTGCCCGAGCTGGTGCCCGGCGCGACGGTCAGCATGACCACCCCGTCGGCGGTGGGCACTTTGACCTTGGCGCCATTCACTGCCTCATCAAGGCTGATCGGCAGGTCGAGCCGCAAGTTGTCGCCATCGCGGCGAAAGAAGGGATGCGGCTGCAAGTGGATCGTGACCGTGGCATCGCCGTTGCCGCCTGGCCCCGGCTCGCCCTTGCCGGCAAGGCGCATTTGCGTGCCGTCCTCGACCCCCGCCGGCAGCTTGAGGTCGATCGTCTTGCCGTCGGCCAAAGTGATTCGCTGGGTTGAAAGAGTTGCCGCGTCGCTCAGCGAGACACCCAGCTTGTAAGCGACATTGGCACCTTTGGGTGCCGGGCGTTGGTGCGCACCACCCGCGCCGCCAAAGCCGCCACGTCCGCCGAACAGCCCGTCGAAGATATCGCCCAGATCGATCCCTTCGTTGCTGAAACCTTCGAACCCGTCGGCGCGAAAACCGCGTTGGCCGCCGCCGGCAAAGCCCCCGCCCGGACCAGCGCCATAGCCGAAGCCTTGCGGGTTGCCGTCGATGTCAATCTCGCCCCGATCAAACCGCGCGCGCTTGTCCTTGTCGGACAAGAGGTCATAGGCGCGGGTCACTTCGGAAAAGCGTTCCGCGGCCTTGGGATTGTCCTTGTTGCGGTCCGGGTGGAGTTCTTTGGCAAGCTTGCGGTAGGCGGACTTGATGTCCTTCTCGCCCGCGCTGCGCGCTACGCCCAGGATCGAATAGGGATCGCTCATAGGCCGTAGCTAGGAGCGGGAACGGCAAACGGCAAGGTTTCAAAGCTAGTTGCGAGACGCTCGCGCTTCCATCCCGGGCAAGCGGCGGCTATGGGCTGGCCACCATGGAAGACCAGGCAAACGATGCAATTCCGGCCGAGGAGCCGCTCACCTTGTTCGGCGAGTGGTTCGCGCTTGCCCGCCAGAGCGAGCCCAACGATCCCGAAGCCGTGGCCTTGGCGACCGCCACGCCCGGCGCCGCGCCCTCGGTGCGGATGGTGCTGATGAAGGACTGGGGGCCGGAAGGCTTCGTCTTCTACACCAACGGCCAGAGCCGCAAGGGCGATGAGCTGCTCGCCAACCCGCAGGCCGCGATGTTGTTCCACTGGAAATCGCTGCGCCGCCAGATCCGGATCGAAGGGCGGATCGAAGAAGTGCCGAACGCAATGGCCGACGCCTATTTCGCCAGCCGCGGCCGCGATTCGCAGATCGGGGCCCATGCCAGCGATCAGTCACGCCCACTGGGTTCGCGCGGTGAATTCATCGCCCGGATCGCCAAGACCGGCGCGCGCTACCTGGTCGGCCAGGTGCCGCGCCCGCCGCACTGGACCGGATTCCGGCTGGTCCCATCGGCATTCGAATTCTGGCTCGACCGCCCGTTCCGCCTGCACGAACGGCGCCGGTTCGAGCGCGATGCTGAGGGCGGCTGGTCCAGCTCGCTGCTCTACCCATGAGCAGCCACGGCAGCCTCAACCGCAGCGCGGCCTATGCCTCGATTGCGGTCGCGGCACTGCTGCTGGGGCTCAAGGCCTGGGCGGTCTGGAGCACCGGTTCCACGGCCATGCTCGGCAGCCTCGCCGATACCACGCTCGATCTGATCGCCAGCCTCGCAACCTTGCTCGGCGTCTGGGTCGCGGCCCAGCCAGCCGATGACAATCACCGCTTCGGTCACGGCAAGGCCGAGGCGCTGGCGGCGATGGTCCAGGTGGTACTGATCTCGATCTCGGCGCTGACCCTGGCCTTTCGCTCGGTCCAGCAATGGATCGAAGGCGCGCGGCCGCAAGCGGCCGAAGGCGGGATCGTGGTTTCGGCGATTGCCATGGCGGCGACGCTGGCCCTGCTGGCCTGGCAACGCCGGGTGATTGCGCGGACCGGCTCGCTGGCGATTTCGACCGACCATTTGCACTACAAGAGCGACCTTGCGCTCAACCTCGCGGTGATCGCGGCGCTTGCGCTTGATCAGTACGCCGGGATCGGCGGGTCCGACGCGCTGTTCGGATTTGCCATCGCGCTCTGGCTGGGCTGGGGCGCGTGGAACGCCTCGCAGGAAGCGATCGAGCAGCTGATGGACCACGAATGGTCCGATGCCCGCAAGGACGCTTTCCTCGATGCCGTCGCGCGCCATCCCGAGATCAAGGGCCTGCACGATCTGCGCACCCGGACCTCGGGCAACCGCGATTTCGTGCAGTTCCACCTGGCGATCGATCCCGACATGACGGTGCGCCAGGCCCATGTGGTGATGGATGAGGTTGAGGCGATCCTGCAGAAGGAATTCCCCGGGCTCGAAATCCTGATCCATCCCGATCCGGAAGGACTGGTCAATGAGACCGGCCACGCGGCGGTGGATCTGCTGGCTGATCGGCCGAGCTAGAGCCCGCGTCCTTCCCCCGCGAGGAAGGCCTGATAAGCGAGCGCAATCCCCTCACGCAGGTCCACCCTCGGCTGCCAGCCCAGTGCAGCGAGGCGCGAGCTATCCATCAGCTTGCGCGGGGTGCCGTCGGGCTTGCTTGGATCGGTCACCACTGGCCCGTCATAACCCAGCACTTCCATCACCGTGTGGGTCAGCTCGATGATCGAAACATCGCTGCCAGAGCCGATGTTGATATGCAGCGCATCCGAATAGTGCTGCATCAGGTGCACACAGGCATCGGCGCAGTCATCGACGTAGAGGAATTCGCGGCGCGGGGTGCCGGTGCCCCAGACCGAGACTTCGCCGCCCGAAAGCTTGGCCTCATGCACCTTGCGGATCAGCGCGGGCATCACGTGGCTGGCGTTCAGATCGAAATTGTCGCCCGGACCGTAGAGGTTGGTCGGCATCGCGCTGATGAAATCGCAGCCATATTCGCGGCGATAGGCCTCGGCCAGTTTGATCCCGGCGATCTTGGCAATCGCGTACCATTCATTGGTCGGCTCAAGCGGACCGGTCAGCAGTGCCTCTTCGCGGATCGGCTGCTCGGCGTGCTTGGGGTAAATGCAGCTCGATCCCAGGAACAGCAGCTTTTCTACCCCGACCGACTCGGCGCCGGTCAGCACCGCGGTTTCGATCAGCAGGTTATCGCGCAGGAATTCGACCGGGTGGTTGTCATTGGCGAGGATCCCGCCGACCCGTGCTGCGGCGAGGAACACCGCTTGCGGGCGTGACCCGTGCATCCAGCCCAGCACCGCGCGCTGGTCGGTCAGGTCGAGCTGGTCGCGGGAAACGGTCAGGACTTCGCAGTTCTCAGCCGCCAGCCGCCGCACCAGCGCAGAACCGACCATCCCGCGATGCCCTGCGACCCAGACCCGCTTGCCTTCGAACGAGTAGCTCATGCCAGCGCTGCCAGGTCAGCCTCGACCATTTCGCGCGCGAGGTCCCGCACCGGGATCTTGGGCTCCCAGCCCAGCACGTCGCGCGCCTTGCTGGCATCGCCGATCAGCAGATCGACTTCGGTGGGCCGGAAATAACGCGGATCGACCGCGACGCGCAGCGCGCCGGTATTGGCGCAGAACCCTTGCTCGCCCACCCCTTCTCCGCGCCACTCAAGCGCGATCCCGGCATCGGCAAAGGCCCACTCGACGAACTGCCGCACAGTGGTGGTGACCCCGGTCGCCAGCACATAGTCGTCGCCCTGGTCCTGCTGGACCATGGCCCACATGCCTTCGACATATTCGCGGGCATGGCCCCAGTCGCGCTGGGCATCGAGATTGCCGAGGTAGAGCACCTCCTGCTTGCCCAGCGCTATCGCCGCCGCCGCGCGAGTGATCTTGCGGGTCACGAAAGTCTCACCGCGCAAGGGGCTTTCGTGGTTGAACAGGATCCCGTTGGAGGCGTGGATGCCGTAAGCCTCGCGGTAATTGACCGTGATCCAGTAGGCATAGAGCTTGGCCGCGGCATAGGGGCTGCGCGGATAGAACGGGGTCGTCTCGCGCTGCGGCACTTGCTGGACTAGCCCGTAAAGCTCGGAGGTTGAGGCCTGATAGAACCGGCACTTGTCTTCCAGCTTGAGGATCCGGATCGCTTCGAGCAGCCGCAAGGTGCCGAGCGCGTCCGAATTGGCGGTGTACTCGGGCGTCTCGAAGCTGACCTGGACGTGGCTTTGCGCGCCAAGGTTATAGATCTCGTCGGGCTGGACCTCCTGGACCACGCGGATCAGGTTGGTGGCATCGGTCAGATCGCCGTAATGCAGCGTGAAATTGGGCGCAGGCACATGCGGGTCCTGATAGATCTCGTCGATCCGGCCCGTATTGAACGAGCTTGAACGCCGCTTGATCCCGTGGACGCGGTAGCCTTTGGCGAGCAGCAGCCGTGCCAGGTACGCCCCGTCCTGTCCGGTCACCCCGGTGATCAATGCCGTCTTGCCGCTCACTTTGCGCCCTCTTTCGAATATTGCTGCACAATCTTGACGATCCCGGCGCGGAGCGGGCCGTGTTTGTCGTCGTCGGTCTTGCCGAGCCGCACCACGGTCACCGCGCGCGACCGATCAACCACCACGAACTGGCCGAGATGGCCGTTCATCGAGAATGCGGCTGCGGGCAGGCCCTCCCACATCCTCGGCGCGCCGCCTTGCGGCCAGTTGAGCCAGGTGTGGAAGCCATAGGCCTTGTTGGCCGGGCTCGGCTCGGTCATCAAATCGATCCAGGCTGAGGGCACCAGCTGCGCGCCGCGCACCGCGCCGCGTTCGCGCAGGAATTCGCCGAACTTGCCCCAGTCGCGCAAGGTTCCGTGGATCAGACTGCCACCGATCAAGGTGCCGGCTGCATCGAATTCCGGGACCATGCTTTTCATCCCCAGCGGCTCGAACAACCGGGTCTTCAGGTAGTCGCTCACCACCCGCGCGCGCTCGGCCGGGTCCTGGCTGGTCGTCAGCACCCGTGCCGCAAGGTCGGCCAGGATCACCGTGGTCGCCGAATTGTATTCCCATGTGGTGCCCGGCTCGGCCTCAAGCGGCTGCGTTTCGGCATAGGCCGACATATTGTCGCGGCCATCGAGGAACAGCATCCGCACCGTATCGGCTTCGTAAGGCGGGTCGCTGGTTTCAACATGTTTGAGCCCCGAGCGCATCTGCAGCAACTGGCGCAGCGTGATCTCGCCGCGCGGATCGCCGCTACGCTGCCAGGCCCGGATCGGCACACTGCCATCAAGGCTGAGCCGCCCGTCGGCAACCAGCATGCCGATCATCACCGCGGTCACCGTCTTGGCCATCGACCAGGATACGAAGCGGGTATTCTCGTGATAGCCGGGGCCATAGCGTTCGGCGACAATCTTGCCGTTACGCATGACAAGAACCGCGCGAGTTTCTCCCATATCGGCGCTGGTGAACAGCGTATCGACCGCGCGGGCCAGGCCCTCGCGGTTGGCTCCCGGTTTGTCGATCACCGCTTTCAGCGCCGCTTTACCCAGCGGCGGCGGGGGCGGCGGCGCGCTGTTTTCAGCGCCGCAGCCGATCAGGGCTGGCAGCGCAAGCAGCGGCAGGATAAGGGACATGTGGCGCGCGGGCATCGCGCAGTCACTCGCTCAAAGGCTCGACAATGGCAACCGTTAACCCCGCCGCAGATCCCAAATCGCGCTTCCGCCGCCGCATCCTGCTGCTGGGGCTGGTGCTGCTGGCGGCGCTGCTGGCCTGGTTCTGGGGACCGATGAATGCCTATGCCCAGGCCAGCGCAGCCTATGGCGCGCGGGTGGCCTGCTCGTGCCGATTTGTCGGCGGGCGCGAGCTGGCCGATTGCGAGAAAGACTTCGAGCCGGGGATGGAACTGGTGATGCTGTCCGAAGATGCCCAGGCCAAAAGCGTGACCGCGCGTTATCCGGGGCTGGCCAGTCAGACGGCGACATATCATCCCGGATTTGGCTGCCAGCTTGAACCGTGGCAGGGCTGAGCGCGATGAGCACGCCTGCGACCCATCCGGTCATCCTGTGCGGCGGCAGCGGCACCCGGTTGTGGCCGCGCAGCCGGGCGATCAAGCCCAAGCCGTTCCTGCCTTTGGTGGGGGATTCAACGCTGTTCGAGGCCACCGTCGCGCGCTGCGCGAGCGAGGCCGGGTTCGCCCCGCCGCTGGTGGTCACCGGCACGGCGCACCTCGAACACGTTGAGGCGCAATTGGGCAATGCCGAGGGCGCGCAAGTGATCGTCGAACCGATGGCCCGCAACACCGCCGCCGCGATTGCGCTGGCCGCGCTGCGGCTTTCTGAAGACGATATCATGCTGGTCTGCCCCAGCGATCACTACATTGCCGACAGCGGTGCATTTCAGGCCGCAGCCCACCAGGCCGCGCAATTGGCAGCGCAAGGCTGGCTGGTCTCGTTCGGGATCGCGGCGACCGCGCCTGAAACCGGCTTCGGCTATCTCCAGCGCGGCGAGGCGATTGGCGACACGGGCTTCAAGGTCGCGAGGTTCATCGAAAAACCCGATCTTGAGCGCGCAAAGCAGTTCCTCGCCGATGGCGGCTACACCTGGAATGGCGGGATCTTCGCCTTCCGGGTCGGCACTTTCCTGGCCGAGCTTGGCGCGCACCGCCCGGCGATCCTGGCCCAGGCCCGCGCGGCTGCTGCGGCTGGACGCGAAGAGGGCCAGCGGTTTCATCCCGGGGCTTCGGAATTTGCCGCGATCGAAAGCGAATCGGTCGACTATGCGGTGATGGAAAACACCGCCCACGCCGCGATGGTTCCCGCCGCGATGGGCTGGTCGGATATCGGCAACTGGGACGCCCTGCTCGAAGCGCGCGACCGTGACGATGCGGGCAACAGCGTCACCGGCAAGGCCGATCTGGTCCAGTGCCGCAATGTCCTGGTCGAAAGCGACGGCCCGCGCGTTTCGGTCATCGGGCTGGCGGATGTGATCGTGGTGGTCGATGGCAACGAAGTGCTGGTCACCAGTCGCGCCGGGGCGCAGCTGGTCGGCAAGCTGCCGGGCGCGGTCAAGCAGTGAGCGTGTTGCTGCCCACCCGGATGGTCGAGCGGCCGTGGGGGTGCGAGGTGCTGCCCGCGCCGTTCACTGCGCCGCCAGGGCAGACAATCGGCGAAGTCTGGTTTGAGCCGCCCGCCGCGCTCGACGCACTGCTGGTCAAATACCTGTTCACCAGCGAGGCCTTGTCGGTCCAGGTCCATCCCTCGGACTTCGACGCTCCGCCGGGCAAGCGCGGCAAGGAAGAGTGCTGGTATGTGATCGCCGCCGAGCCCGATGCGAAACTGGGCATCGGGTTCAAGGCCCCGATTGCGCCTGAGGCAATGCGCCAAGCCGCGCTTGATGGCGGAATCGAAGACCTGCTGGCATGGCACCCGGCCAAGGCCGGCGACTTCTTCTATATCCCGGCGGGAACGGTCCATGCGATTGGGCCCGGGCTGTCGCTGGTCGAAGTCCAGCAGAACAGCGACATGACTTACCGGCTCTATGACTATGGCCGCCCGCGCGAGCTGCACCTCGATGCCGGGATCGCGGTGGCCAATGGCATGCCCTATCCGCGCTTGCTCCATTGTTCGGTTCCCGAAGATGGCGCGATCAGCCTGGTCGATGGCCCGCACTTCCGGCTCGACCGTATCGACGGCGCACCCGATGCTAAGACAGCAGGGCGGTATTCAGGGCCGCTGCTGGTGATCCCGCTCGATGGTGGGGCCGAGGTTGCCGGTCAGCCAGTGCTGGCCGGCGAATGCGCGCTGGCGGGACGAATCGACGATGTCCGCTTTGCCGGGCGCTGCTTGATAGCGCAGCCTTGCTAGCTTTGGCCTAGCAGGGTTCACGCGAAGGGCGCGAAGGCGCGAAGGACGCGAAGATGTAGCGCCAAGCCGCAGGCTTGCATGTTCATTTGGCCAATTTGTTAGAGCGGCTTCGCCGCAAGCACTCCCTCTTCGCGAACTTCGCTTCTTCGCGCCCTTCGCGTGAACCCCTTTAAGCTATCGCAGCCTCAGTCGAATCGATCCACCCCCCGCCAACCACCCGGTCCCCGGCATAGATCACCGCCGCCTGCCCGGGCGCGACGCCGTATTCGGGGTTTTCGAAGCGCAACATGCAAGCCCCGCCATCCCCCAACGGCCCTTCGATCCGCACCGGCACGGGCCTCGCCAGCGAGCGGACCTTGGCGCTGAGCGGAACCTCGGGCAGTGGCCCGATCCGGTTGGTCTCGACAATCCGTGCCGCGCTGACCGCGAGCAAGCGGCGCGGGCCGACCAGTACGCGGCGGCCCGGAGCGTCGATCCCGGTGACATAGAGCGGCTCAGGCTGCCCTCCGATCTCGATCCCGCGGCGCTGGCCGACGGTGAAGTGGATGATGCCTTTGTGTTCACCCAGCACCGCGCCGCTCTCGGCATGGACGATTGCGCCGCCCTCGTCGGCCTCGGGGCGCACCGCGCGCACGATCCGGGCGTAGTCGCCATCGGGGACGAAGCAGATGTCCTGGCTGTCGGGCTTGGCCGCCACCCGCAGCCCCTCGGTCTCGGCGATCTGGCGGACCGCGCTTTTTGGCAGGCCGCCCAGCGGGAAGCGCAAGTAATCCAGCTGGGCTTCGGTGGTGGCGTAGAGAAAATAAGACTGGTCGCGGGCCGGATCGAGTGCGCGGTGGAGTTCGGGGCCAGCCGGGCCGAGCACACGGCGGACATAGTGCCCGGTCGCCAGGCAATCGGCCCCCAGTTCGCGCGCCATGCGGAACAGGTCGGTGAACTTGGGTCCCATATTGCAGCGGATGCAGGGGATCGGGGTGCGCCCGGCGAGGTATTCGTCGGCGAAGCGTTCGACCACTTCCTCGCGAAATTGGCTTTGGTGATCGACAATATAGTGCGCGATCCCCAGCCGGTCGGCAACGCTGCGGGCATCGCGGATATCATCGCCCGCGCAGCAAGCGCCCTTGCGGGCAGAGGCCGGGCCGGTGTCATAGAGTTGTAGCGTCACCCCGATCGTCTCGGCCCCGCTGCGTGCGGCCAGCGCGGCGACCACCGACGAATCGACCCCGCCCGACATGGCCACGACGATCCGCTTGCCCGCGAGCGGCGCCGCCAGCTGGAACAGCTCGGCAGGATCGGGGAGAGAAAGCACGGCCTCGGTCATATCGCGGCGCGCCTTACACTGTGCGCGCGCGTTGGGCCATGTTGAATTGAGTAAGGTTTGTGACCGTGAGGTAAAGCCCGGCTTTACCCGATCTTGACCATGTGTGGACTAGAAGCGCGGTCATGGAATTCGCAAACGACTTTATGGCCGCGCTACGGGGCCGCGGGGCTCCTGCCGGGGACGCGGCCGGAAACACCGGATTCGACTGGTCCGGGCTGCATGCCCGGCTGGTCGCCGCGCATGCCGCCCGGGCCGAACTGGTCCGCAGCGATTCGCGCCCCGCGCTGTTTGACGGTGCTTTCACCGACTGGGCTGCTGCGGGACTGGCGAAAGCAAAAGACAAATGCGCCGTTAACCCTGCTGATTCAACAGATGGCAAAGCCCCCCACGCCATAACTGGGGCCGAAGCCGGACAAGATATGGCCGGCGGCCGAGGACAATGATGATCGAGAACCAGAAAATCAGGCCCGCAATGGTGATCGGCCCGCTTGGCGAGCCGCTGACGATTGATTCGCTGCCCGACCCCAAGACCACTCGCTGGGTGGTTCGGCGCAAGGCCGAAGTGGTCGCGGCGGTCAATGGCGGCCTGTTGACCATCGATGAGGTCTGCGAGCGCTACAATCTGACGCTTGAGGAATTCGCTTCCTGGCAGCGCGCGGTTGACCGTTCGGGGATGCAGGGCCTCAGGGTCACGCGGATCCAGCACTACCGCGATCTCTACGAGCGCCAGCTCAAGTACTGATAGCCGCCCTTTGGGCAGAAATGGCCGGCCGGGAGATCCCGCGCCGGCCTTTTCTTTGCCCGCCATTCGCGCCTTTGGGTGCCGCTGAAGCAGCAGGCCGGGCCAAATCGTGGCGTTTGCCGAACTGGCATGGTGGTTTGCAGAGCTGGCCGTTGCGGGTCTTCCCCACAGCGCCTATGGCAAGCCAGTGCAAATCAGGCATCCGCTTTCCTTTGCAACGGGACTTGCCGGGGGTGATTTAGCGTAGTAATACAGTATGTGGATCAGATGGGGCGCACCCCGTCTGATGTGGCAGCGATCCGGCGGCAAAGGCTTGGCAAGAAAATGAATTTCGACTCGAGAATTGAGAGCGGGGAAATGTCTGGCTCGAACCCGTTGCTCGACGATGGCGGTGATGGTGCCGGCCGACGCAAGCTGATCATCGGCGGCATTGTGCTGCTCCTGGCGGTCGCGCTGATCTGGTTCATGATGAACCGCGGCGGCGGCGCTGCTGCTGAAGAAGGCAAGGACAAGAAAGACCAGGCACCGGTGGTGACCGTGGTCGCGCCGGGCCGGGTGACGGTTGAAGGCGCGATCAACGTTACCGGCACGCTTGCTGCGCGCCGCGAAATGCCGGTGGGTGTTGCGGGTGAAGGCGGGCAGGTCGTCTCGGTCTTGGTCGATGCTGGACAATGGGTGCGTCAGGGCCAGGTCCTCGCGGTGATCGACCGGTCGGTGCAGGTCCAGCAGCAAACCAGTCAGGCCGCGCAGATCCAGGTCGCCAAGGCCAATGCCGATCTGGCCGAAGCCAACTTGCAGCGTGCGCTCAAGCTGGTTGACCGGGGCTTCATTTCGAAGGCCGAAGTTGACCGACTGCGCGCCCAGCGCGATTCCGCGATCGCGCAGGTCAAGGTAGCTGGCGCCCAGCTGGGTGTGCTGCAGGCGCAAAGCCGCCGCCTCAATGTGGTCGCCCCCGCCGCGGGGCTGGTGCTCGAACGCCGGGTTGAGCCCGGGCAGATCGTCAGCGCCGGATCGGGAGTGCTGTTCCGCCTCGCCAAAGGCGGCGAGATGGAGCTGCGCGCGCAAGTTGGCGAAACCGATCTGGCGACGCTTGCGCCGGGGATCACCGCTGAAGTCACGCCGGTCGGGTTTGACAAGGTCTTTGTTGGCCAGATCTGGCAGGTCTCTCCGGTGATCGATCCTGCAACCCGGCAGGGCAGCGCGCGGATCGCGCTGGCCTATGCTCCCGAACTGCGCCCCGGCGGCTTTGCCTCGGTGGTGATCAAGTCAGGCACTGTGGTGGCCCCGGTCCTGCAGGAAAGTGCGATCCTGTCCGATGCCCAGGGCAGCTATGTCTATATCGTCGGCAAGGACAACAAGGTCGAACGCCGTCCGATCAAGCAGGGCCAGATCACCTCGCAGGGGATCGTGATACTCGATGGCCTTAATGGCACCGAACGCGTGGTGCTGCGCGCGGGCGGGTTCCTCCAGCCGGGTGAGACGATCAAGCCCGTCGCGCCGCGCGCCTGATGCGGTACCGGACGGGAGCTCGGACATGAATTTTCAAAACATCTCGGCCTGGTGCATTCGCAATCCGGTGGTGCCGATCGTCCTGTTCATCGCCTTGATTCTGGGCGGAATGATCACGTTCTCACGGATGAAAGTGCAGAACGATCCCGATATCGAGTTTCCGTTGGTGATTGTTGCGATCAGCCAACCCGGCGCGGCGCCGACCGAGATCGAGAACCAGATCACCCAGAAGGTCGAATCCTCGCTGCGCTCGCTCCAGAACGTCCAGAGCATCAGCTCCACAGCGCGTGAAGGGTTCAGCCAGACCGAAATCGAATTCGATATCGGCACCGACGTCATCGAGGCGCTTAACGACGTCAAGAACGCGGTCGGTCAGGTCCGCGGCAACTTGCCCGACGGAATTCTCGAGCCCGAGGTGTTCAAGGTCGACATTTCCAGCGACGAGATCGGACTGTTCTCGGTCGTCGCCGATGACATGACGCTGGAACAGCTGTCGTGGTTCGTTGACGATACGGTGACCAAGAACCTGCTCAGCGTGCCAGGCCTCGCCCAGGTCAACCGCGGCGGCGGAGTGACCCGCGAGATTGCGGTGATACTCGACCCGGGCAAGATGCAGGCCCAGGGGGTGACCGCGGGCCAGATCAACCAGGTCTTGCGCCAGCTCAACCTCAATGCCGCAGGCGGCCGCTCGGAAATCGGCGGTTCGCGCCAATCGGTCCGGGTGCTGGGGAACACGGCCACGGCCTATCAGCTGTCACAGACCGACATTCCCCTGGGCGGCGGGCGGGTGATCAAGCTGGCCGATGTCGCCAAAGTGACCGACAGCTTCAGCGAAGTGACTTCGCTGGGCAAGACCGACGGCAAATTGGCGGTGACTTTCGGAATCCAGCGCGGCCGCGGCGAATCCGACGTGTCGGTCTATGACGCTGCGGTCGCGCGGCTGGCCAAGATCGAAGCCGAAAATCCGGGCGTCAAGTTCAACAAGCTGTTCACCACCGTGCCCTACGTCAAGGAACAGTACACCAGCTCGATCGCGGCGATGATCGAAGGGTCGATCCTGGCGGTCATCGTGGTGTTCTTCTTCCTGCGCGATTGGCGCGCAACGATGATCTCGGCGATCGCGATTCCCTTGTCGGCCATTCCCAGCTTCTGGTTCATCGACATGCTGGGGATCACGCTCAACCAGATGTCCTTGCTGGCACTCGGCCTGGTTGCGGGGGTGCTGGTCGACGATGCGATCGTTGAGGTTGAAAATATCGTCAGGCACATGCGGATGGGCAAAAGTGCCTATCAGGCCGCGATCGACGCCGCCGATGAAATCGGCCTGGCGGTGGTGGCGACCACATTCTCGATCGTCGCGGTGTTTCTGCCGGTCGGGCTGATGCCCGGCATTCCGGGCCAGTTCTTCTTCAATTTCGGTTGGACCGTGGTGGTCTCGGTGCTGATCAGTCTTGCGGTCGCGCGGATGATCACGCCGATGATCGCGGCCTATTTCCTCAAGCCGGCTGGCCCGGCCGAGCATGGCGGCGGCCCCTGGATGGAGCGCTATGAACGGCTGCTCCATTTCAGCCTCGACAACCGCAAGCAGCGCGCGTTTCGTGACAAAGTGGAAACTGTTCGTGGGCGGGCCTTTTACCACCTGCTGCCCGCGCTGGCGGGGATATTCGTGGCCCTGTCTCCCTATATCATGCGCGGCGAGCCGGTTGTTGGCGAAGTTGCCAAGGGTCCCGGCGTGGGCATGGTCCTGTCGGCCATGATCCTTGGCGGACCGATTGCCTATGGCCTGGTGTTCCTGCTCCAGTCCTTGCTGGTATCGCTGATCAATCTGGCCATTCGCCAGCGCGACGCCGGGTTCTTTGCCTGGAACCGGTTCTGGGCCTTGCGGCTGAACGCGCGGCTGCGCGACCACCGGGTCTGGATGCTGGGGATTGCCTTTTTTGCGCTGATCCTGTCAGGCTATTTGTTCGCAACCTTGCCGCAGAAGCTGTTCCCCGATCAGAACAGCGACTTCAGCCGCATCACCATCGAAATGGTCCCGGGCACCACCCTCAAGCAGACCGAAGCGGTTGCAGGCCAGGTTGCCAAGCTGGTTTCGGTCCAGCCTGAGGTCCAGCAGATCCAGGAACGAGTCCGCGAAGGCAATGCCTCGATCTTCATCACCCTGAAAGAGGATCGCGAGAAGAGCAGCCAGGAATTCGAACGCGCACTGACCCCGCAGCTTCAGCAGATCCCGGATGCCCGGGTGAACTTCCAGGCCTTGTTCCAGGCCGGCCCTCCGGGGCTTGGGCGGCCGATCTCGATCATGCTGACCGGCGCGGACTCGGTTGTTCTGGAAGCAACCGCGGCCAAGCTGGCCGATCAGATGAAGACGGTCCCCGGGGTGGTTGCGCCGCGGGTTGCCGCCGATACCCGGCGCCCCGAACTGGTCATCACCCCGCGTCAGGAACTGGCCGCCAGCCTGGGGGTGACCACTGCCGCGCTCAGCCAGACGATCCGCATCGCCACGATCGGCGATATCGATCAGAACGCCGCCAAGTTCTCGCTGTCCGACCGCCAGATCCCGATTCGGGTGCGCCTGTCGGAAGATTCGCGGCGCGAGCTGTCGGTGATCATGAACCTGCCGGTGCAGACCGCCAATGGCGGCTCGGTCCCGCTCTCGCGGGTGGCCGATGTCAGCTATGGATCGGGACCGGTTTCGATCCGCCGCCTCAATCAGGAACGCCGCGTGTTCGTTGGTGCCGACCTGGCACCCGGCTTCCAGGAAGGCCCGATCAAGGAAGCGATCGACAAACTGCCGGTGATGCAGAACCTGCCGCTGGGCGTGGGCAAGAAGCCGTTCGGTGCGGACGAGATCTTCGAGGAGCTGATCACCAGCTTCCAGATCGCGCTGGCCTCGGCGGTCTTGCTGGTGCTGGCCGTGCTGGTGCTGCTCTATCACCGTTTCGTTTCGCCGCTGGTCAACATGGCCTCGCTGTTCCTGGCCCCGCTGGGCGGATTGATTGCCTTGTGGATTGCCGGACAGGAAGTGACCCTGCCGGTGTTCATCGGGATCCTGATGCTGTTCGGGATCGTCGCCAAGAACTCGATCCTGCTGATCGATTTCGCGATCGAGGAAATGGCCAAAGGCGTGCCGAAGTATCAGGCAATCGTCGATGCCGGGCACAAGCGCGCGCAGCCGATCGTGATGACCACCGTGGCGATGACCGCGGGGATGATCCCGACCGCGCTGTCGCTCCACGGTGACAGCGCCTGGCGCCAGCCGATGGGAACGGTGGTGATGGGCGGGCTGATCCTCTCGACCCTGCTGACCCTGCTGATCGTGCCTGCCGGTTTCAGCCTGGCTGACGGTTTTGAAAAGCGGATCGGGCCAAAGCTGCGCCGCACTTTCCTGACCTGGGAGCCGCATCATGCTGACGACGCGGAAGCAGCGGCCGAGCCCCGGCCCGTCCCCGATCTGACCAAGCCCGCGGCCACTCCCGCCACCCGGCGGGATGACGGACCCTTGCCGGCCGAGTGAACCAGAAGGCGCCTCGACACCGCTGGCGCCGTCCGGTCGCCGCCATACCGCCCGACCGGGCCCGCACCATGCGCCGGATGGCCACTGGCCTGCTGGTGGCGATGGCCGCGCTCTATCTGGTCGCGCGATATTTCGTGGGCGTGCATCCGGCCTGGGGCTGGGTGCTGGCCTTTGCCGAAGCCGGGATGGTCGGCGGCATGGCCGATTGGTTCGCGGTCACCGCGCTGTTCCGCCACCCGCTGGGGATCCCGATCCCGCACACCGCGATCATCCCTGAGAACAAGGACCGGATCGCCGATACGATGGCGCAGTTCCTGCGCGACAATTTCCTGATTCCCCCGGTCGTGGCGCGGCGGCTGAGGACCATGAACCTGGCCGGGGCGGCGGGCGATTGGCTGGCCGATCCCGCGAAAGGCGGCTCGACCCGGCTACGCGACGGGGCCGCGGAACTGCTGGCCCAGGTGCTCGAATCGCTTGATCCCGAACGGCTTGGCAACCAGGTGCGTGGCGGGCTGTTCCGCCAGGTCGAGAAGCTTGAGGTCTCGCCGCTGATCGGCCAGGTGCTCGGCACCACGATCGCCGACCAGCGCCACATGCCGGTGATCGAATCGCTGGTGCGCTGGGCTGGCCTGACGCTGGAGGACAATGAGGAGCTGATCCGTGAGCTGATTCACCGCCGCGCCAATGCCGTGCTGCGCTGGACCGGGCTGGACGAGACGGTGGCCAATTCGGTGCTCGACGGGCTTTACAAGCTGCTCGCCGAAGTGATCGTCGATCCCGAGCATCCCTTGCGCGCCAAGATCGAGGAAGGCCTGGCCAAAGTCGCGCAGGATCTCCAGCACGACGAGGAGCTGCGCGGTAAGATTGAGCGCATGAAGGGTGAGCTGATCGCCAACCCGGCGGTCTCGGTCTGGTGGCAGGGAGTGTGGGAACGGCTGCGCCAGGCGATGCTCGCCCGCTTGCGCCGTCCGGCGGGCGAAACCAGCGGCCAGATGGCCGAGGCGCTGACCGAACTCGGCAAGCATTTGCGCGATGATCCGGCGTTGCAGCTTCAGATAAACCGCTTCGCGCGTCGGACTTTGGTGGGCATTTCGGTGCGCTATGGCGACCAGATCGTCCGGCTGGTCTCCGAAACGGTCAAGCGCTGGGATGCCGCGACGGTGACCGACCGGATCGAAGGCGCGGTCGGCCGCGACCTGCAATTCATCCGGATCAACGGGACTTTGGTTGGCGGCCTGGTGGGGCTGGCGATCCATGCAGTGGATGTGTTGTTGTAGTGGTTGGCCTTCTGCCCCAGGCCTGTCCAATCCACCCTTCCCCAACCCCGTTCGCCCCGAGCGAAGTCGAGGGGTCGCGACGCACGCAGTCCCTCGACTTCGCTCGGGACGAACGGTTAAGAGGGAGGCCATGATTGAGAACGAAGCCCCACTCGTCACCACCGCCCGCCTCGAGCTATGGCAGCCCGCGCTGCGTGACTTGCCCGATCTTTACCAGCTGACCCTGGCGGAAGAGACCCGCCAGTTCCTGGGCTCGTTCGTGCCAAGCGAAATGGACGCCTTCACCCGCCTGCATCGCAACGCCGGGTCATGGGCGCTGCACGGCTACGGCACTTTCATGGTCCGCCTGAAGGGGCAGGACCGGATTATTGCCAACTGCGGTGTCTTCCGCAGCCACCGCGGCTTTGGCACCGAGGCCGGGCTTGACGACGTGCCCGAGGCTGGGTGGATCGTCCATCACGACCACTGGGGCCAGGGGATCGCGCGCGAAGCGATGGAAGCGTCGCTGGCCTGGTTTGACCAGACCCACGGCCGCCAGCGGATCGCCTGCATGATCGAAGAAGGCCATGCGGCCTCGGACGCGCTGGCGGGCAAGCTCGGCTTTGTGCGCTATGGCCAGCACCAGGCCGAGGATGGGGCGGTGCTGGTGCTGTATGAGCGGGCCTGAGCTAGAGGCCCAGTTCCGAGTGTGAGCCAAGTCTGACGAGTTCGAGTGTATCGTCGTCGGGCTTGCGGTAGATCAGCACCAGATCGGGCCTGATATGGCAATCGCGGTGATCTTTCCAATCGCCAGTCAGCGCGTGATCGCGCCGCGATGGGCCGAGCGGTGTATCGCTCGCCAGTTCGCGCAACAGGCTGGGCAGCTCTGAATTCAGGATCTTGCCGAATTGCCCTTTGAGTTCGCGCTTGTAGTCTCGCTTGAACTTCCCGGTCCGGCTAATCGTCCGCATTCAGGTCAGCCATCAGCGCTTCGATGCTGTCAAAGCTTTCCAAATTGCCCGCGCGCGCCTCTTCCATCGCCGCGATGGTTTCGGCATTGGGGCGCAGCGGCTCGAACGGCAGCGCCTTGTCATGCGCAACCCGGGTCAGCATGATCCGCACCGCGTCGGACACGGTCAGCCCCATCGTGGCGAGCACGGCCGAAGCCTCCGCCTTGACCTTGCCATTGATGCGGGTTTGAACGAGAGCGTTTGCGGTCATGTATGACAATGTAATGCAAGATTGATTTGCGCGCAAGGCCTGATGTTGGATTGGCCAAATTCCGGAACAGCTACATATGGATTGACATTTAAGCCCACTTAAATAATATAAGCCACCTTAATCAAAGCAGGAGCGAGCTCATGTTTGTCGAGTATGTCGGCCTTGAACAGGATGTTGCAAGTGAGATTGAGGCTCGAAGGGAGGATCGTTCAGAGACGAAGAACGATATTCTGCGTCGCTTGTTCGGCGGGCAGCCGATGCCTAAAAGCGCAGGCAAGCACCCTCCCCACCTTGATTTTGGACAAGGCATCAAACTGGCGGTTGGTGAGAGGCTTTATCTATTCCTCACCAAGCCACGCGGTGTGGACCAAAAACCAGATGGTTTGGCAGAGGTGAGAGCGGACGGCCTTTACCTCGAAGGCAACAAAGTGGACCCCTCCAAAGGCAGCTCTCTCGCACCAGCAATGCATGTGATTCAAGCACGCTTAAACCATCGCAACAGCAAAGGTGAACTGGTGCCACTGAGCGCGTTTCAGAAGTGGTATGTTGTGCGGGACGGAAAACTGGTCCCCTTGGACCAATTGAAGGATCCTAAGCTTCGCCGTCGGCGGCAGCCCAAGGCTTCGACAGTCGATGTAAAGGCGCTACTTGCGGAGCTTGGAATTGAGTAAAAGTTTGAAAAGGGTGGCGTTGTCCAGCCACCCTTCCCATACGAGTTGAATCTGAATTCAAAGCTTCCCAGTCAGCTCCGGCACCGCATTGAACAGGTCCGCGACCAGGCCGATGTCGGCGACCTGGAAGATCGGCGCGTCTTCGTCCTTGTTGATGGCGATGATGGTCTTGCTGTCCTTCATCCCTGCCAGGTGCTGGATCGCGCCGGAGATGCCGATCGCGACATAGACTTGCGGCGCAACGATCTTGCCGGTCTGGCCGACCTGGAAGTCGTTGGGGACATAGCCCGCATCGACCGCCGCGCGGCTGGCACCAACCGCCGCGCCGAGCTTGTCGGCGAGCGGGAAGATGGTCGCCTTGAAGGTGTCGGCATCCTTGAGCGCGCGGCCGCCCGAAACGATCACCTTGGCGCTGGTCAGTTCGGGACGCTCGCTCTTGGCGATTTCGGACCCCTGGAAGCTGCTGGTCCCGGCATCGCCAGTGCTGGCAACGGCTTCGACCGAGCCCGAGCCGCCGCTGGCTTCCGCCTTGGCGAAAGCGGTGCCGCGAACGGTGATCACCAGCTTGGCATCGCTCGATTCGACCGTGGCAATCGCGTTGCCGGCATAGATCGGGCGAGTGAAGGTCTTGGGGCCTTCGACCGAGAGGATGTCCGAGATCTGCATCACATCGAGCAGCGCGGCGACGCGCGGGGCGATATTCTTGCCGGTGGTGGTGGCGGGCGCGACGAAGGCGTCGTGGCTGGCCATTAGTCCCGCCACCAGCGGCGCAACGTTTTCAGCCAGGGCATTGGCATAGGCCGCATCGTCGGCGAGGTGGACCTTGCCCACGCCCGCGATCCTGGCGGCTTCATCGGCCACGGCCTTGCAGCCCGAACCGGCGACCAGCAGGTGGACTTCGCCGATCTGCGAAGCGGCGGTCACCACGGCGAGCGTTGCGTCCTTGACCGACTTGTTGTCGTGTTCGACCCAAACGAGAGTTTTCATCTTCGAATTCCTTCCATCCCATCCCGTTCGCTTGCGAAGCGAAGTCGAGATGCCTCGCGTGGCGTGTCTCGACTTCGCTCGACACGAACGGAGGTGGGTGAGTGGTCCTAGGCTACGCCCATTTCCTTGAGCTTGGCGACGAGGGCATCGACGTCGGCCACCTTGATCCCGGCGCTGCGCACCGGCGGTTCGCTGACCTTGAGGGTCTTGAGGCGCGGGGCAATATCGACGCCGTAGTCACCTGCCGATTTGGTTGCGAGCGGCTTGCTCTTCGCCTTCATGATGTTGGGCAGCGAGGCATAGCGCGGCTCGTTGAGGCGGAGGTCGGTGGTGACAATCGCGGGCAGAGCCAGCTTGACTGTTTCCAGACCGCCATCGACTTCGCGCTTCACCACCACGTGACCACCATCGACGGTGACTTCGTTGGCAAAAGTCCCTTGCGGGCGGCCCATCAGCGCAGCGACCATCTGGCCGACCTGGTTCGAATCGTCGTCGATCGCCTGCTTGCCGGTGATGATCAGGCTCGCGCCTTCTTCCTCGGCGACGCCCTTGACGATCTTGGCGACTGCCAGCGGTTCCACTTCAACGCCGTCATCAACCTGCACCAGCACAGCGCGATCCGCGCCCATGGCGAGCGCGGTGCGCAGCGTTTCCTGGGCCTTGGCCGGGCCGACCGACAGCGCGACAATCTCGGTCACCACGCCCTTTTCCTTCAGCCGGATGGCTTCTTCGACGGCGATTTCGTCGAAGGGGTTCATGCTCATCTTCACATTGGCGAGATCGACGCCCGAGCCATCGGACTTGACCCGCGGCTTCACGTTATAGTCGATCACGCGCTTCACGCAGACCAGGGCTTTCATCGGTTCCAGACCTTTCCCACTAAATGCTGCACTGCGGCATAATTATCGTTTACGTAAACGTCAACCCTGCGTTTAACCGCCCGATTGAGTTCACAACGCGCACCGCCATTGCCGCGCCGGGCCAGCGGGTCAAGTCAAGTTTGCTCATGCTTTGCAGCAAATTTGCTACAGGTTGGGCGGCAGGGTGTGCAGCTATTTCTTCCCCGCGCCTTGGCATTCGAAGGCAAGCGCGAACTATGCGACCATATCCAGGGCGAATCTCCCCTCCCCGGCGGGGAGGGGTTGGGGGTGGGGCTCGACGCCCGAGAGGGTGAACCCCCATCCCAACCCTTCCCCACCGGGGAAGGGCTTTCAGGAAATCACGCCGCCTTGCGCACTTCCGCGACGATCTTCTGCGCCGCATCGCCCAGGTCGCTGGCCGAAACGATCGGCAGGCCGCTGCCTTCGAGGATCTGCTTGCCGAGCTCGACATTGGTGCCTTCGAGGCGGACCACCAGCGGAACCGAGAGGTTCACTTCCTTGGCTGCGGCGACGATCCCGTCGGCGATGATGTCGCACTTCATGATCCCGCCGAAGATGTTGACCAAGATGCCCTTCACCGCCGGGTCCTGAAGGATGATCTTGAACGCCGCGGTGACCTTTTCCTTCGATGCGCCGCCGCCCACGTCGAGGAAGTTGGCGGGGAATTCGCCGTTCAGCTTGATGATATCCATCGTCGCCATGGCCAGCCCTGCGCCATTGACCATGCAGCCGATGTTGCCGTCGAGCTTGATGTAGGCAAGGTCATACTTGCTGGCTTCGATTTCGGCCGGGTCTTCCTCGGTCTCGTCGCGCATCGCCATGACTTCGGGGTGGCGATAGAGCGCGTTCGAATCGAAGCTCATCTTGGTGTCGAGCACCATCAGCTGGCCAGCGCATTCGGCCAGGGGGTTGATTTCGATCATCTCACAATCAAGCGCCACGAAAGCGTCGAACAGCTGCTTGCCCAGCACCCCGGCCTGCTTGGCCAGATCACCCTTGAGCTTGAGCGCAAAGGCAATCGCGCGGCCGTGGTGCGGCATGAAGCCCTGCGCCGGATCGACCGTAATCGTGGTGATCCGCTCGGGCGTGTCATGCGCCACGTCCTCGATGCTCATCCCGCCTTCGGTGCTGACGATCATCGCGATGCGGCCGGTGGCGCGATCGACCACCATCGAGAGGTAGTATTCCTTGCCGATATCAACCCCGTCAGTGATGTAGAGCCGGTTGACCTGCTTGCCAGCTTCCCCGGTCTGGATCGTGACCAGGGTATTGCCCAGCATTTCACGGGCATGGCTTTCGACTTCCTCGAGGCTCTTGGCCAGGCGCACGCCGCCCTTGGCATCGGGGCCCAGTTCCTTGAACTTGCCCTTGCCGCGCCCGCCGGCGTGGATCTGGCTTTTCACCACATAGAGCGGCCCGGGCAGTTGCCTGGCGGCTTCGACCGCTTCGGCCACGGTCATCGCCGGAATGCCCTTGGGGATCGCGATGCCGAATTTGGCGAGCAGTTCCTTGCCCTGGTACTCGTGGATGTTCATGGGGGTAGTCTCCGATCCGGGGGAGGGGGCGTCAGCCCTTGATGCGCTGCCGCCTAAGCACAGCGCAGGATGCTTGAAAAGACCCCGAAAGGTCCAATAGGGTAGAAATATGAACGCCAGTTGCGAGTTATTCTTAACAGCGCGGTTTACCACCGCTTGATCGATCGCGCGCGCCTCGAAGCGATCGTGCGCGAAGCCGGGCGGATCGCGCTGGCGACCTGGCCGGGGCACGGCCACGCGCTGGAAAGCTGGGACAAGGGCGGGAACAGCCCGGTCAGCGCGGCGGACCTTGCGGTCGATTCGTTCCTCAAGCGCGAACTGGGCGCATTGCTGCCCTCGGCAGGCTGGCTTTCGGAAGAAACCATCGATGCGCCTGAGCGGCTGGGCGGCGACCTGATCTGGCTGGTCGATCCAATCGACGGAACCCGCGATTTCATCCGGGGCCGCCCCGGCTGGGTGGTGTCGGTCGCGCTGGTCAGCGCCGGACGGCCGCTGTTCGGAATCCTCGATGCCCCGGCGCGCGGCGAATTCTGGTCGGGCGAGGCGGGGCGCGGATCGTGGCGCAACGGGGTGCGCCTCAGCGCCTCGCGCCGCAGCACCCTTCCTGGCGCGCGCGTCCCTGCGCATGCCCTGCCCAAGGCCGATTCGGACCTGACCCTGGTTGGCCAGCCCAACTCGATCGCGCTCAGGATGGCGATGGTCGCCGCCGACGAGGCCGACCTCGTTGCCACTTTGCGCTGGGGTTATGAATGGGACATCGGCGCCGCCGCGCTGATCGCCCGCGAGGCCGGGGCCATGGCGACCGACGCTTTCGGACAGCCGCTCGCCTACAACAAGCGCGACCCGCGCGCGTTCGGGGTGCTGGTCTGCTCGCCCGAGATCCACGGCGCGGCGGTCGAGCGGCTGGCGGGCCGGGCGCGGGAGTTGGCGGCTGGGGGCTGAGGGAGTTCACCCGAAGGACCAAAGGACCGATGATGTCACGCCAGCCGCAGGCTTGATCTATCTAAGCGGAAGCCGCTTCAGACCCGATGCGAGAATGGGTTCGCGGCTGCGCCGCAATCCCAACCCCTTCGGTTCTTTGGTTCTTCGGGTGAACCAAAAAAAGGGCCCACCCTTTCGGGCGAGCCCTTCTTTATCAGCTAAGAATTCGATCAGCTGCCCGAGCGGGCGGCCTGCACGTCTTCCTGCGTTACCGGCACGATCTTGATTTCGACGCGGCGGTTCTTGGCGCGGCCTTCGGCAGTGTCGTTGGTCTCAACCGGCATAGTCTCGCCAAAGCCCTGGCTGCGCAGGCGCGCGGCGGGGACGCCCTTGGAGATCAGGTAGTTCATCACCGTGCGCGCCCGGCTTTCCGACAGGGTCTGGTTGAAAGCGTCACTGCCGGTCGAATCGGTGTGGCCGTAAACGTCGACCAGGCTGTCCGGATACTCGAGCAGGCTGGCTGCAACCTGGTCGAGCGTGGCCCGGAACGCGGGCTTGAGCGTCGAGCTGCCGACATCGAATGTCACGCCGTCGGGCAGGTTGACCAGGATCGCCTTACCGCCATCGGTTTCGGTCACATCGACCCCTGATCCGGCGGTCTTTTCCTTCAGCGTCTTGATCTGCTGGTCCATCTTGTAGCCGACCACGCCGCCCGCGACGCCGCCAATTCCGGCGCCGACAATGCGCCCGGTCTTGCCGCCGATCAGGCCGCCCAAGAGGCCGCCGACCACCGCGCCGCCAACCCCGCCGATCGCGGTGCGCGAGATTTTCTTTTCGCCGGTGTTGGGATCGGTGACGCAGGCCGCAGTTGCCAGCAGGGCCGTGGCGGCCATCGCGGATGTGAGCAAACGGGTCTTTTTCATGTGTGGTCCCCTTCAGAAGTTCTGAATTGGTGTTAACCGTAAACCCTTGAAGCTGAATGGGAGCTAGATGGCAATGATGTCAATCAATACCACTCTTTGGCCTTGCGGAACGTTTCTGCTATTGGATGAAGCGTGACCCCCTATCCCTGGAGCGACCTCTTTATCATCGCAGGGCTGATCCTGCTCAACGGCCTGTTCTCGATGTCGGAACTGGCGATCGTCTCGGCGCGCCCGGCGCGGCTGCGGCTGCTGGCCGAACGCGGCAATAAGGGGGCCAAGGCGGCGCTGTCGCTGGCGGCGGATCCGGGCAAGTTCCTCTCGGCAGTGCAGATCGGGATCACCCTCGTGGGGATCATCGCCGGGGCCTATTCGGGGGCCAGCCTGGGCGGGCCGACCGGCGAGCGGCTGGGCGCGCTGGGCGTCCCCGAACGCTGGGCGGGCGAAGCCGGGTTCGCTTTGGTGATTGCGCTGACCACTTATTTCAGCCTGGTGGTCGGCGAACTGGTGCCCAAGCAGCTGGCCTTGCGTGCAGCCGAGGCCATCGCGGTCACCGCCGCCTTGCCGATGAAACTGGTCGCGCGCGTCACTGCGCCGGTGGTCTGGCTGCTCGACCGCTCCTCAAGCCTGCTGCTCCGCCTGACCGGGGTAACCCACAAGGGCGACCATGCGCTGACCGCCGAGGAACTGCACATGGTCTTCGCCGAAGCGACCCGCTCGGGCGTGATCGAGGAGGACGAGCGTCAGATCATGACCGGGATCATGCGCCTGGCCGACCGCCCGGTGCGCGAACTGATGACCCCGCGCACCGAACTCGACACGATCGACCGCAAGGCCAGCGAAGCCGAAGTCCGCGCTGCGATCAAGGACAGCCCCCATTCGCTGCTGCCGGTCGCCGATGGCAGCCCCGACAACATCGTCGGCGTGGTCAAGGTCAAGGACGTGCTGGCCACGCTGCTCGCGGGCAAGAAGCTGGGCCTGGCACGGCTGATGCGCAAAGCCGAAGTGGTCCCTGACCAGCTCGATGCGATGGACGCGCTGCGGCTGCTCCAGCAGAGCGATGTCGCCATGGCGCTGGTCCATGACGAATACGGCCACCTGGAAGGCGTGGTGACCCCGGCCGACCTGCTCTCGGCGATCGTCGGCAATTTCGCCAGCCACCAGGACGAAGGCGACGATCCGCTGATGGTCACGCGCGAGGATGGCTCGCTGCTCTTGGCCGGATCGCTCCCCGCCGATGCGCTGATGGACGAGCTTGGGCTCGAACTGCCCGACGACCGCGATTTCGCCACCGCGGCGGGCTATGCCCTGTCCGTCTTCAAGAAGCTCCCGCGCGAAGGCGAGCACTTCCACGACCAGGGCTGGCGTTTCGAAGTGGTCGATATGGATGGGCGCAAGATCGACAAGCTGCTGGCCAGCAGGGTGGTTGCTGTGGGCGAGGCTGAATAGGGTTCTCGCAAAGAGCGCAGAGGGAACGAAGATCGCCAAGACGTTGAATGAGCCGCAGGCTCTGTCAACCGATCCACCGAGGCTCAAAGGCAATATCCGAGTTAGAAAGCGGCTTCGCCGCCTACGCGACCTCTTTGCGATCTTCATTCCCTTTGCGCTCTTTGCGCGAACCAAAAAAGGGCCCGCCAACCGGCGAGCCCCTTTGAATGGCAATCTGAAAGAAAGATCAGCCCGGCGTAACCGAAGTCGTCGCCTCACGCCCGTCGCCTTCCGGCGCGGCGATAATGTCGCGGGCGGTTTCGCCCTTGTCCACCGTGTTGGTGCCCGAATCGCCCACGGTCGAGCGGATCGCGGGGGCGGCAAGGCCGGCCTTGCTGTTGACGCTGCTCTCCACGCCTGAGCGCGGCTGCGGCGCGCCGAACAGTGCGCTCTGCGCCTGCTGGGCAGTGCTGGTGTCGGTCGGCCGCGGCGCGCCGGGGGCCGGCGGGACCAGGCTGAAATCGGGCGGGATCACCAGCGGTGCCTGGCGCTGCACGGCGAATTCATCGGGGCGTGCACGGTTGAACAATCCGCCGCCGCCGCAGGCCGACACCAGCAGTGCCGAAGCGGTAACGAGGATCATTCCGGTGGACTTACGCATAATTCAGGTCTCCGTCGCGGGCGCACCCGCATCTGTTTCGGGCTTTTCGCGGATTAGGAAGCTGCGGGCAAGCACTATCACCACGCCAATCGAGATCGCGGCATCGGCCACGTTGAAGATGTAAAAGCTCCAGCTGCCAAGGTGGAAATGGGCGAAATCGACCACATGGCCGTAAGCGATCCGGTCAACGATATTGCCCATGGCCCCGCCCAGGATCAGCGCCAGCGCGACGATCTCGCCCAGCAGCTTCTCGCGCAGCATCCAGACCAGCACCACCAGCGCGATCGCCGCGGTCAGGCCTACCAGTGCCCAGCGCGCCGTATCGGTTTCGGCCGTCAGCAAGCCCATCGACACGCCATAGTTGGACGTGCGGGTCAGGCTGAAAAAGCTGGTCAGCGCGATCTGCTTACCATCCACGTCGAGCCCCAGGGGGTTGACCACCACCCATTTCGTCACCTGATCGGCAACAAAGATTAGCGCGGCCAAGGCGAGGCCGGTGAGGCGGTTGCGGGTCAGCATGATTTCACTTCCATAAACCCAAGTCCGTCATGCTGAACTTGTTTCAGCATCCATCGCGCCGCCGAAACCATAGGCCTGCGAGGAGAAATGGACCCTGAAACAAGTTCAGGGTGACGGGAAAAAGGCAAGGTCATGCGGGGGCGTCCATGCCGCTCACAACCTGATCGCAGCGTGAACAAAGCGCGCCGTCCTCGGTGACTTCGGGCAAGTGCCGCCAGCAGCGGCCGCATTTGTGGTGGGCGGTGCGGGTGACGGCGACCCATAATTCTGTGTCGTCAAAACGAGTCACTGGGAGAACAGCCGCCGGAACGTCACCCTCGGTATGTCGCAGCACACTGACATCTGAACTGATAAACAACTCGCTGAAATCAAATGTCGCTTTCGTCTCTGGATCAAACCCTGTGTTGTACAACGTGACAGCAGCTTCAAGGCTTGATCCGATTTCCTTGTTCCGCCGAAGCGGTTCAATGCACTCGTTGACCTGCGAGCGAAGACGCCGCAGCGTAGTCCACTTCCCAACCAACTCATCGTCGCCCCGGACTTGATCCGGGGCTTGGCTTCCTTCTGCCGGCCTCGCCGAAGAAAAGCCTTGGCCCGCATCAAGTGCGGGCTGACGGGGAAGGACAGGCCATTCGAGGAGGTGCACCGAACCCCCATCCGGATAGCGCGTCCCCCACACTTCCTCGCTGGTAAACACCAGCACCGGCGCGGCCCAGCGGACCAGGGCGTGGAACAGGGTGTCGAGCACCGTGCGGTAGGCCATGCGCTTGGGATCGCCCGCCGCATCGCAATAGAGGCAGTCCTTGCGCACATCGAAGAAGAAGGCGGAAAGGTCCTCGTTGCAGAAATCGGTCAGCGCGCGGACATAGCTGTTGAAGTCGAACTCGTCGGTCGCCTTGCGCAAGGCCGCGTCAAGCTTGCCCAGCAGCGCCAGGACATAGCGTTCCAGTTCGGGCATCGCCGCTACTTCAACTCGCTCCGCTTCGCTGAACCCATCCAATGCCCCCAGCAGATAGCGGAAGGTGTTGCGCAGCTTGCGGTACTGGTCGGACACGCCCTTGAGGATCTCGTCGCCGATCCGGTGGTCCTCGGTGAAATCGACCGACAGCGCCCACAGCCGGATGATGTCCGCGCCATAGGTTTCCATCACCTTGATTGGGTCGATGGTGTTGCCGAGCGACTTGGACATTTTCATGCCCTTCGAATCCATCGTGAACCCGTGGGTCAGGATCCGGTCATAAGGCGCGCGGCCGCGGGTGGCGCAGCTTTCCAGCAAGCTGGACTGGAACCAGCCGCGATGCTGGTCGCTGCCTTCGACATAGATGTCGGCCGGCCATGACAGGTCAGGCCAGCGGCCCGAATCCAGCACATAGGCGTGGCTGGTGCCCGAATCGAACCAGACGTCGAGGATGTCGCTGACCGCTTCCCACTCGTCGGGGTTGTATTTGTCGCCCAGGAAGCTGTGCGCGGTTTCGGGGGTCCAAGCGTCGATGCCCTGGGCCCTTACCGCGGCAATGATCCGTTCGTTGACGGCAGGATCGACCAGATATTCGCCGCTCTTGCGACCCACGAACAGCGTGATCGGCACCCCCCAGGCGCGCTGGCGGCTGAGCACCCAGTCGGGCCGCCCGGCGACCATCGAACCGATCCGGTTGCGGCCCTTGTCGGGGGTGAACTCGACGCGTTCGATTTCGGCGAGGGCGATTTGGCGGAGGGTCAGGCCCCCACCGTCAGCCGCTGACGCGGCTGCCACCTCCCCCAGGGGGGGAGGATTTCCAGCACCCATATCCTCCCCCTCTGGGGGAGGTGCCGAGCGGAGCGAGGCGGTGGGGG
>JAGXTB010000113.1 GCA_018334165.1 Sphingomonadales bacterium | reverse complement strand
GTGGTGTTTTAGCTGAAAGCCCCTCCCCGTCGGGGAGGGGTTGGGGTGGGGGCTCGACGCTGGCGTGGAACCTCCATCCGCCGAAGGTGACGGTTGGCACCGTAGGGCCTTCCCCAATGGGGAAGGGCATTTTGGACTAACCCCGCCAGGCCGCAATCGTAGTGCGGTGCAGCTCGCGCCGGTGGCCTTCATAGCCGCCGGTCGCACGGTGCAGTACTGAGCGGTTGTCCCAGATGGTCAGCATCCCCGGTTCCCATCGGTGGCGATAGACGAAGCGGTCATCGCTTTGCCATTGCTGGAGCTCAAGCAGCAGCGGGAAGGCCTCGCTGTCGGCCATGCCTTCAATCCCGACGATGTAGCCCAGCGTCGAATAGAACCCGCGGCGCCCGGTTTCAGGATGGGCCGGAACAAGGGGGTGCGTCTGGGTCGCGCGCGCCGACTCGTCCGGCCGGATGTCCATGCTCCGGCCCTTGTCCTTCGCGCCGTAGCTGCCCTCGGGAGCATAAGCGAGCCGGGCCGAGTGGACCGCGGTGAGATCGGCCAGCGCGGCCTGACGCGCGGCGGGCAGAGCCTCCCAGGCGAGATGCTGGTTGGCGTAGAGTGTGTCGCCGCCGAGCGGTGGAATATCGACCGCGTTGAGACAGGTGCCTGCAGGCGGGCGTGCCTGAAAGCTCCAGTCGGTGTGCCAGTTTTCGGCAAACAAGGGGCTCTGCTCGTCGGCCTCACGGCGGATCGCGGCGATGTGCGCCCGGCCCGGGATCGGGGCGAAGAACGGGTCTTCGCCAAAGCCGCCCATCGCCAGCGTGAACCGTTCCAGATCGTCGTCGCTGAGGAACTGGTCGGGGAAGGCGAGGACGTGGTGCTCCAGCCAGACCGCGCGCAGATCGGCGATCAGCGCAGCGTCCAGGTCTGCCTTGAGGTCCAGTCCGGTAACCCGCGCCCCGCATGCTTGCCCAGAGGGTTCAACTGTCAGTCCCATAGCTGCCGATCCTGTCCCGCGTTTCGGCTACATTCGCCCCGATTGCGCCGCGCTGCAAGCCAAACCGGCTTAGTCGGGATAGGCGATCGTGCCATCCTCAAGCCGGCTCAGCGGAGCCAGCGCAGTCACCGCCCCAAGCGGCAGCGGGGCGTAGATGTGGGGAAACAGCGCATCACCGCGCGATCGCTCCCAGCGGACGGCATCGCCGAGCTGGACAAGATCGACGCGGGCCAGCCACAGGTCGGACTGTCCGGCAAAGTGCTTGTCGAGCGTTCCTGCGACCTGCGGTTCGGCCGAGAGGTGGATGTAGCCATCGGCAAGATCGACCGGCGCGCCTTGAAAGATCCCGTCAACGAGCAGGCGGTCCTTCTGCTCGCTGGTCAGGATCTTCCAGACGTGGCCGGGCAGGGCGCTCACGCTTCGGCCGGTGGTGTTTCGCTTTCACCCTCGTCGCCGTCCTGATCGCCGCCTTCTTCTTCAGCCAGGCGCACCGCCGAAACGACGTGCTCCTGATCGGCGACGTTGAACAGGCGGACGCCCGCACTGTTGCGGCCGATCACCCGCATCGAGCCGAGCGGCAGGCGGATCAGTTTGGCCTGGTCGGTGACCAGCATCAACTGGTCGGCCTGGGTGGCGGGGAAGCTGGCGACAACCGGGCCATTGCGGGCGATGTTGTCGATATTGGTGATCCCCTGGCCGCCGCGACCGGTGCGGCGGTATTCGTAAGCCGAGCTCATCTTGCCATAGCCATTGGCGCAGACGGTGAGGATGAACTGCTCGCGCTCGTGCAGTTCGGCAATGCGTTCGGCGGAGAGCGAGGGCTCGCCTTCCTTCTCACCTTTCCACGGTGCGTACCGGACGTATTCCTCGCGCTCTTCGCTGGTGGTGCCGACGCGGTGGAGGATCGACAAGCTGATCACTTCGTCATCGCCCTTCAGCGTCATCCCGCGCACGCCGGTGGAAGTGCGGCTCTGGAACTCGCGCACTTCGTCGCCGGCAAAGCGGATCGCCTTGCCGCTGCGGGTGGCGAGCAGCACGTCGTCGCTGGCCTCAAGCAAGGCAACGCCGATCAGGCGGTCTGCGCTGTCCTCTTCGAACCGCATGGCGAACTTGCCGTTGCTGGGCACATTGGTGAACAGCTCCATCGAATTGCGGCGGACATTGCCCTTGGCAGTCGCGAAGACCACCGAGAGCTTGGCCCATTCGGCCTCGTCCTCAGGCAGCGGCAGCACGGTCTGGATCGTTTCATCCTTGTCGAGCGCCGGAAGCAGGTTGACGATCGGCCGCCCGCGCGTGGCCGGGCCGCCTTCGGGCAGCTTCCAGACCTTGAGGCGATAGACCTTGCCCGCGGTTGAGAAGAACAGCACCGGGTTGTGGGTGCTGGTGACGAACATGGAGGTCACCACGTCCTCGTCCTTGGTCGCCATGCCCGCACGGCCCTTGCCGCCGCGGTTCTGGGCGCGGAATGTGGAGAGCGGAGTGCGTTTGATGTAGCCGTCCATGGTGACGGTGACGACCATTTCGTCGCGCTCAATCAGGTCCTCGTCGTCGATCCCGTCGGCGGCGGCAGTGATTTCCGAGACGCGCGGCGTGGCATAGGCCTCGCGAATCAAGGTCAACTCGTCGCGCATTACGCCATAGAGCTTGGCGCGGTCGGCCAGGATCGAGAGATACTCCTCGATCGCCAGCGACAGTTCCTTGAGCTCGTCGCCGATTTCATCCCGGCCGAGTGCGGTCAGGCGGTGCAGGCGCAGTTCGAGGATTGCCTTCACCTGCGCTTCGGACAGGCGGTAAGTGCCGCCATCCTGTTCGGCGCTGGGCTCGATTGCTTCGACCAGGCGGATATAGGGCGCAATCTCACCAATCGGCCATTCACGGGCCAGCAGGGCTTCGCGCGCGGCAGTCGGATTGGGCGCGGCGCGGATGATCCGCACCACTTCATCCAGGTTGGTGACCGCAACCACCAGCCCCAGCAAGATATGCGCCCGATCACGCGCCTTGTTCAGTTCGAACTTGGTTCGGCGGGTGATCACTTCTTCGCGGAAAGTGATGAAAGCGGCGATGAAATCGCGCAGCATCAGCACTTCGGGGCGGCCGCCGCGGATCGCCAGCATGTTGGCCGGGAAGTTCGACTGTGCGGGCGTGTTGCGCCACAACTGGTTGAGCACCACTTCGGGGGTGGCATCGCGCTTGAGCTCGATCACCACGCGCATGCCAAGGCGGCTCGATTCGTCGCGGATGTCGGAAATGCCTTCGATCCGCTTGTCCTTGGCGGCTTCGGCAATCTTCTCGACCAGGCCCGACTTGCCGACCTGATAGGGGATCGAGGTCAGCACGATTGATTCACGGTCGCCGCGGCCAGTCTCGATCTCATGGCGGCAGCGCATGATCACGCTGCCGCGCCCGGTGGTATAGGCACTGCGCGCGCCGTGCGTGCCCAGGATCAGCGGCGCGGTGGGGAAATCGGGGCCGGGGATATATTCGATCAGCTCTTCCGAAGTGATCGCCGGGTTGTCCATGTAGGCCAGGCAGCCATCGATCACTTCGCCCAGATTGTGCGGCGGGATGTTGGTCGCCATGCCCACCGCAATCCCGCCCGCGCCGTTGACCAGCAGATTGGGGAAACGCGCCGGGAGGACCGAGGGTTCCTGCCGCGAACCGTCGTAGTTGTCCTGGAAATCGACCGTATCCTTGTCGAGATCGTCAAGCAGGCTGTTCGCCACCCGCGCCAGTCGCGCTTCGGTGTAACGCATCGAGGCCGGCGGATCGGGATCCATCGAGCCGAAGTTGCCTTGCCCGTCGATCAGCGGCAGCCGCATCGACCAGTCCTGCGTCATGCGGGCCAGCGCATCGTAGATCGCGCTGTCGCCGTGCGGGTGATAGTTGCCCATCACGTCGCCGACGATCTTGGCGCTCTTGCGATAGGGCCGCCCGGCGACCATGCCGCCTTCCTGGGCGGCAAACAGGATCCGGCGGTGGACCGGCTTGAGCCCGTCGCGCACATCGGGCAGCGCGCGCGCCACGATCACGCTCATCGCGTAATCGAGGTAGCTGGTCTTCATCTCATCGACGATATCGACGCGCTGAAAATCGCCCATCGGACCGGTGGGTTCTGGGGTGGAATCGGGAATTTCGGTGTCGTCGCTCACGCGGCTGTGATCACTTTATCTGTGGCTGGGATTTATCGTGCTGCAGCACTAGGGCATGGCGGCGGTCAAGGCGAGGGAAAGCCCCGGTCAAGCGCTATTTTTCCACATCTCGAAGGGTATTTCTGAACAAGCGGGCCACGGTACATTCAATTGCCATTCACCGCCCCGCCCATAGTGCGCGCAGGTGTTGCCAAACCGGCGTTTACGCGCCTATGGCGAAGTCGAGGAACAAGTGCCGCTTGGCCGGGCATTCCGCCTGCTTTCGCGGCTGCGTTAAGGAGACGAATTCGATGATCCGTGCCAGGTTTTTGACCCGCACCGCGCTGGGCTTGGTTGTCGCACTTGGGCTGGCCGCAGGGACTGCCGCACCGTCCTTGGCCAAGGAAAAGCCGGCCAAGGAAGCCAAAGCAGCCGATCTCAAGCCGTCAAAGGCCTACATTCCCGCTTACACGGCTGCAAAGAGTGCGCTTGATGCTGCCGCCAAGCGGGCCGACGTGGTCGCCGCCCGGCAAAAGCTGGTCAATGCCCAGAACGCCTATAACGCTGCCACGGGTAAGAAGGGCCGGGCCGACGCCCAGGTCCAGATCGATGCCGCGACGACCGAACTGACCGGACTGCTGACCGCCGAAAAAGGTCTGGTCGAGGCTGCGATTGCGGCTGCAACCGTGCCTGACGACAAGGACCTTTCGGGGGGCTTGCTGCTTACCCTGGGCAATCTAAGTGCGGACAAGGCTACCCAGCGGCGCGGTGTCCAGATGCGGATCGACAGCGGCCGAGTCTCTGCGGCTGACCTACCCAAATTCAACGGGATCCTGGGAAGCCTGTCGATGGATCTCAAGGACTATCCCGCCGCGCGGACCGCGCTCAAGGCTGCACTCGATGGCGGGAGTACCGACACCGACGTCAGCATCATGTATGCAGATGCCCATATCAAGGATGGCCAGCAAGCGGCCGGCCTCAAGATTCTTCAGGACGTTTCGCAAAGGGCTGGCGCGACGGTTCCGGTGGGATGGCTGCGCTACGGCCTCCAAATTGCTTACAATGCCAAGCTGGCGGATGATGCGTCGTGGTTCGCCAACAAGTTGACCGCCTATTACCCGACTACCGAAAACTGGTCACTTTCGCTTGCCGTGGTGCGTGACTTGCGCAGCTATGCCGGGCAGGACCAGATCGACCTGTTGCGCCTGATGGAGCGGACCAAGAGCTTCCTGGAAGAGCGCGACTATGTCGATTACATCCAGGCTGCCGACCCGCGCCGCTTGCCCGGCGAAGCGCTCAAGATAATCAACCAGGGCCTGGCCGCGGGCAAGCTTAACCCCGCCGATCAGTTCGTGACCGATGCCAAGGCCCAGGCCACCAGCCGGATCGGGCCCGACAAGGCCTCGCTGGCTGCGCTTCAGAAGGACGCCCGCGCGGCGGGCGCCACGGCGGCTACGGCAGCAGCGGCAGGCGATGCCTATCTGAGCTATGACGATGCCGCCACGGCCGAGGCGATGTACGCGATTGCGCTGGGCAAGCCCGGGGTCGATACCACCCGCGTGCAGCTGCGCATGGGCATTGCCCAGGCCGATCAGGGCAAGTGGGCCGATGCCGAGGCCAACTTCGCCAAGGTAACCGACGCCCGCGCGCCGATTGCCCAGCTGTGGACCTCCTATGTCAAGAACAAGGCCGCCGGCAAGTAAGCCACCGGCCAACAAGAACCGGAAGGGCGGCAGGCAACTGCCGCCCTTTTCGTTTGTCTGGAGCACAATGAAATTTGGGTTGATGCGATATTCTCCCCTCCCCAACGGGGAGGGGTCGGGGGTGGGGGCTCGACGCCAGCGTGGAACCCCCATCCCAACCCTTCCCCAACGGGGAAGGGCT
>JAGXTB010000112.1 GCA_018334165.1 Sphingomonadales bacterium | reverse complement strand
CCCCCAACCCCTCCCGCAAGCGGGAGGGGGGAGAAGTGAAGATGAGCGGAGCAATCAGCGCGGACGAAGCCTTTGTCGGGACGGTCGAGCCCGAAGGTGCCGACAGGCTGGACGAAGGCAAGCTGGCCGAATGGATGCAGGCCCATGTCGAACATTTCGAAGGCCCGCTGCACCTGACCAAGTTCAAGGGCGGGCAGAGCAACCCGACCTACAAGGTTGAGGCCAAGAGCGGCAATTACGTGCTGCGGCGCAAGCCCTTTGGCCCCTTGCTGCCCAGTGCCCATGCCGTTGACCGCGAATACAAGGTCCAGAATGCGCTCAACAAGGCGGGCTTCCCGGCCGCGAAGCAATACGGCCTGTGCACCGACGATTCTGTGGTCGGTTCCTGGTTCTACATCATGGACATGGTCGATGGAAAAACGATCTGGGACGGGGCCATGCCGGGCGCCGCGCCGGACTATCGCCGGGCAACCTACAACGCGATGATCGACACGCTGGCAGCGCTCCACAATGTCGATGTCGAAGCGGTCGGCCTGTCGGACTTCGGCAAGCCGGGCAACTATTTCGGCCGCCAGGTCGATCGCTGGACCAAGCAGTACAAGCTCTCCGAAACCGAGCTGATGCCCGATATGGAGCAGCTGATCGAATGGCTGCCCGCGACGCTGCCCGAACAGACCCGCACATCTGTGGTCCACGGCGACTACCGGATCGACAACATGATCTTCGCCCACGACCGGCCCGAAGTGCTGGCGGTGCTGGACTGGGAACTGTCGACGCTGGGCGATCCGATGGGCGATTTCTCGTACGTCTGCATGGCTTATGTCACCGACAACGGCGGGCGCTCGGGCATTCAGGACCTGGACCGCAAGGCGCTGGGCATTCCCGAGCTTGAGGAGCTGGTCGAACGCTATTGCGCCGCCACCGGGCGCGACAGCGTGCCCGACATGAACTGGCTGTTCGCCTACAACTTCTTCCGCCTCGCCGGCATCCTTCAGGGGATCAAGAAGCGGGTGATCGACGGCACTGCCAGTTCGGCCCATGCCAAGGCGATGTCAGAGCGCGTCAAGCCGCTTGTCGAAAGCGCGGCGAAGTTTGCGAAGCTGGCCGGGATGTAGCTTGTCCTGACGGGCGTGAGGCTATAGGCGGCGGCAAAGACCCTTTGCCCCGGAGTAGCCCGATGTCTGCCGAACTCGCCGCCGCAATCGAACAGGCATGGGAAGTGCGCGACAGCGTTTCGCCCGCCAGCACCGATGTCCGCGCAGTGGTCGATGCTGCGCTCGAACTGCTCGACAGCGGCCAGGCCCGCGTCGCCCAGCCCGACGGCAATGGCGGCTGGCAGGTCAACCAGTGGCTCAAGAAGGCGGTGCTGCTGAGCTTCCGCCTCAATGACAACGCCGTGATGGACTACGGTTCGGCCGGGGCGCCTTCGTTCGACAAGGTCCCGCTCAAGTTCACCGGCTGGGACGAAGCCCGCTTTCGCGCTGCCGGGATCCGCGCGGTGCCCGGCGCGATTGCCCGGCGCGGGGCGCATATCGGCAAGAACGTGGTGCTGATGCCCAGCTTCGTGAACATCGGCGCGCATGTTGGTGATGGGACGATGATCGATACCTGGGCCTCGGTCGGCTCTTGCGCACAGGTCGGCAGCCACTGCCATATCTCGGCCGGCGCGGGGATCGGCGGCGTGCTGGAGCCGATGCAGGCCAACCCGACAATCATCGGCGACAACTGCTTCATCGGCGCCCGCAGTGAGATCGTCGAAGGGGTGATCGTGGGCGAAGGCTGCGTGGTTGCGATGGGGGTGTTCATCACTGCCACCAGCAAGATCGTCAACCGCCAGACCGGCGAAGTGATTACCGGCCATATCCCGCCCTACAGCGTGGTGGTGCCCGGCGCGATGCCGGGCAAACCGCTGCCCGATGGTTCGCCCGGCCCCTCGCTGGCCTGCGCAGTGATCATCAAGCAGGTCGACGCCCAGACCCGCGCCAAGACCGGGATCAACGAGCTGCTGCGCGAGGGATGAAGCGGCTCGCCGCCTTGCTGCTGGTGCTGGTCGCCCCGCTGGGCGCGCAGCCTCCGGCGACAGAGGCGTCAATCCCGCTCGAAGTGGCAGTACCAGTCCAGCGTTTCCCGCACGATCCGCGGGCCTTTACCCAGGGCCTGTTCATCGACCGCGGCGAGCTGTTCGAAAGCACCGGCCAGATCGGTCGCTCCTCGGTCCGCAAGGTCGATCTGGCCAGCGGCAAAGTGCTCAAAAGCGCAGCAATCCCGCCGCCCTATTTCGGCGAGGGGGCCGCGCCGTGGCAGGGCCAGGTGATCAGCCTGACCTGGCAGAACGGCACCGCCTTTCGCTGGGATCGGACCAGCCTGAAGCGCAAGGGCAGCTTCAAGTACAGCGGCGAAGGCTGGGGGCTGACCAGCAACGGCAGTGAACTGGTTCTTTCGGATGGGACCGAGCAGCTGCGATTCCTCGATCCCAAGAGCTTCAAGGTCAAACGCACCCTCAAAGTCACCGTCCAGGGCCGTCCGCTCAAATTTCTCAACGAGCTCGAATGGGTCGGCGGGCAAGTGCTCGCCAATGTCTGGATGACCCAGTTCGCGGTGCGGATCGATCCCGCCAGCGGCAAAGTGGTTGGCGTGATCGACCTGTCGCGGCTGCGCAGCGAAGCGGGGGCCGCAGGCTCGGACCAGGTCGCCAACGGGATCGCTTATGACGCGCGCACCGGCAAGCTCTACATGACCGGCAAGGAATGGCCTGCGCTGTTCGAAGTTCGGCTTGACCCCGTGAAACCAGGAGGCTGAGCATGCAGCAACTGATCCTTCAGCTGGCCGTTTCGACCGTGATGCTGCTGCTGTGCGTCGCGATCCACGGGCTGGGGCTGTTCAACCTTAGCCGGGTGTTGCGCAGCGAGGCCGCGATCGAGCGGCTGCGCCATATCCGCCCGCTCAGCCCACGCGGAGAGTTGTTCACGATGATAATCGTGCTGGCGATGTTCATGCTGCACGGGCTGGAAATCTGGGCTTTCGCGCTACTCTATTGGCTGCTGGGCGCGGTTCCGGATTTCGAGGGCTCACTGTATTTCTCGGCGATCTCCTATTCGACAGTCGGCTACAACGACACGCACATCCTGCCTGAATGGCGGCTGGTCGGTGCGTTCGAATCGGTGCTGGGGATATTCCTGTTGGGTTGGTCCACCGCCTTCTTCTTCCGGATGCTGGACCGCATCGAGGCGCATTAAACCCTGTCCTGTTAGGGTTGAATCTCCCCTCCCCGGCGGGGAGGGGTTGGGGGTGGGGGCTCCACGCCCGATAGGCAGAACCCCC
>JAGXTB010000111.1 GCA_018334165.1 Sphingomonadales bacterium | reverse complement strand
TGGCGACATAGGCCTGGACCGCAGGCGGCGCGGCCGATCCGAAGCCGCCGTAAAGCGACCGGCAAGCGGCAAAGACCAGCAGCGTCGCAACTCCGCCCAGCCAGCCGTTCAGCCCCAACCACAGCGCCAGTCCGCACAGCCCGAAGCTGAAGATAAAGCCCAGCAGGCCGATCCCCATCATCGCCTTGCGCCCGCGCTGGTCGCTGCGCCGCGCCCAGAACGGCGCGCACAGCATCCACAGCAAGGCCGACCAGGTGTAGGCCAGGCTGATCCAGAAATCCTCGACCTGCAAGGCAGTCCCGATCGAGGGCATCACCGATTGCATCGCGGTATTGCCCGCCGCGGTCACCAGCATCACCGTGAACAGCAGCGCTACTCGCCAGCCGGGCAGGCTGGCGGTGGTTCCCGGCTCGGCGGGATTGGGTTGCGGATCGCCACCTGACATCGCTTCGTCGCTAGTCGCCTAGTTCGATGCTTGCAATGGGCTGGCAAATTTGTGAAGGGCGATGCCCGAGTAGCAGTAGCAGGACTAATAATTCACATGACCACTGGCGAACTTGCGCAAGGCAGCCTTGGCCAGAAGATCAAGCGCCGGATCAGGCGCGCGATGGGCCCCTGGGGGGTGTTCCTGCAAGGCTTTGTCGAAAATCCGGTGATGGTCGGATCGATCATCCCGTCCTCGCGCTTCACCATTGCCAGGATGCTTGGCCCGGTGAACTGGGACCGCTGCAAGCTGTTCGTCGAATATGGGCCGGGCGTGGGCACATTTTGCCGCCCGGTGCTCGGGCACCTGCGGCGAGACGGACACCTGATCGTGATCGACACCAACCCGCTCTATATCGACTACCTCAAGGCCACCATCACCGACAGCCGCTTCACCGCCGTGCTGGGATCGGCCGCCGATGTTGAAGAGATCGTCCGTGCGCACGGGTTCGACCATGCCGACTATGTGCTGTCGGGCCTGCCGTTCTCTACCCTGCCGAGCGGCGTTGGTCCCGCGATTGCGGCCGCAACGCACCGCGTGCTGCGCCCGGGCGGGGCTTTCCTGGTCTATCAGTTCAGCGCCAAGGCGCGCGACTATATGGCCAGGCACTTCACCCGGATCGATGCCGGGTTCGAATGGCTCAATGTGCTGCCGTGCAAGCTGTTCTGGGGCTGGAAGGACTAGGTGTCCCACCAGCCCCGAACGTGCTTAAGAGAAGGTCTTGCTGGCTTCTTCGGCCGAGCGCCCTGACAGCTGCTGATGGACTGCAGCCGTCAGTGACGAAGCATAGATCGTGATCGCAACCAGCGCCACGATGTAGAGCACGGCAATCAAGGCCATCGTGCCAAAGCCAGGCATTGCCCCGCCGCCCATCGCCGTCATTGCAACGACCGCGGCTACTGCGCCAAACACCACCACCAGCGCGACAATGAACACCAGATAGGTGCCAAGCACCGGCAGGACTCTGCCATTGGTCATGTTCCACGATTTGGATATGGCGTTGATCGGATTGCGCTCGCCGTCGAGCGCTACCACTGGCACGATCATCGACAGCTTGGTGCCGACATAGGCCAGCGCAACACAAATGAGTACCAAGACAAGCATGCCGACTGCACTTGAACCCGATGCCCCGGCCACGATGCCAACCACCAGGCCCAGCACAAAGGCAATGACGAAGTAACCGATCAGCAGCAAAACCATTGCCCCAAACAGCGGCAAGGCCGACCGGAACCCGTTGTTTACGGCGTCACCCACCGAAGGCGGGCGCAAGTGCGATGCGATCGTCACTTGTGCGGCCTGAGCCGCCACCATGATCGCGATCAGCGCCAGATAGAACAGCACCATGAACAGGACCATCCCGCCACCAAGCCCGGCCAGCGCCTCGGCCCCGCCGCCCGCACCGGCACCCGCCAGCGCCATGGCCGAACCGCCCATCATCACAGCAAAGACAATAAACGCGCCGATCTGGATCGCGAAAAATACGCCCCAGACCGCAATCTGACTGCCAAGCCGCTCGGTTACCGAGCGGGTTGCGTCCGAAAATGCTTTGGAAATGCTATAGTCCACGTCCATCCCCCTCGATACTTGTCCCAAAGAAGCAAAGGTTGCGCGCTCTATTCGAACTTGTCTACTGTCGATTGCACCGATGGACCGGCAAGCTGGCGGTGACAGGCGGCCGCAATCGCGACGAAATAGACCGACATCACCGCCTGCATCAGGGTGGCTACCAAGGTCGCGACAATCTCGGTGGTCTTGGGCGAGGCCACCAGCGCCAGCAGCAGCCGGGTCACCCCTTCGGCCACCAGCATGACCACCACGAACCCGATCAAGACCAGGACGAAAAAGACCAGCAAGCGCAGGACATGACCCTCGGTCAGTCGCCACGAGCGTTCCAGTGCGCGAAATGGGTTGGCCAGGCGATCAACGATCACCGCCGGAGCCACCAGCGAAAGCCGGACCCACGCCCAGATCCCCAGGACCACTGCGGCCAGCATGCCCAGCGCTGTGAAACCGAATGATTTGGTCGCCCCGCCCAGCATGATCGGCAGCAATACCATCGCGCCGATCGCCATACCCAGGATCAGCTGCGCGGCGATCGCGGTGGGAGTATAGCGAAAGCCCTGCCGGATGGCTTCGCCCACGGTCGGACGGCGGGTATCGGTGAACAGTGCCAGGATGCTCAAGTTGCCGATCATCTGGAACAGCGCCATTGCCACCAGGACCACCGCGTTGTTTCGGTAGTATTCACTGAAGGGTGCCAGCATGGCCTGGAAATCTGCACCCTCGGCCGGTTGGGGCGGTGGAATCAGCATGGCCACGGCAAAGGCCGGGACCACCAGGAATACCCCGGCCAAAGCCAGCAGCAGGTCGCGGTTGGCGCTGACCATGCTGGCGGCGTCGGTCCAGGCGCGGTTGCTGTCGAAGGGCGGGCGTTTGGGCTCGGTGCTCATGCCCCCTTGATAACCACAGCATTTGCCGCCACGCAATCGCGCGATGGATATTGGCTTGCCTGGCAGCATCGAATTGCGCCGCGATTTGGCGCAGGTGCCCTACCGCGCGGCGCTGGAGGCGATGACCACGCGCAATGCCGCGATCGCCGATGGCACCGCCAAGGAGCTGGTCTGGCTGCTTGAACATCCGCCGGTCTATACCGCCGGGACCAGCGCGGCGGCGGACGAATTGCTCGATCCGCGCTTCGAAGTGGTCGAGGCCGGACGCGGCGGGCGTTATACCTATCACGGGCCGGGCCAGCGGGTCGGCTATGTCCTGCTCGATCTCAAGCGCCGGGCGCGCGATGTGCGCGGGTTCGTTCATGCGATGGAAGGCTGGGTGATCGCCACCTTGAGCGACTTCGGGGTCGAATCGTGGCGCGCGCCGGGCCGGATCGGGATCTGGACCCGCGACGTGGACGGGCGCGAGGCCAAGATCGGCGCGATCGGCGTGCGGATCCGCCGCTGGGTGACGATGCACGGCTTCTCGGTCAATCTGGCCCCCGATCTGTCACACTTCGGCGGGATCGTGCCTTGCGGGATCGACGAGTTCGGGGTCACCAGCCTGCAACGATTGGGCCTGGCCATTGATTTCGACCAGTGGGATGAGGCATTGCTGAAGCGGGCCGGCGAATTCCTTGCCGCTCTGGAAGTCCCCTGCGGAAAGGACGCTGCGTGAGAACCCAATTGGCATCGCTCGCTTGCCTCGCCCTGGCGCTTAGCGCCTGCAAGGGCGAGCCCAAGAAAGAGACCGGCGGCACCGCCCAGGGCGAGATCCTGCCCGGCTCCACCAGCGACGCCATGCTGCCGCTCGACACGGTCAAATCGCAGGCCCCGCTGGCGCCCAAGAGCGAAGGCGGCGACAAGGCCGACCCCAAGAAGGCCGACAAGAAGGCCGATCCTGCTGCCGAGGAAGCTGCTCCGGCTGAGGAAGACGCGCCTGCTCCGGCCGAGGAATCGGCTGGGGAATAGCACCTAGTTCCGCCCCTCCAGCAGGCCCCTGGCAATGACCTGGGCCTGAATCTCCGCCGCGCCTTCGAAGATGTTCAAGATCCTCGCGTCGCACAGCACGCGGCTGATTTCGTACTCCAGCGCATAGCCGTTGCCGCCGTGGATTTGCAGGCTTGCGTCCGCATTTGACCAGGCCGCGCGCGCGGCGAGCAGTTTGGCCATCCCGGCCTCGATATCGCAGCGCTTGCCGGTGTCCTTGGCGCGGGCGGCCATATAGGTCAGCTCGCGGGCCATGACGAAGTCGGTCAGGCTCATCGCCAGCTTGTCCGAAACGCGCGGGAAGTGGATCAGCGCCTTGCCGAACTGCTTGCGGGCCAGTGCATAGTCCAGCCCCAGCTCCAGCGCGCGCCGCGCCACGCCCACCGCGCGCGCTGCGGTCTGGATCCGGGCGGCTTCGAAGGTGCGCATCAGCTGCTTGAAGCCCTGCCCTTCTTCACCGCCCAGCACCGCATTGGCCGGGGCCTGCATGCCATCGAACTGCAACGCATATTCGCGCATCCCGCGATAGCCCAGCACTTCGATCTCGCTGCCGGTCATGCCGGGCGCGGGGAAGGGATCGGCTTCGGTCCCGCGCGGCTTGGGGACCAGCAGCATCGAGAGGCCGGCATAGCCCCTGGCGTCAGGCACCGTGCGCGCCAGCAGCGTCATCAGATCGCTGCGCGCGGCGTGGGTGATCCAGGTCTTGGCCCCGTCGATCAGCCACTGCGTGCCATCGAAGCGGGCGCGGGTTTGCAGAGAGCCGAGGTCCGATCCAACGTCCGGTTCAGTAAACACCGCGGTTGGCAACACTTCGCCGCTGGCGATCCGGGGCAGCCACTCGGCCTGCTGCTGCGCCGTGCCCGAATGGGCAATCAGCTCGCCCGCGATCTCGCTGCGGGTGCCCAGCGATCCCGCGCCGATCCAGCCGCGCGACAGCTCCTCGGTGATCAGGCACATCACCAGCTTGGAGAGGCCCAGCCCGCCGAAGGCTTCGGGAATGGTCGCGCCGAACGTGCCAAGCTCGGCCATTTTGGCGACGGTGGCCTGGGGGATCAGTGCGTTGGCGAGGTGCCACTTGTGCGCATGCGGCACAATCTCGGCGTCGGTGAATCGGCGGAATTGGTCACGCACCGTGTCGAGTTCGGGATCGTGCAGGCTTTCGCTCGGCCAGCGGCCTTCACCCAGCGCTAGGGTGACGGCAGCACGGTGGGAGCGCATATCAGCGCCCAGCAGGTCGGACGCATAGTACGCCAACTCCTGCGCGGTCTGCACCAGCCCCAGATCGGCAGGGCGGACTATCTCGTTCTGACCCATCGGCAGGCCGCCAACCAATTGGCCAAGCGTCTCGGCGAAGGCTAGCGTTGCAACATTGCGGTCAAGCCCGCTGGCCCCCGGCTGCTCGCTCCACGCCTGCACCGCCTCCAGCGCCGCGACGCTGGTCGCGATCCAGGCAAAGCCGTGGTGCGCGCGCTGGTCCTCGGCCCCGATATCCGCCACCGCAGCCCGCGCCGCATCGCGGTAGAGCCGCGCGGCATCGAGCAGGCGTTTCAAGTCGCTCATAAATCCTCCCCCTTTGGGGGAGGTGGGCCGCCGAAGGCGGGTCGGTGGGGGCACGCCGCCCAGCCC
>JAGXTB010000110.1 GCA_018334165.1 Sphingomonadales bacterium | reverse complement strand
GGGGGCGGGGGCGGCGGTGGGGGCGGGGGCGGGGGCGGCGGAGCTGCCTGGCCAAAGTTATAGCCCAGCGTCAGCAAAGCCGAATGGCTGCGCCAATTGGTCCGCATCGGGGCCGATCCCGAAATTTCGCCCTCGCCGGTCAGCGTCTCGTTGAAGACAACGTCGATGTTGTTCTGCGCGAAATAGCGGTATTTCAAGCCGATATCGACGTTCCGGCTGAGCGGATAGCGCATCCCGGCGAGCAACTGCCAGGCAAGACCGCCGTCCCCGTCGTCGATATCAATCGTGACATCGCCATAACCAAGGTCCTGAAAATAGTTCATCTTGAGCCTGGCACGCGAGTAGCCCAGCCCGCCGCCCACGAAGGCCTGAAAACTGTCGTCGCTGCCAACATCGGCCAGGGCGTTGAGCATCACGCTCATCGTGCTGGCGCGACCGCTGAAGGTAGCACCGTTGGCCAGCATTGTTTGGCCGTCAGAATCGCTGAACTTGTTCAGCCCGGCGCGGCGATAGCTGCCCTCGACCTCCAGCCGGAACGAACCGAAATCACGGCCGACAATCCCGCCAAGGTCATAGCCGGTCTTGGTCCCGAACCGGAAAACTTCGGTGCCGATCGGCAGGTCGGTGCGCAATTCGGTCGGCTCACCCGCAAGCACCATCGGCATATCTTCGACCAGGACAACCCCGCCATCGATCTCGATATACCACGAATCGTCACGCGCCAGGGCCGGAGTGGCCAGCGCGGTTGAGGCCAAAACGGCCGCCAGAATCGGTCTGCGCATCAAATCGCCTTTCTGTTGCAATAAGTTAGCGACCCAGAAATACCGGCGTTGTGCCTTGTTGTCGATGGAACCCCTATACCACGCCAAACGAGATGTCTTTGATCGAATCGCCATTCATGCCGGAAACCGGCACTTTTGTGCGAAAGTGGGACTGATCAGGCGGCCGGTAGCAACCGGCGCTCACTGCCGATCCGCAGCATGGCCTTCTGGAGCTTTTCGAACGCCCGCACCTCGATCTGGCGGACGCGTTCGCGGCTGACTGCATATTCCTGGCTCAGCTCTTCCAGCGTTTTGGGATCGTCGGTCAGGCGGCGCTGGGTCAGGATGTGGCGCTCACGCTCATTCAGGCTGTCCATCGCTTCGACCAGCAGCGCGTGGCGGTTGCCGGCTTCCTGCGCGTCTTCGGCCAGCTGGTCCTGCAGCGGGCCGCTGTCTTCCAGCATGTCCTGCCACTGGCCTTCGCCGTCCTCGTTGAACGAGATGTTGAGCGAAGCATCGCCGCCCATCATCATCCGGCGGTTCATGTTGACCACTTCGGCCTCGGACACGCCAAGGTCGGTCGCGATCTTCTTGACCTGATCGGGGTGGAGATCCGAATCCTCGTAGGCGTCGAGGTTCTTCTTCATCCGCCGCAGGTTGAAAAACAGCTTCTTCTGCGCAGCGGTGGTGCCCATTTTGACCAACGACCAGCTGCGCAGGATGAATTCCTGGATGCTCGCCTTGATCCACCACATCGCATAGGTGGCGAGGCGGAAACCGCGGTCGGGCTCGAACTTCTTGACGCCCTGCATCAGGCCGATATTGCCTTCGCTGATCAGCTCGGAAACCGGCAGGCCATAGCCGCGGTAGCCCATCGCGATCTTGGCGACGAGGCGCAAGTGGCTGGTCACCAGCTGCTTGGCGGCATCGGGATCCTGGTGTTCGGCATAGCGCTTGGCGAGCATGTATTCCTGCTCTGCCGTCAGTAAGGGGAATTTCTTGATCTCAGCCAGATAGCGGTTGAGGCCTTGCTCGCCGGAAAGGCTGGGCAGGCTGGTACCGCCGGTCGCGGGCAGATTGCGTTTTGCTTCGGACATCGTCTTCATTCGTCCTTTCATTGTCAGCCCACCCTTAAGGGACCCTTTAGAGGCATCCCGCGGCGGTGGCCACATGGGAAAGTGTTATACCACAATAGAACGGCTTTAGGCCTCCAATTCGACCAACAGCCCCGCCATGTCGGCAGGCAGCGTGCTTTCAAAACGCAGCGCTGCCCCCGTGACGGGGTGGATGAAGCCCAGCACTGCGGCGTGCAGTGCCTGCCGGGCGAAGTGAAGCTGGCCCAGAATCGGCCTGAACCGAGAGGGCGCGCGTCCATAGGTTGGATCGCCCAATAGCGGATGGCCGATTGATGACATGTGAACGCGGACCTGGTGGGTTCGCCCGGTTTCAAGCCGACATTCGACCAGCGAAGCGCCAGTCAGCGGACGCAGCACCTTGTAATGCGTCACCGCGTGTTTGCCGCGCTTGTTGTGCTCATGCAGCACGGCCATCTTCTTGCGGTCATGGTCTGAGCGGCCGATCTGGCTGCGCACCGTACCCGCTGCCGGAACCGGCAGTCCGGAGACAATGGCGAGGTAAGCCCGCTCAATCGAATGGTCGGCGAATTGCTTGGCCAGGCCTTCGTGGGCCTTGTCAGTCTTGGCGACAACCAAGAGGCCAGAGGTTTCCTTGTCGATCCGGTGGACGATCCCGGGGCGGACTACTCCGCCAATGCCGGACAATTGCCCCTTGCAGTGGTGCAGCAGCGCGTTGACCAGCGTGCCGTCAAGATTGCCCGCCGCCGGATGGACTACCAGCCCCGCGGGCTTGTCGATCACGATCAGATATTCGTCCTCATAGACAATCGCCAGCGGAATATCCTGCGCCTGGGCTTCGGACGGCGCGGCGGCGGGGACGTGAATTTCAAACGCGGTGCCCTCGGCAAGCTTGAGGCTGGCCTGCGCGGCCACTTTGCCGCCCAGCAGCACCCGGCCGAGGCCCAGCAGCGCCTTGACCCGCTCACGCGACAGCCCGCTGGCATCGGCGAGCGCCTTGTCAAGCCGCTGGCCGTCCGTGGCTACACGTCCGGAAACAATGGATTCTCCCTCATTCATTGCTAGCTAGTTGGGGATGGACCTTGAAGTGACAAGTGGCGCAACGGCCACACTGCTAAAAGAAGCGACGCAGGCGCATCCGCGCGAATGCTGCGGGCTGCTGCTGGGCGAGCATGGCGTGGTGCGCGAGGCGCGGCCTTGCGCCAATGTTCACCCCCAGCCTGAGCGCCATTTCGAGATTGACCCCGCAGCGCTGATCGCCGCGCACCGCGCAGCGCGGAGCGGGGCGCTGCAAGTGCTGGGCTACTACCACTCGCACCCCAATGGCCGGGCCGAGCCCTCTGCCGAAGACCGCGCGCAGGCCAGCGGCGATGGCCGGGTCTGGGCGATTGTCGCTGGCGGCGAGGTCAGCTGGTGGCGCGATACGCCCCAGTGCTTCGAACCGCTTCCCACGCGACTCGCGGCAGGGTAAGGACCGGCAAACGCATTCAAGGGACCCCGATGACCGACAACGCCGTAGACCTTGCCAGCCTGCTCTGCTCGCGCCTGTGCCATGACCTGCTTTCGCCGGTCGGGGCGATGACCAACGGGCTTGAACTCCTCGCCGAGGAGAAGGACCCGGAAATGCGCAAGCGCTGCATGGAACTGCTTGAGCAGTCTGCGAAAACCAGCGCCGACAAGCTCAAATTCTTCCGCCTGGCTTTCGGTGCCGCTGGCGGTTTCGGATCGAGCGTCGGGATCGAAGAGCCCAAGGCGCTGATCGACGCGCTGGTCGCGGGCAATGAACGGATCACGATCCAGTGGGCGCTGGGCGTCGATGCGCTGCCCAAGGCGGCGGTCAAAGTACTGCTCAACCTCTCGCACATCGGGATCGACGCACTGATCCGCGGCGGCACGCTCGACATCGGGGTCGAAAGCCGTGGCGGCGCGAGCGAGATCGTGGTCCGCGCCGCCGGGCCCAGGATTGCCTTCGATGGCGATGTCGGCCGCGCGCTCGATGGCTCGCTGCCGGTCGCAGACTTGTCTAGCCGCACCGCACCGGCCTGGATGCTGCACGAACTGGCCGCGCAGCAGGGCGGCGGACTGCAGTTCGCGCTGAGTGACGAGGCGCTGGTGATGGGCGCGGTGCTGCCCGAGGGCTAGGACGGCGATTCCGTGCAATTGCGGCGCTGCAACCATTGCTAAGCCTCATGCAAACACAGGGTAACCGGGCGGCGCACTGAATGTCGGAACTGATCGACTACGAAACACCCTCGCCCAACTGGAACGAGCGCCAGCTGCCGGTCTCGATGGTGGTGCTGCACTATACCGGCATGCAAAGCGCCGGGGAGGCGCTGGAGCGGCTGTGCAATGCCGAGGCCGGGGTTTCGGCGCACTACCTGATCGAGGAAGGCGGCAGCGTCCATCGCCTGGTCCGCGAAGACCGCCGCGCCTGGCACGCCGGCAAGGGCTTCTGGCGCGGCATTCGCGACGTCAATTCGGCCTCGGTCGGGATCGAACTGGTCAACCCGGGCCACGAATTCGGCTATCGCCCGTTTCCCGATGCCCAGATGGAAGCGCTGGTGCCGCTGCTGGCGGGCATCGTCGAACGCTGGGACGTGCCGCGCGCCAATGTCGTCGGCCACTCGGACATCGCGCCCGCCCGCAAGGAAGACCCCGGCGAACTGTTCGACTGGGACCTCCTCGCCGCGCACCGTCTGGCGCTCAAGACCCCGCGCGTGACCATGCCTTCGCCCTATGAAAACGACGGCGCGTTCTTCCTCGCGCTGGAGCGTTTCGGCTACGACATCTCCGACCAGCCGGCCGCCATGCGCGCTTTTCAGCGAAGGTGGCGCCCGCACATCATCGACGGGCAGGTTGACGGGGAATGCTCGGCGATCCTGTTTGCGCTGATGCTGGACCGGGATAGCGGGAAGGCGCGGTAGGCGCGTTGGTGTCAGGCCGCTTTGGCCAGCTTGCCAACCTTGATTTCAGCCTCATGCGCGCGTGCCTGGGCAAGATCATGGGCGCTTTGCATTCGCAGCAAGGTATCGGCCTTCACGCCAAAGGCCTTCTCGAACCGGATCGCCATATCCGCAGAAAGGCTCGCGCGGCCGTTGAGCAGGGTGCTGAGCGCCTGGCGCGATACGCCGAAATGGGCGGCCAGCGCGGTCACGCTAAGCCCTGCGGGTTCGACAATCTCGTTCTTCAGCCAATCGCCGACGTGAACGGTGAGCGAGGGGTGCATCCTAAGCGCCATGATAGTCCTCCAGATCCATATCGATCAGCGCGCCTTCGCTGTTCAAACCAAATGTCATTCGCCAGTTACGGGTTACGGTCATGGCCCAGGTGCCTTTGCGGTCACCGGTCAACTCGTGAAGCCCGAAATTTGGCGGCACAGAGAGTTCGTCAAGACTTGCCGCAGCATCGATGAAGGCCAGCATTCGGCGAATGCGCTCCACATCTCCAACCAGGCCTTTGGCTCTGCCGGTCTCGAAGAAACGGCGCAGTCCCTTGTGCCTGATGCTCTCGATCTCCACCAGGTTGGGGTATCAGGTCAATCGTCATCCGTCAAGTGACGCTTGACGCACGATTGATGCGAATGTTGCCTGACAGTCCATCTTCCCCTACATCCCCACCCGCCAGGGGGCCGGGCAGCCGCGTCTTTCGCAAGAAGGCCGAGGAAAGTCCGGGCTCCACGAAACAAGGGTGGCGGGTAACGCCCGCCGGACGAGTGGCTTGCTGCGAAGTCCAGGGAAAGTGCCACAGAGAGCAGACCGCCTCGCACGCGAGGTAAGGGTGAAAGGGTGCGGTAAGAGCGCACCGGGGCCTTGGTAACAAGGCTCGCACGGCAAACCCCACCCGGAGCAAGACCGAATAGGGGCGGCGCGCCTGGCCGCAAGGCCAGGCTGGTGTGTTTCGCATTGACCGCCCGGGTTGGTTGCTTGAGCGTTGCAGCAATGCATCGCCTAGAGGAATGGCTGCCAGCACGTGCCGCGTCTTCGGATACGGGCCCGTGCTACAGAACCCGGCTTACAGGCCCCCTGGCACCAATTTCAAGTTCGACAGGCCGCGCATGACACTGCTTTCCGGAACTTCCAGCATCGAAACCGAGCGGCTCAGACTGCGGCGAATTACCGCTGGTGACCTCGATTTTTACACTCGGATTCAGGCCGACCCCGATGTGGCCCGCTACATCGCCACCGGCAAGCCGCGCTCAGCGCAGGAATCGCGCGATTGGCTGGCGGCGATCCTGGATAGCTACGCAAGCTCGGGCCTTGGCCAGCTGGCCGTGGAGCGCAAGAGCGATGGCGTGCTGATCGGCCGCTGCGGGCTGAGCGATGCGGTGGTCGAGGCTGATCCTGCACCGGGCACAGTCCGCAAGGGCTGGTTCTTCCGCGCGCAGGCACCCGCAGGCCTCGAACTGGAGCAGGTTCCCGAGCTGGGCTACACTTTCGACAAGCAATATTGGGGGCAGGGCTATGCCTCCGAAGCGGCTGGCTGCATCTTCGACTATGCCCGCAGTACGCTGAAACTGGGCAAGGTCATGTCGGTGATCGATGCCGATAACCACGCATCGCTGGGCGTTGCCCGCAAGTTTGGGGTCGAGTTCACCGAACAGGTCGAGCTATCGGGACATGCTTTTGATCGCTACGACTGGCCGATGATTTGAGGAGTAGCGCATGACCAATCCCCTTCGTTCGATCCGTGGTTCCGTAGTGCTGGTGACTGGAGCGGCCAGCGGCATGGGCAGGGCCACCGCGCGGCTGTTTGGCGAGGAGGGCGCGCATGTCGCGGTGACCGATGTCAACGCCGAAGGGGCCGAGGCGGTGGCGGGCGAGATCCTTGCCGCTGGCGGATCGGCGCGGTCCTGGGCGATGGATGTCGGCGATGCGGCCAGCATAGCCGAGGTCGTCGCGGCAATCGGCGCCTGGCACGACCGGCTCGACGTGGTGGTCAACAACGCAGGCATCTCCAACTGGGCAGCGATTGATAGCGACCTCTACGATGAGGTCTGGGAACGGGTGATGCGGGTCAACGCCACGGCCCAGCAGCGGGTGATCCATGCCGCGCTGCCCTGGCTGAAACAGGCACCTTACGGCCGGATCGTCAACATCGCCTCAACCGAAGCGCTCGGCGCGACCAGCGGCAACAGCGCCTATGCCGCCAGCAAGGCCGCTGTGACCGGCCTGACCCGCGCACTCGCGCTGGAGCTGGGCAAGATCGGGATCACCGTCAACTGCATTTGCCCCGGCCCGATCGATACCGGCATGACCGCCAAGGTCCCCGATGCCGACAAGGCCACCTATGCCCACCGCCGCACCGCGCTGCGCCGCTATGGCCAGCCGGAAGAGGTGGCGCATGTGACCTACAGCCTGTGCCTGCCGGGGGCGAGTTACATTACCGGGGTGACGATCCCCGTGGATGGCGGGCTGATGGCTAGGAATGCCTAGGGTCGCACGCAAAATCTGATCTAGCACCGTTCGTCCCGAGCGAAGTCGAGGGAGCGCGGCTGGGCGGTCCCTCGACTTCGCTCGGGACGAACGGTGTCGGGGGCGTTTGATGCCTTCCGCTGAGGTTACGGCCGCCCCACGCTCGAATAGGCAAAGCCCTTGGCCCGCACTTCGGCCGGGTCGTAGATATTGCGCAGGTCAACCAGCACCGGCTGGGTCATCAGGCCCTTGACGCGGGTGAGGTCGAGCGCGCGGAAGGCGTCCCATTCGGTGACGATCACGGTGGCGTCGGCGCCCTCGATCGCGGCATAGGCATTGGGCTTCATCTCGACGCCTGGCATCAGTGGCTTGGCGAGCTCCATGCCCTCTGGATCGTAAGCCGCGACTTCCACCCCGGCGTCCATCAGCGTCTGCGCCACGGCAATCGCCGGGCTGTCGCGCATGTCGTCGGTGTTGGGTTTGAAAGTCAGGCCCAGCATGGCGACTTTCTTGCCGCGAGCCGCTTCGACCCCGCCCAGCGCTTCAACCACTTTGCGGCCCATCGCGCGCTTGCGGGCATCGTTGACCTTGACCACCGCCTCGACGATTCTAGTCGGGGCTTCGTAGTCCTCGGCGGTCTTGAGCAAGGCCAGCGTGTCCTTGGGGAAGCACGAGCCGCCATAGCCCGGACCAGCGTGGAGGAATTTCGGGCCGATCCGCCCGTCCATCCCGATCCCGCGGCTGACGTCCTGAACGTCCGCGCCGACCTTTTCGCACAGGTCCGCCATTTCGTTGATGAAAGTGATCTTGACCGCGAGGAAGGCATTGGCGGCGTACTTGATCAGCTCGCTGGTGCGGCGCGAAGTGAACAGGATCGGGCTCTTGTTGAGGAACAGCGGGCGATAGACTTCGTTCATCACGCCGCGCGCCCAGTCATCCTCGGTGCCGACCACGATCCGGTCGGGGTGCTTGAAGTCGCCGATTGCTGCTCCTTCGCGCAGGAATTCGGGGTTGGAGGCGACCGCGAATTTCACCTTCAGCCCGGCTTCGAAGAGGATCCGCTCAACTTCATCGCCGGTGCCGACCGGGACGGTGGACTTGGTCACCACCACCGCATCGTTCTTAAGGTTCTGTCCGATTTCCTCGGCCACGGCATAGACGAACGACAAGTCGGCATGGCCATCGCCGCGGCGGCTGGGGGTGCCGACCGCGATGAAGATCGCGCTGGCCCCGGCGATCCCTTCGGCCAGGTCCGTGGTGAACGAGAGGCGCCCGGACTTGGCGTTGGACGTGACCAGTTCGGCCAGCCCCGGCTCATAGATCGGCATGATCCCGGCCTTCAGGCTTTCGATCTTGGCCGGGTCCTTGTCGATGCAGACCACGTCGTGGCCGAAATCGGCGAAGCAGGCGCCCGAAACCAGCCCGACATAGCCCGAGCCGACCATTGCGATCTTCATGCTGCACTCCTTTGCGTGACGCTTATCGCGCCAATCTCGTCTACCAGCGCCTCAATCAACCAGCGCTCGGTGCCCTCAAGCCCCAGCGCGGTCAACCGTCCGCTCTTGTAGGCACCGGTATCGATGCCAATGCGGTTGGCGGCCACATCAGGCTTCTCAAATATCGTGTGCCCGTGGACCACCACCGGGCCAAAGCTCTCACTGTGCGAGAGGAAGGGCTCGCGGATCCAGCGCAGGTCGGCCACGCGCTGGTCTTCCAGCGGCACATCGGGGCGAATTCCGGCGTGGACGAACAGATAGTCGCCGATCCGCACCTGGTCTTCGAAACTGCGCAGAAATTCGATGTCTTCCTGCGGCACGGAAGCCTGGATCAGCTCCAGCGCCTCGGCCAGTTCGGCGCGGTGGTAGGCGGCGGGATCGATGGGGTAGGACAGCACCGTCTCGCGCCCGCCGTAACGCAGGAAATGCCGCAGCACTTCCTCGCTTTCCAGCGCGTCGAGGAACATTTCCTCGTGGTTGCCCAGCAGGATCCGCACCTTGCGGCGTTGCGTGACGTCGCGTGCAGCACGGATCACCCCGGCGCTGTCAGGACCGCGGTCGACGAGGTCGCCCAGCAGCACAATTGTGGTATCGCATGCGCCGCGCTCACTGTCGTCGGCCTCCACCGCGGCGATCAGCGCATCGAACAGATCGAGCCGCCCATGGACGTCGCCCACCGCATAGACGCGCTGCCCGTGCGGGATCGCCGGGGCGGGGCCACTCTCGCGAAGGCCGAACAGGGTGCGCAAGGACTTGAGCATGGGGAGGAATTCCTGTGCCGCCTATAGCGGGCCGAGGCTTAACGAACAATGGCGCTGGCCGTGCGGCCCGGCCCGGCGTGGCCTCAAAACCACACATCGCATGGTTAACGCAAAATAAGCACCAATCTGCTCTTGTGCAGTGCAGCAAGATTGTGCAGTTCTGCCGATGCGCGTTGTGATTGTTTCCAACCACGAGGAGCAACCGGCGCGTGCAGGCGGGACGAAGCACCTCCAATCGTTCAAGGAAGATTGTCATGCTCACGTCCATCCGCGGTCTTATCGCCGCAACTCTGATCACTGGTGCTTTTGTCGCCGCTCCCGCATTTGCCGATGAAACCGATCCGCCGGCCGACTGGACCGTATCGGGCAATGTCACTGGCGTTACCGACTACCGCTGGCGCGGGCTGTCCTATTCGGGCGGCGATTTCGCGGTCCAGGGTTCGATTCAAGTTGCGCACTCCAGCGGCTTTTATGTCGGCACCTGGGGTTCCAGCCTTGAGCAGGATGCGCCCGATATCTACGGTTCGGCTGAAGTCGATCTCTATGCCGGCTGGTCGGGCGAGGTGGCCAGCGGGTTGACTGCCGATGCCGGAGTAACCTGGTACACTTATCCCAACGGCAGCTTCGGCAAAGGCAATTACGTTGAGCCTTATGCCTCGCTTTCGACCACCTTGGGTCCGGTCACGGCCAAGGCCGGGGTCAACTATGCATGGAAGCAGGATTCGCTGGGCGGGGATGACAATGTCTATGTTTATAGCGACCTCAGCAGCGGTGTGCCGGGCACTCCGGTGACACTCAATGCGCACCTGGGTTACACATCAGGCGCACTCTCGCCCAAATTGCTGACGTTGACCAGCACCGACGGCGGATTTGACTATTCGCTGGGCGCCACTGCCAGCATCACCAAGAGCCTCTCGGTCGGGGTCAGCTACATCGGGGTCGATGGCAATTCGATCGATGGCTTTTCGAACGATACGGTCGTGGGCTCGATCAAGCTGGAGTTCTGAACGGGCCGGTGTTGCCTTCCGCGCCAGCGGAACATAGGAACTCCCCATGACCAAATTCCTCCACTCGATGCTCCGCGTCACCGACCCGGACGCGACGATCGCCTTCTTCAAGCTGATCGGGCTGGACGAAGTACGCCGCTTTGACAGCGAGGCTGGGCGTTTCACCCTGATATTCCTCGCCGCGCCGGGAGAGGAGGGCGTGGCCGAGGTTGAGCTGACTCACAACTGGGACCCGCAAGGCTATGATGGCGGGCGCAATTTCGGGCACCTGGCCTACCGGGTGGACAATGTCTACGACACTTGCGCGGCGCTCTCGGCCGCTGGCCACACCGTGCACCGCCCGCCGCGCGACGGGCACATGGCGTTCGTGAAGACGCCCGATGGCATCTCGGTCGAACTGCTGCAGGACGGCAATCTGCCGCCGGCCGAGCCGTGGCTGTCGATGCCCAACACCGGCAGCTGGTAAGCTTCAGGCCTTCGGCGCGAGCCGCAGTACGGCGTAGCCCAGCAAGGCAGTCAGCGCCGATCCCGCCAGGATCCCAAGCTTGGCCTGTTCGACCAGCGCGGGGCTGGCGGGGAAGGCCAGTTGGGCGATGAACAGGCTCATCGTGAAGCCGATCCCGCAGAGCAGCGCGAGGCCCATAACGTGGAGCCAAGAGGCGCCCTCGGGCCGCCGGGCAAAGCCCAGCTTCTCGGCCGCATAGACCGCCCCGAAAATCCCCGCGAGCTTGCCCAGCGCCAGCCCCAGCGCGATGGCCAGCGGCAGGGACAGCTCGAGCCCCGGCGCGGTCAGGTCGGGCAGCTCCACCCCGGCGTTGGCGAGCGCAAAGATGGGCACCACCAGATAGGCACTGAGCGGGGCGAGCACGTGCTCCATCCGCAGCAGCGGGCTTTCCCCGCGCCGGTCGAGCCCCAGCGGCACGCACAGCGCCGCAGCGACTCCGGCAACCGTGGCATGGACGCCCGAATGCAGCACGACGTACCACAGCGCCGCTCCGCCCAGCGCAAAGACCCATGGGCGGCGGACGCCCAGCCGCGCGGCCAGGAACAGTGCGACCAGCACTGCTCCCGCTGCGGCCAGCCAGCCCCAGTGCAGTTCGGCGGTATAGAACAGCGCAATGATCGTCACCGCGCCCAGGTCGTCAACGATTGCCACGGTCAGCAGGAACAACCGCAGCGAAGCGGGGATGCGGCCTGCCAGCAGGCTCAGCACCCCGATCGCAAAGGCAATGTCAGTCGCGGTCGGGATCGCCCAGCCGCGGTGCAGCGCGGGCATGTCGCGGGCGATTGTCAGATAGATCAGCGCCGGGACCGCCATGCCCAAGGCCGCCGCCAGCACCGGCAGGCGGCGCTGCGCCGGGGTGGACAGCTCGCCGACCAGGATCTCGCGCTTGATCTCAAGGCCAACGGTGAAGAAGAACAGCGCCATCAGGCCGTCGTTGACCCAGTCGTGCAGGCTGGAGAGGTGGGCAATCGGGCTCCAGCGCAAGGGCTCGTGGAGCAGCGCGTGCCAGGCATGGCTGGCCGGCGAATTGGCCAGCACCAGGGCCATGGCCGCCGCCAGCATCAGCAGCACGCCCGCACCCGCCTCGCCGTGCAGCAAGCGCCTGGCCCGTGCGGCCACGACAGAGATCGGGTGGCGGATGAACTTCATCATGATGCCACGCCGAATTCCCGAAACGGCACGCAAAGGCAATCGCAATCGGTCGGCTGGTGTGCGAATTGGTATCGGCGGGCTTGGAAAGCAGTATCGGCCAGATCGAATTCGATCATTTCCGATTACAGGCAATGCGCAATCCCAACTATAAGGTTACTGTAAGACACTTGCAGGTTGCGCTGCGTTGCACGGGCACCGGATTGCCGATAACCTTGCAGTCTTTGGGGCAGCCTGAGCGAGCGATTCGGCAATGGGTGAAGCGGGGGGAATGGCCGTGGCGGCGTTGGACTGGCTCTTGCTGGCCGAACGCGAGCTGTTGGCCTTTGCCGCCTTCTGGTTTTGCATCGGCTTGTTTGATGAGTTCGCGATCGACATTGCCTACCTGTGGCTGCGGCTTAAGGGCAAGATCGCCACGCCGCGCCTGCCGGTTGGCTATGGGGCCGAGCCGCTGTCGGGTGCCTGCGCGGTGATGATCCCCGCCTTCCGCGAAAGCCAGGTGATCGGCACAACCATCGCGCACATGCTGGCCTCCTGGCCGCAGCGCGACCTGGCGATCTATGTCGGTTGCTATCGCAACGATCCCGCCACCGTGGCCGCGGCGATGGCGGCGGCCCAGGACGATCCGCGGCTGCGGCTGGTGCTGCTGGGCAACCAGGGGCCGACCACCAAGGCCGATTGCCTCAACCGGCTCTACTTTGCGCTGTGTGCCGATGAAGACCGACGCGGGCGCAGCTTTGCCAATGTCCTGCTCCACGATGCCGAAGACATGGTCCACCCTTGCGCGCTGCAGGCGATCGACGCGGCACTGGTGATGCGCGATTTCGTGCAGCTTCCGGTCCGCCCCGAACCGCAGGACGATTCGCGCTGGATCGCCGGGCATTACTCTGACGAATTTGCCGAGAACCACGCCAAGGGCATGGTCGTGCGCGCCGCGCTGGGGGCCTCGATCCCGGCGGCGGGGGTAGGCTGCGGCTTTTCGCGCGCGGCGCTGGGCAAGCTGGCCGATCGCCGCGCCGCCGAGGGCGAGAGCGGACCGTTTGCGCCCGAATGCCTTACCGAGGATTACGAGCTGGGCATGCTGCTGTCGCGCGAAGGGCGCGGCAGCGCCTTCCTGCGGCTGCGCGACGATGCCGGCGCGCTGGTCGCGACCCGCAGCTACTTCCCCAACCGGCTCGACACGGCGGTGCGCCAGAAGACCCGCTGGGTCCACGGGATCGCCTTCCAGGGCTGGGACCGGATGGGCTGGCGCTTTCACCCGATCGACATTTGGATGGCGCTGCGCGACCGGCGCGGGCCGCTGACCGCGCTGGTGCTGGCCGCGGCATACCTGCTGCTGCTGCTCGATGCCGTGCTGATCGTGTTGCATGCGCTGGGCAAGGTCGATGCCCTGGCGCTGTCGTTCCCGCTGAAAATGATGCTGCTGGCCAGCTTTGTCGGCTTCCTGTGGCGGGCGGTGTCGCGCGCGGTGTTCACGGGGCGCGAATATGGCTGGCGCGAAGGGCTGCGGTCGGTGCTGCGGATCCCGGTCGCCAATATCATCGCGATCATGGCCGGGCGCCGCGCGCTGAGCGCCTATTTCCGCTCGCTGCAAGACGGCCGGGTCACCTGGGACAAGACCGCGCACGAGCTGCACCCGGCCCTGATCCGCCCCCGCAAGGTCCGCGCATGAGCAGCCGGCCGCCCTCTCCGCCGCCCAAGCGGCGCCTGGTCAGGCCGCGCGGGCAGCCGCTGCTGGCGCTGGCGTTGCTGATGGTCAGCTGGGTCGGCGCGCGCGCTGCCTTGTGGGAAGCGCCGCAAGTGGTTCCGGCGGCGGAACCGGTGCAGCCGATCAAGCCACTGGCCAAGCCCGGCGTAGACAAATCGGCCCCCGCTTTGGCCCCGCGCCGGGCCAAGCCTGCCGAACCCGCCGCGATGCCCAAGATCGCGCCTGCGGGCGAGCCATTGCCCGCCCCGACGTTCGAGCTCGCGCCGCCGATGGATCCGGCCAAGGCCAAGCGCCAGCGCGAAGTCATGCTGCAATCCGAAGCGCATCATCAGATGCTGATGGTTGCCAGCCAGATGCCGCTGACCGAGCGCGAGGCCAACATGGCTACCGTGCCGCCACCGCTGGCTGTTCCTGCGATGCTTGCCTCCGCTCCTGTCACCCCGCCAACCGATCTTCGGGAAGGTCAGGCCCCCGCACTGGCGCGCTGGTCAGGCGATGCCTGGTTGCTCTGGCGACAGGGCGGCAATGGCTTCAACGCGCCCGGTGCCGGCCTGCCCGGGGCGATTGTTCCAGCCGGTTTCTATGGTGGCAGCCAGGCCGGAGCGGTGCTGCGCTACCGGCTGGCCGCGGCCAGCGCCTGGCGCCCGACGCTATACTTACGCGCCGCCAGCGGGATCGAGCGGCCCCGCGGCGAAGAAGTTGCGCTGGGCTTTGCCTTCCGTCCGTTGAAACAATTGCCGGTCGCAGCAATGGTCGAAGGCCGCGCGACCCGGACCATGACTGGCACAGTGGTGCGTCCGGCCGCCGCGCTGGTCACCGAATTGCCTCCGGCGCAGCTGCCCGGCGGGCTGCGCGGACAGGCCTATCTCCAGGCCGGCTATGTCGGCGGGCGCGATGCGACGGGCTTTGTCGATGGCCAGGCCCGGATCGAAAAGCCACTGGCCAGCCTTGGCAAGTTTCGCCTGCGGGCGGGCGGCGGAGCCTGGGGCGGGGCGCAGCGCGGGGCCAGTCGGCTCGATCTTGGTCCCACGGCCACGCTGGAAATCCCGCTGGGCGGCGCGACCTCGCGGCTTGCGGCCGACTACCGTTTCCGCCTGGCCGGCGGGGCCGCGCCGGGTTCAGGCCCGGTAGTGACGGTTTCAGTGGGTTTTTAGGGGCAGCGCCTTCCTTTGGCCATGCTGGTGGGCTAGGCCCTTGGGCCAAGCATGGACGTCTATCTTCCCATCGCCAACCTTGCGGTCAACGGCCTGGTAATCGTCGCGCTGGGCGCGCTGACGGGGATTCTGTCGGGCATGTTCGGAGTGGGCGGCGGGTTCCTGACCACGCCCTTGATGATCTTCTATGGAATCCCCCCGACAGTCGCTGCGGCTTCGGCCGCCAGCCAGGTCACCGGGGCCAGCGTTTCGGGGGTTTTTGCCCATACCCGGCGCGGCGGGGTCGATTACCAGATGGGCGCGGTGATGGTCGCTGGCGGCCTGATTGGCACCCTGATCGGCGCGGCGCTGTTCAGCCTGCTCCAGGCGCTGGGTCAGATCGATGTGGTGATCAACCTGCTCTACGTGATCTTGCTGGGCTCGATCGGCTGGATCATGGCACGTGAAAGCTGGCAGGCGCTGCAGGCCCAGAAGACCGGCGTTGCACTCCCGGCCCGCAAGCGCCGCCACCACCCGATGGTCGCCAGCCTGCCGATGCGTTGGCGGTTCTACCGCTCGGGGCTCTACATCTCGCCCTTGGCTCCGCTCATCCTGGGAATCGCGACCGGGATCCTGACCATGCTGATGGGGATCGGCGGCGGTTTCGTGCTGGTCCCGGCGATGCTCTACATCCTGGGGATGAGCGCCAATGTGGTGGTTGGAACCTCGCTGTTCCAGATCCTGTTCGTGACCATGGCCACCACCATGATGCATGCCATGACCACCCGTGCGGTCGATATCGTGCTGGCGGCGCTATTGCTGCTGGGCTCGGTTTCGGGCGCGCAGATCGGGGCGCAACTGGCGCAAAAGCTCCCGGCCGAGCGGCTGCGGTTCGTGCTGGCCGGGGTGGTGCTGTTCGTGGCGTTGTGGCTGGCACTGGGGCTGGCCTGGCGGCCCGACGAGATCTACACGGTGACGCCGTCATGAAGCGGCTGTTCCTGCTCCTTGCCCTGATTCTCCTCGGCGGCGCGCGCGATCCGATCCTGGTGCCCGAGATTTCGCAGCACGAAGTCCAGGTCCGCCAGGGCTTTCGCGGCACCGAACTGGTGCTGTTTGGCGCGATCCTCAGCCCCGATGGCACCCGCGCCGGGCCGGACTATGACATCGTCGTGGTGCTGAAAGGGCCGACCAAATCGATTGTCCTGCGTGAAAAGCAGCGGATCGCCGGGATCTGGGTCAACGCCGAAAGCGTCGAGTTTCGCTCCGCACCCACCTATTTCGCGGTCGCCTCGTCCAAGCCGATCGGCCGGATCGTCGATGACAAGACCGCCGCGATTTACGAGTTGGGGCTGCCCTGGCTGCAATTGTCGCCGATCGGGTCTTACGATCCCAAGGAACAGGCGCGGATGTCGGCCGGGCTGGTCGATCTGATGAGCCGTGAGGGACTCTACCGGCAGGACACCAGGGGCGTGCAGGTCAGCCAGCAAGTGCTTTACCAGGCGCGCATCGCGCTGCCGTCGAGCGTGCAGACCGGAGTCTATACCGCTGAAACCTTTGCCATCAGCCGCGGCCGGGTGGTGGCTTCGGCGATCAGCCGGGTCGAAGTGAAGAAGCTGGGGTTTGAAAAGGCGGTGGCCGATTTCTCGCAGGATTACGGCTTCGTCTATGGCCTCCTGGCGGTCCTGCTTTCGATTGGCATGGGGTTCCTGGCAGGCCGCTTGTTCGCGCTGGTCTGAGCCGCGGAAACTGGCCGATTTAGGCCAATATTAACATCTCTCGCATACCACAGCATTCGCCAGCATCGGGCTCGGCGAGAGGGAACCTCGTGACAATGAACGATATGAGCGGTCAGGGTTTTGGTGCAGCACGCGCCGCGCAGGCCGCCGAGATTCCGGCGGATGCGGCGCAGGCTACTGCCAGCACTCAGGATTTTGACAATGCCCGCGAACCGATCGGTATCGTGCTTGAAATCGCCGGTTCCGGCTCGGCCATTGCGCTCGATCTGCAGCGTTTGCAGGAATGTTCGAACGACGTCGATCCCTCGATCGCGCTGGCCGGACAGGTCGGCAGCCAGATCAAGATCCGGGTCGGCAAGGGCTGGCTGCTCGCCTCGGTTCGCTCCCAGCGCCAGGACGCCAAGACCCCCGGCGGGATCATGGCCCAGATCGACTTCCTGGGCGAAGGCGATGAGGAACGTCTGACGGGCCGCATCCACAGCTTCCGCCGCGGTGTCACCCGCTATCCGATCCCTGGCGCGCTGATTTTCCCCGCGACCAGCAACGACCTCAAGCAGATCTACGCCAGCGACGGCCGTTCGAGCATCCAGGTCGGCACTGTCTTCCCGACCCGCGATATTCGCGCCGGGCTCTATATCGACGCCATGCTGGGCAAGCACTTTGCGCTGCTCGGCTCGACCGGTACCGGCAAGTCGACCAGCGCCGCGCTGATCCTCCACCGGATCTGCGAAGCCGCGCCCGAAGGCCATATCGTGATGATTGACCCGCACGGCGAATATTCGGCGGCGTTCAAGACTACCGGCATGATCTTCGACGTTTCGAACCTGCAGATGCCCTACTGGCTGATGAATTTCGAGGAACACTGCGAAGTGTTCCTGACCTCCAGCGGCAACGACCGCCAGGAAGACATGGACATCCTGTCCAAGTGCCTGCTCGCCGCGCGCAGCAAGAACCGCCTGGCCGAAAGCATGGGCAAGATCACCGTCGACAGCCCGATCCCCTACTTGCTGTCGGATCTGACCAACATGATCCAGACCGAAATGGGCAAGCTCGACAAGGCGACCAGCTCGGCCCCGTTCATGCGGATCAAGACCAAGATCGACGAGCTCAAGGCCGATCCGCGCTTCCAGTTCATGTTCTCCGGCATGCTGGTCGGCGATACGATGGCCGAATTCATCGCCAAGATCTTCCGCATGCCGAGCAAGGGCAAGCCGATCTCGATCATCGACGTGTCGGGCGTGCCTTCGGACATCACCAGCACCGTGGTTGCGGTGCTCAGCCGGATGGTGTTCGACTTTGCGATCTGGTCGCGCGACGAAAAGACGCGCCCGGTGCTGCTGATCTGCGAAGAAGCGCACCGCTATGTGCCGAACGAGAAGAACTCTGACGGGTCCTCGGTCGGCCGGATTCTCAGCCGGATCGCCAAGGAAGGCCGTAAGTATGGCGTTTCGCTGGGGCTGATTACCCAGCGTCCGTCGGACCTGGCCGAAGGCGTGCTCTCGCAGTGCGGCACGATCATCTCGATGCGCCTCAACAACGACCGCGACCAGGCCTTCGTGAAAGCCGCGATGCCCGAAGGCGCCCGCGGGTTCCTCGATTCGATTCCGGCGCTGCGTAACCGCGAATGCATCATCTGCGGCGAGGGCGTCTCGATCCCGATCCGCGTCGCTTTCGACGACCTTGAAGAGATGAAACGCCCGGCCTCGGCCGACCCCAGCATCACCGAGCTGTGGAGCCAGTCGGGCGGCGAAGAGGACATGGTCCACCGCACCGTCCAACGCTGGCGCGCGCAGGGGCGGTAGGCTCGTTTGGGTTTCACCCAAAGCACCCAAGAAGTTGGCGCTTGCGGCGCAGCCGCGTTCGAATCGGGGTGGCTTTCCTAAGGAAAGATGCCGAGAGAGTCGCCTGCGGCGCACACAGACCTCTTCGGTCCTTCGGGTGAACTCTTTTCACGTCCCGCGCGTATCGCCGTAAAGATGGATATGCAGCCGGTCCGAGAGCCCGAAGCCATGCTCAAGGCATAGCGGTGCAAGCCAGCTTTCGCGGCTGCGCAGGGTCTCGCTGGAGGTGCCCTCAGGCATCAGCATCACCCGCTCGCGCGGCAGGCCGTGAGCGCTGACCAGCGCGGCGACTTCCTCGACATCTGCCGCGCTGGCGACCACGAATTTGAACCAGGCGCGCGGATCGGCGGCCCAGGCGGCGAGCCGCTCCGGGATCAGCGCCAGCTCGGCCGGGTTGCCCGAATGGCTGAGCTTGGGGCTGACATTGTACTGCGCCACCAAGGGATCAAGCGCGGGATGCGGCTGCACGCTGCCGTTGGTCTCGATCTCGACCGCATGGCCCTCCAGCAGCGCCACCATCCGCGCCAGGCCCGCGCCTTGCAGCAAGGGCTCGCCCCCGGTGATCACCAGCCGGTTGCCCCCCAACGCCATGATCCGCGCGGCGGTTTCTTCCTCGCTTAGGGTTATTTGGTTGGCGCTGCGTTCGAAACTTATGCCATCGCGGTGCGGTCGGTTGTCGCCTTCGAACCGCCAGGTATAGGCGGTGTCGCACCAGGTGCAGGCGAGGTTGCAGCGGCTGAGGCGAACGAATGTACAGGGCAGGCCCGCACTGCGCCCTTCGCCTTGGAGCGATGCGAAGATCTCCGGTTCGCCCGGGGTGACTGTGGCGAGGGTCAGCATAAATCCTCCCCGGCACGGGGAGGGGGACCATGCGCAGCATGGTGGAGGGGTACGTG
>JAGXTB010000109.1 GCA_018334165.1 Sphingomonadales bacterium | reverse complement strand
GGGCGTGGCCGCCCAGTTCCATCGTCACCCGCTTGAGCCCATCGGCGGCGAGCCGCATCAGATGCCTGCCGACCGGGACCGAGCCGGTGAAGCTGACCTTGCGGATCACCGGCGAGGCCAGCAGATGCCGGCTGACCGCATCGGGGACGCCGTGGACCAGCTGGACCACGCCGGCCGGAAGCCCGGCATCGGCCAGGCAGCGCACCAGCGCGCCGGTGCAGCCCGGGGTTTCCTCGGGCGGCTTGGCGATCACCGAGCAGCCCACCGCCAGTGCCGAAGCAATCTTCTTGGCCATCAGCGAGATCGGGAAGTTCCACGGACTGAACGCCGCCACGGGGCCGATCGGCTGCTTGTTGATCATCGAGCGCTGCCCGGTCGGGCGAACCAGCACCCGGCCATAGATCCGCACCGCTTCGGCCGCGCACCAATCGAACAGGGCGGCGCTGCCGACAACTTCGGCGCGCGCTTCGGCCAGCGGCTTGCCTTGTTCCAGCGTGAGCAGGCGGGCAATCGCGTCGGCGCGTTCGCGCAGCAAGTCGGCCGTCTTGCGCAGCACTGCGGCGCGCTGTTCGACGGGAGTGGCGCGCCACAGGACAAAGCCCTTGTCCGCCGCGTCCAGCGCTTCATCAAGGTCGGCCGGGCTTGCCAGCGGCACTTCGGCAATGGTTTCGCCCAGCGCCGGGTCGATCACCGGGAACATGTCGCGTCCCTCGCTGCTCTTCCAGCTGCCATTGATGTAGAGCGCCAGATCGGCGTCGTAGCTCTTGCTCATGGGGAGTAACCTCGCTTTCGCGGAGGCATTTAGGCGTCGTGGAGCGCGTTGACCAGAGTGGTGCGCAGTGAAATCAACCGCGCGCGATAGGCGAAGTTGGAATTAATCGGCGCCCCTGACGCCGCTGGCTGTGCGACCGGTGCGCTTGGTGCCAGCGGTGTGCTGCTGGTCCGCCCCTGGAGTGCCTGCTTGGCACCTTTGAGGGTATAGCCCTCTTTGTGGACCAGCCGGTCGATCGCCTCGACCATGCGGACATCTTCACTGCGATAATACCGCCGCCCGCCGCTACGCTTGAGCGGCTTCAGCATCGGGAACTGTTCTTCCCAATAGCGCAGCACATGCTGCCGGATTCCCAGCGCCTTGGCCACTTCGCCAATCGTGCGCAGCGCCTCCGGATCCTTGCCGTCGGCGAAGGTCGGAGGCGCAGCAGCGCTCATCCTCGGGCGATCCGTTCTTTGAGCATCTGGCTGGCCCGGAAGGTCAGCACCCGGCGCGGGGTGATCGGCACTTCAACCCCGGTCTTGGGATTGCGCCCGATCCGCTCGCCCTTATCGCGCAGCAAGAAGGTGCCAAACCCTGAAATCTTGACGTTTTCGCCCTGTTCGAGCGCGTTCGACATGTGATCGAGAATCGATTCAACCATGGTGAGCGATTCGGACCGCGAAAGCCCCAGCTTGCGGTTCAGTGCTTCGGCCAGATCGGCCCGTGTGAGAGTACTCATGGAGCGCATCAGCCCCTTCCCTAGCAATGTTCGCACGACCCGTGATTCGGAGCATAACCCAACGCCGCGCGAATGCAACGCGGCTGTCGGGATTCGGTCGTAGATATCAGTGAACTAGGCGCGAAGGACGCAGGCGCCCCAAGTGAAACCGCCGCCCATCGCCTCAAGCACCAGCAAGTCACCGGGCTTGATTCGCCCGTCGCGCACCGCGGTATCGAGCGCCAGCGGCACCGATGCGGCCGAGGTATTGGCGTGCCGGTCAACCGTCACCACCACCTTTTCGGGCGGCAATCCGAACTTGCGGGCGGTCGCATCGAGGATTCGCTGGTTGGCCTGATGCGGCACCACCCAATCAACGTCCTTGGGCTCGATGCCAGCCGCAGCCAGCACTTCGGCCAGCACCCCGGCGAGGTTGACCACGGCATGCTTGAATACTTCTGGCCCGCGCATCCTGATATGGCCGACCGTGCCGGTACTGGAAGGCCCGCCGTCGACACAGAGCAGATCGCAGTGCGCCCCATCGGCGTGGAGCCGCGAGGCGATGATTCCCGGGCCGTCCTCGGCCACTTCGCGCGATTCGAGCACCACCGCCCCGGCCCCGTCGCCAAACAGCACGCAAGTGGTGCGATCTTCCCAATCGAGGATCCGGCTCATCGTCTCGGCGCCGATCACCAGCGCGCGTTGGGCCATGCCCGATTGCAGCATCGAATCCGCCACCGCGATGGCATAGAGGAAGCCCGAGCAGACCGCGGCGACATCGAAGGCGATCCCACCATTCGCGCCAATCGCGTGCTGGACCTTGGCGGCGGTGGCCGGGAACGTGTTGTCGGGCGTGGCGGTGGCCAGCACGATCAGGCCGATGTCCTTGCCTTCAAGCCCCGCCGCTTCGAGCGCGCGCCGGGCTGCCAGGATCGCCAGAGTCCCGGTGGTCTCGCCCTTGCCCGCGATATGGCGATTGCGGATCCCGGTGCGCTCGACGATCCATTGATCGCTGGTATCGACGGTCTTGGCCAATTCGGCATTGCTGACCGCGCGTTCGGGCAGCGCCGAGCCGGTGCCCAGCAGAACCGAACGACGGATCACGCCGAAGCCTGCCCGGATGACTGGGATGCCCGGCGCAGGTTTTCCTCGCCCAGTCGCGCCAGGTCGGCGGCGATGCGTTCGGTCAGGTTGGCCTCCAGCAGCCGCGCGGTGACTGCCACGGCATTGGCGACGCCCAGCGCATTGGCCGAACCGTGGCTTTTCACGACAACACCGTTGAGGCCCAGGAAAACCGCGCCGTTGTGGTTGTTGGGATCGAGGTGGTGCTTGAGCAGCTCGGTCGCGGGGCGCGAGACGAGGAAACCGAACTTGGAGCGCAGCGAGCTGGCAAAGGCCCGGCGCAGCAGGTCGGTCACAAACCGCGCGGTGCCTTCAACGGCTTTCAGCGCAATGTTGCCCGAAAATCCATCCGACACCACCACGTCAACATCGCCGCGGTTCAATTTGTCCGCTTCGGCGAAACCGTCGAACGAGATCGACAGCTCGGCAGCTGCGGCCTTGAGCTGCATGGCGGCGGACTGGAGGTTCTCGGTGCCCTTGTTCTCTTCGGTGCCAATATTGAGCAAGCGGACCCGCGGTGCCTCGTTGCCAGTAACGATCCGCGAATAGGCTGCACCCATGATTGCGAACTGCACCAGATTGCGGGCATCGCATTCGGTGTTGGCGCCCAGATCGAGCATCACCACGTCATTGTCGCCCAGCGTCGGCAGCAGCGCCGAAAGCGCCGGCCGGTCAATCCCGGGCATGGTCCGCAGTGCCAGCTTGGCCATCGCCATCAGCGCGCCGGTGTTGCCCGCGCTGACCGCGCCGCCAGCCTCGCCGCGTTTGACCGCGTCGATCGCCATGCCCATCGATGTGGTCTTGGCCCGGCGCAGCGCCTGAGTGGGCTTTTCATCGCCGCTCACCACATCGGGAGCGTGCAGCACTTCAGAGGCTTCGCGCAGGTTGGGGTGATGATCGAGCGCGGCCTTGATCCGCTCTTCATCGCCAACCAGCAGGAATTTGAAACGATCGTGGCGACGCCGTGCCAGCGCCGCCCCTTCGATCATCACGCGCACGCCTTCATCGCCGCCCATCGCATCAACGGCGATACGCGGCAGGCTCATATGCGCAATCTCCGGTTAAACGAGCTTAGAGCCCGACCGCGATGATTTCGCGGCCGTTGTAGTGGCCGCAAGCGCTGCACAGGTTGTGCGGGCGCTTGAGTTCGCCGCAGTTCGGGCATTCGTGGAATGCTTCGACCTTCAGCGCATCATGGCTGCGGCGCATGCCCCGGCGAGAGGGCGAAGTTTTTCTTTTGGGGACAGCCATCGCGGCACCTGTTCCTGCAAATTCCGGTTTCGTCTAGATAAGCCATGCCCGGGCCTTAGGGGCCGGCGGCTTGCGAAGGCGCGCCTATAGCGAATTTCTTGGCCGTTGCAAGCACTACCCGTCCCCATTTCGGGGATGGCCTGACAGGGGAGAGAAGTCGATGGAAATGCTGCTACCCACCACACTGTGCATGGCGGCCGCCGCAGCGCTGGTCAATTTCTGGCTGGCGATACGCTGCGGCCAGATCCGCGCGAAGGAAAAGATTGGGGTCGGCAGCGGTGGGAACGACCTGCTCGAACGCCGGATGCGCGCGCAATTGAACTTTGCCGAGAATACCCCCTGGGTGCTGGCGCTGGTCGGCCTGATCGAACTGGCAGCCCGCGGCGGCACCTGGCTTCCCTATGTCGCGGCGGCCTATATCCTGGCCCGCGTCGCTCATGGCCTGGGCATGGACGGCGGCAAGTTCGAAGCCGGCCGCGGCGCTGGCGTCCTGGTCACCATGCTGACCCAGATCGGCCTGGCCGTAGTGGCGGTGATGATCGCACTCGGAAAGATGTAGTTCGCTATCCTCCCCGGGCTGGTTCCGGGGAGGACCTAGCCGCTCAGCGCATAGTCGCTGACAAACCCGTTGACCTGCCGCTCGCGCCCGAAAGTGCTGGTCGGGCCGTGGCCGGGGATGAAGGTTACGTCATTGCCCAGCGGCCACAGCTTCTGGGTGATCGAATCGATCAGGTCCTGGTGATTGCCGCGCGGAAAATCGGTCCGTCCGATCGAACCGGCAAACAGCACATCGCCAACAATCGCCAGATGCCCCAGCGGATAGTGGAACACCACATGCCCCGGCGTGTGCCCCGGGCAATGGATCACATCGAGCGTAGCCTCGCCCACGGTGACAGTGTCGCCATCTTTCAACCAGCGATCGGGCTCGAACACCTCGGCGTGCATGCCGTACTTGCCGCCGTCTTCGGCCAGCCGAGCGATCCAGAACCGGTCGTCCTCGTGCGGCCCTTCGATCGGCACACCTAGTTCTTTGGCGAGCATCCCGGCCTGCCCGCAATGGTCAAGGTGCCCGTGGGTCAGCAGCAGCTTCTCAATCGTCACCCCGACTTTGGCCACGGCGGCCTTCAGCTTGTCCAGATCCCCACCCGGATCAACCAGCGCGGCCTTCATCGTTTTGGTGCACCAGATCAGCGAGCAGTTCTGCTCGAGCGGGGTCACGGGAATGATCCCGACGCGGACGGGCGGTTCGGTTTGGGCTTCGGTCATTGGCGTTTCATGGCGAGGGATCGCGTGGCAGGCAAATGTTGATTACGCTGTCCGTGATCAGCGGTGTCGAAGATTCAGGGTCAAATTAGAAATTGACCCATTTTCGTTTACATGGCAATTTTGACCCCATGACGGGTAAATCCAGCTCCAATCGCTATGTCGCCATCATGGGTGATATCGTCGGAAGCGAAAAGGCAGCCGATGTCGAGCAGTTGCACGTTCAATTCAATCGCGCCGTCAACGAAAGCAATGCAGAAGGCGCCCAAGTCCTGACGTCCCCGCTGACTATCACACTTGGCGATGAATTCCAGGGCCTGGTGAATTCCCTCTCTGCTGCCTTCTCTCTGGCCCGCAAATTGCGATTCAAGCTACTCGAAGATCAAATCGCTTGCCGCTTCGCAATCGGGCTGGTTGATCTCAAATCGCCGATCAATGACCAGCGAGCATGGAACATGATGGGCGAAGGTCTGTCACAAACCCGCAGCAAACTAAACGACAAGCGGGCGATTTCGTTCTACCGGTTCGCGCTTGGGGGCGAACCGTTGCTCGAACCAAATCTTGAAGCGCTCGGCGTTGCGCTGAGCACCATTGAGCGGCGATGGACTGATCGGCAACGCCGCGACATCGGCGCTTTCCTTGCCGGTGCCAGCGCATCCGAACTTGCCCGCCAACGCAATGTCTCGGTCCACTCAATCTATAAGGTCCGAAGCTCAGGAGACTTCGACGCATACCTATTGATTTTTCAAACGATCATGGAAGTGTTATCTCATCTCGATCGCCAAAATGGCCTTCCGAGATGCTGACAATCGCCCACGCCACGGCCTACTGCCTGATCGGCGTATATCTGCTCACGAGTGCAGGAAACTTCGCCTGCCGCCTTCTGTTTCATACCAGCGGAATGAAGGCGGCGATCGAAGCGACCGACGAAGCAACCAAGAGCGCAGGTCGTATCATCGGCTCGCTCGAGCGGATTGTACTCGCCTCCACCATCATTGTCGGGCGTTGGGAGATACTTGCTGCAGTGATCGCTTTGAAGACGATTGCAAGGTTCAAGGAGCTGGATAAGCAACTCAATGCCGAGTATTTCCTGATCGGGTCACTCTTCAGCGTTATCTGGTCAATGGCAATCACTGGAGCCTGGATTGCCTACGACCATCGCTTCGGCGCGGATATCCACCACAGCCTGGTGGCACTTGTCGAACACAAGGATGCAGCCAAGTGACGATGTAGATTGGTCTACAAGCGCCCGCTCTTCCACACTACCCGCCCGATCACCTCGACCTCCCCCGGCTCCAGCTCAAGCGTCCGGTAAGCCGGGTTGTCGCTGACCAGCGCGACCACGCCGGGGCGGGCCAGGTCCAGCCGCTTGACCATCAGCGCATCCCCTGCCCGCACCACGTGGATCCCGTCGCGCCAATGGCGCGGGGTGCGATCGACCAGGATTTCGTCGCCGTCGCGTAAGGTGGCTTCCATCGAATCGCCTTCGACCCGGATCGCCGAGAGCTGGGCGGGGTCGAGGCCTTGCTCACGCAGCCAGCGGGCGGAGAAGCGGAAGGCGCCGATGGGGAGTTCCTCGCCCGGCAGCAGCCCCGGCCCGGCCGAGGCACCCAGCGGCAGGCGCGGCACATCGACCCATTCGCCGCGTAGTACCTTTCCGGCGGGCGGAGCGTTGGAAAAATCCTCTGGCGCGCCCAGTTCCGCCTCATCCACGCCGAAGAACCGGGCCAAGGTGCGCCGGTCGGTTTCTTCGAGTTTGCGCGGAGAGCCCTTACGGATGAACTGCTGAAGATAGGTGGAATTGCGACCAATCAACTCGGACAAGCCCGAGAGGCTGGCGTTCTGCTCACTGGCCAGTTTGAGCAGCCGCGTGCGGGGATCGTGGGTAACCATGAATTTGTCCTACACGATGTATTTTTCCTAGACAAGTAGGATTTCACAGGAAAGAACAGGATTATTCCTACAGCGATTCGCCTCATGCAACCGGGCCACAACAAGGAGAACAATGCCCATGCTGATTACCCGGATCGAGCGCTTCCTGCGCGAAACCGGTATGCCCTGGACCAAGTTCGGACGGCTCGCCGCCCATGACCCGCGCTTTGTCCAGGACCTGCGCAACGGCCGCACACCTCGTACCGCAACCGCGAAACGTGTGGAACATTTCATGAACATCTATCGCGAGGACTGCCGTGCAAATTGATCTTTCATTGGACCAGGCGCTGGTCTCTGCCGCCCGCCGCAAGGCCCGCCGCACCCCCTGGATGGCCCTGCTTTCGGCCGTCCTGGAGCTTGCCCAGGGCCAGGCCGAACTGGTCCGCCACAGCGAACGCGCCTGGGCCAGCGTGACCTTTTCGGGATCGAAGCACGTGGTGGTGCTGGCTTTCACCGGCGAGGAAGCGGTGGCGGCGGGCGAGGTGTTGATCGACGCCCTGCCCGAACACGAATTCGCGCTGCCGCGCTTGTTGGTGGCCGATGCGGCGGTGGTGAGGGTCGAGCACACCGCCCTGCCCCAACCGCGGCTGGAAGTGGAGCTGGAACTGCTGGTGCTGGACGAGGCTTAGCGATTACCAGCCCCTTGCCGAACTGAAGTAGCCCTTCCCCGTTGGGGAAGGGTTGGGATGGGGGTTCCACGCTGGCGTCGAGCCCCCACCCCAACCCCTCCCCGCAGGGGAGGGGCTTTTTTGGGCCTGATCTGGATTGCCCCTAGTACCCCGCCGCGTAGTCCACCAATGGCTCCAGCCGCTCACCGCGGTGATACCGCTCCAGATTGACCAGGAACCGCTCGGCCGAACGCTCGAACACCTTGTTCTGTGCCCGGCCCGACAGGTGCATGGTGACTTGCGCGTTCTCCAGCGCCCACAGCGGGTGATCCCCGGGCAGCGGCTCGGGCGTGGTAACATCGAGCAAGGCCCCGCCGATCCGGCGCTCCTGCAGGGCTGCCACCAGCGCCGCCTGATCGATCACCGATCCGCGCGCGACATTGACCAGCACCGCCTCGGCCTTCATCGCCCCCAGCTCGGCCACGCCGATCATATGTTCGGTGTCCGCCGTGGCGGGAACTGCGATCACGATCCAGTCAAACTCGCCCAGCCTCGCGCGCCACTCATCAGAAGTGAGCACGCCCGGTCCGGCGGAGCGGCGGACCTTGGTTACCTCGACCCCGAACGCCGCCAACCGCGCCTCGACCTCTTGCCCGATCGCGCCGTAACCCAGGATCAGCGCCTTGCTGCCGTAAAGCTCGCGCTTGCCGGGCGAATCCTTCAGCCACTCATGCCGGTCCTGCGCGCGCACCACCGCGCGGTAGTCCTTGGCATGGGCCAGCATCAGCATGACGACATATTCGGCGATCGGCACCGCGTTGATCCCGGCCCCGTTGGTCAGCATGACCCCGCGCGCTTCGAGCACATCGAGCGGGAACGCCTCGACCCCGGCATAGACCGAATTGAGCCATTTGAGCCGCGTTGCGAGGCGGAACACTTCGGCCATGTCGGCCTTCGAATGCATGTCGAACCAGCCGATCTCGGCCTCGGGCGCGAGCGCGAAGGCCTCATCCTTGCTGGCGTACCAGCGGGCATCGACCCAGCCGGGCAAGCGCGCTTCGAGCAGCGGGCGCAGCAATGCGTTGAGCACGGTTATGGTCATTGGGGTTCCTGAAAGCTGTCCAGCATCGGCGGGCGGTGCAGGCATTCGGCAAAGTCAAACGGGCGGGTTGTGAGCGGGGCGACCCGAGCGGCGTGGGGATGGCGTGGGTTGAGGTAGATCACGTCGGCTTCGGGCAGCACTTTCGAGCGGATCGCGCAAGTTAGCGAGCGCTGGCTCTCCAGCCATTCGCCCACGAAAGCACGGATCGTATCCTCATCGGGATCGGGCACGCGAAGCGGCACCGTGCCCACTTCGGTCCAGCCCAGCACGAAATCGTCAGGGATGCCCACCAGGTCGCGCGGCTGGTAACGCAGTGCCACCAGCACCGCGAGCCCGGCCTCGCTGGCCAGGCTCACCACCGGATGGCCCGGCGGCGCATAGCGGGCGCCATGCAGCTCTGCCCCTTTGCCGTCGAGCGCGACGAACGGCGTGCGGGTAAGCCGCCACAGCTTCATCAGCTGCCGGGCTTCTCAGTCAGTTCCTGACGCATTGCCGCCTTGACCCCGAACGGCGCGCTTTCGCTCGACAGATCGTCGATCAGCCAGCGCTGCCCCTCTTTGACCATCGTAAGCTGCTGGGTGCCCCAATCGCCAAAGCCGGCGTTGACCTTGACCGTTACTACCAGGACATCCTTTTGCAGCTGACGGATGGCGGTGCGTCTCCAGGCGAACTTGCTGTGCTGCCAGTCCTGGCATTCGCACAGCCAGCCATAGGAGGACAGCCCGGTCAGTTCCCCGCCGTTGTGCTTTTTCCAGGCCTTGATCAGCTTGGTGGTGGCGGCGGAAAAGACCGGC
>JAGXTB010000108.1 GCA_018334165.1 Sphingomonadales bacterium | reverse complement strand
CCGGTATCGCCGTCGCCAGTATCGCCGGGATCGGCGTCGGTCAGCACGTTGCCGGTCGCGGGGCCGGTGGCACCGGCCAGCAGCGCATCGGTGTCATTGGCGGTCAGCGGGGTGTCGTCGTCGAGATCGATCACCAGGCTGCCGCCAGCGACGTCGCCATCGGCGTCGGTGACATTGTAGTTGAGCTGGAACGTCGCGTTGTTCTCGTCGCCCAGCGCGGCATGATCGATCGGCGCGAGCTGCGTGACCGTATAGGCCCCGGTCGCATTGTTGAGCGTGACCTGCATCACCAGGGTCGCGCCCTGGAACACGTTGAGCCCGGTGCCGTTGGCAACATAGCTGAACCCGCCCGGTGCACCGGCGGTGCTCAGCGCCCAGGTCAGCGCGCCGTCGCCGCCCGAGCCCGAGAGGGTTCCGCTGATGTTGACCGCATCCGGGTCATCGCCAGTGCCGCCCGGGTTGCCGCCGGCGAGCGCGTCATCGTCGAGCTGGACATTGGCATTGGCGCCGGTGATCGGCACGGCATCCTGCAGCGTGATGGTGAGCGTCGCAGTCGCGGTATCGCCGTCGCCATCGGTCACGGTGTAAGTGAACACGTCGGTCGCGTTGATCGCGCCGGTGCCCGAACGGACATAGCTGTAAGAGCCGTCCGCGTTCAACGTCAGCGTGCCATGCGCGCCGACAGTTGCCCCGCCGATCGTGCCAGCGCCGCCAGCGCCGCTGATCGCGGTAACCGAGCCGCCATCGGCGCCCAGGCTGTCCGCGCCAGTATCGCCATCACCGGCATCGCCCGCCGACGCATCGGTCAGCACGTTGCCGGTGGCGGGGCCGGTGGCGCCGGCCAGCAGAGCATCGGTATCATTGGCCGCAACCGGGCTATCATCGTCAACGTCGATGTTGACGGTGCCAGGTGCCACGTCGCCATCGGCGTCGGTGACAGTGTAGTTCAGGGTAAAGACCTGATTGTTTTCGTTGTCGCCAGCGGGGTGCTGGATTGGGGCGACCTGGGTCACGGTATAGGCACCGGTCGCGGAATTGAGCGTGATCTGCAGCACCAAAGTGGCACCCTGGAACACGTTGATCCCAGTGCCATTGGCAACATAGCTGAAACCTGCCGGGGCCCCGGTGGTCGCGAGCGCATATGTCAGCGCGCCGTCGCCGCCATGGCCAGAAAGCGTGCCCGTGGCCTGAACCGAATTGGGATCGTCGCCGATGCCGCCCGGGTTGCCGCCGGCCAGCGCATCGTCATCGAGCCGGATATCGGGGTTGGGCGTTGTAAAAGGCTTGCGGTCCACGACCGGAAAAATCCGGCGATCCTGGGCTTCGGGGAAAGCGAGTTCGGTATAGGGCAGCAAATTGCCCAGGTTGTAGGCATCCTGGAGCGGATCAACCGGAACTTCGAAGTTGCCGCCAGAGCTGCGCACGGCACCGGCCGCGGGCTCAGGCTCGTTGCCGATCAGCAAGGCGGCAAGGTTGAGCGGCGGAACCGCTATGCCCTGAGAGACAATCTGCGGAACATATACCGCGCCATCGGGAATGATGAAGGTGCGGCCATCGTCAAGCACGATGACAAGATCGCGACCGCGCACGCTGATATCGTCCAGCGTGGCACCATCGGGAAGGACTACCGTGTTGTTGGCATCCGGAATGAGCGCTGTGGTTGCAATGCTGGCCCCAGCCTGCGCCATTCCCATGAGGTCGCTGCCCGTCTGGCCGAGGGCGGCTTCGCCCATCGAGTGATCGGTCGCGGTCTGGTTCTTGCCTTCGTAGTCCATCTGCCATCACTTTCAACGTCTAGCCATCTGGTGGATGGCGCAGCGCTAAGGAGGACGCAGGCACAGGAGCTTAGATTCCACCTGTCGGCAGAATTTGAGACAATCATGTGTCTGCGGCCCTGTTTGAGAGGTCGGTATTTCCCAGAAGCAAATCGTTTGCGACTCGCCAAGGGACTCCTTCCGTCGAAGCGAATAGATCACGCACTCCGGATTGCTGCAAGCATGTTAACTCAATCTGGAAACCATCAAGCCCTTCATAAAGCGCGATTCAGCAAGATCGTTGCTTTCCGGACACTCTCGAATCTGTGCGATTTGCGGCCCTATTCCGGGGGGGAACCGGTTTGCCTCGCCAATTTGCCGCACAATGTCAGTTGCTTGACCGGTTAACCGGGCTAGCCGTTTGGCGTTAACCTAACGGGTCAACGCGGATCGCACCAGGCGTCCCAATTAAGGTCAGAAATGGCCTGACCTAAAGATGGCCACGTTGGCGAACGACTCAGGCTTTAGATCTAACTGAAAAAATTCAATGCCTTGGGCTGGCAAGGCTGCGCGGCGATTGAAAAGACCCGACGGTCATTGCCCGTTGATCGCCCTGGCTGGTCGGGCTGTGCCCGCGCAAAGTGCAGATTCGAGCAAAGAATCGCAGAACAAGTTTGCTCTGACCGGGTCAGGACGGGCTTTGACCGCCTAAAACACCTTGCGCACCTCGACCGAAATCAGCCGCCCCAGCGGGTCGCGGTAGATCGGCTGGTAGCCCAGCGGGGTGATCCCGGCGCCGTTGCGGACCTGCTGGCGCGAGCCCAGCAGATTGTCCACCGCGACGGTTACGCGCAGCCCGCGGGTCACGGGGCTGGGGCCAAACAGCTGCGAGGCATCGGCGAACAGCTTGAGATCGAAGCGGGTGAAAGGGTCAAACTGCAACCGGTCGGGGGCCAGCGCGGTGCCGGTGACCAAAGTGCTTGGCCCGCGCCAGGCGAAAGCCGCACGCAGCCCCACGCCGCGGTCGCTGATCGCCACGCTGCCGTCCGCGCCGTTGCGCGCGCGGCTGCCGGCCAGGCCGATCGCCCCGCCGGCCAGCAAATCGACCTCACCCAATGCCGAGCGGATCGTGGTGGTGCTGGTGAAGACATGGGTGAATGAGGCGTTGACCTGCAGCATCGGGCGCGCCTTGCTGCGCTTCACTGGCTTGCCATCGGGGCCGCGCATTCCGGCGCTGGGCCTGGCCGAAAGCGGCACGCCAAAGCTGATCCCGCTGCGCAGCTCGCTGCTGTGCTGCCGTTCGAAATTGACCGTGGTGGTATCGACCAGGACCAGCACGCCGTTCCCGTCGCGCACGAACCGGCCCGGGAAGGCCGCCACTACCGCCGGGCTGGGCAAGGGCAGCGCCCCGGCCTGGTTGCGCAGGTCGGTGATCAGCAAGTCGGTGCTGAGTTGGAGATTATAGGCCGTCCAGGGCCTCAGTTGGAGCGAGGCATGGCGCAGCCGCCGGTTCTCGTTGGCGAGCGCCCCGCTGCTGCCGCTGATCATGGTGACATCGACTGTCTGGCCGGTGACCGGATCGAAATAGCGCACGTTCGGCGTGGTGATGGTCGGCGCTGCCAGCAGTTCAGGGGAGGGCGCGGCTGATTCCTCATTCTGGCTGAGCGTCAGTCGCATCCACGAAATTGGCTGCCAGGTCAGCGCCATGGCGACACTGTGCGCGCTGCCCTGGCTGCCGAGATCCGAGCGGGCCGAGTCGATGCTGAACTCGCTGCGCCCGATCCCGCCCGGCGAGCCATCGGCATTGCCGGTCAGCGGGATGGTCAGCCCGGCGCGCGCCTCATACTCGCGGCGGCGGAAATGGCGGGCATTGGCCAGGTTGGTGCTGGCCCCGTCAAGGCTCAGCCAGGTCGCTCCCAGCCCGGCGCGCAGCCGTAGCTGGCCGGCTGGCAGGTTGGCCAGCGGTCCTTCGAGATCGAGCTGGACATCGCGGGTTATGTTGATGGTGCTGGTCACGGTCGTGCTGACCGGGATCAACCCCGCCGGGCTCGCCGCAAAGGGATTGGTCGCTGCACCCAGCGTAATCAACCCGCCCGGAATCGGGCCGGTGAAATCGGAGGAATAGCTACGGCTGCGATCGTCATACTTCGAAGACAGCGTTGCGCGCCATTCGCCGAACGTCGCGTTGAAGGTGACTTGCAGCGAGGCATTGTTGCCATTGCTGAGCGAAGCCAGCGGCCGCGCCGGATCGCTGTAGGCGAGCAGGACATTGCGCGAGAACGGCGAATTGGGATGCCCCACCGGCATTTGCGCCCAGTGCGGTCAGGCAGGTCGATTCCATCGTCGCCGTTGTCGTCGATGAGGGCGTGATCGCGGCCATCGCAGGAGCAAAGGCCAGCGGCGAATGCATGGTGATCACCATTGCGGCCGAAACGAGATATTTCAGAGTCTTCATAGTCGAGTTCCTTCCCCGTTGCTGCATCGATCCGCTGTCAGGACCAATGCACGTTCACTCCGGCCCGGATGCGTTGCCCGGAACCTTGTTGGAGCGACTTAGGTGCGACTCTGAAGAAAGCCTCCATTAACCAGAAGGAGCACACGATTCCTTGGACTCGTGCGACAAGCCCTGCGGAAATCCCCCCTCTGTTAACACTGTTGTCAGGTTTCTGTCGCAATTGCAATCGGCCCTTGTTTCAAATGCTTGGCTGTCCCCCGATGGGGCTTTTGGCTTGCCAGGTGTTAGCATTGGCAAGAGGGCTCAGCCTGGCACTGCACGGTTGCAGGGGCGACTGGCCACGGCTAGGCGCGATTGCGATGTCACGAACTGTCCAGCATTTGCTTCGCACCACCGGGTTTGTCGCTGCTTGCCTGGCCCTGGCCCCGCCCGCCGCGGCCGAGGACGGCACAGCGCAGGACATCGTCGTGACCGGCACCGGCCTTGCCGCGCCGCCGTCGGCCCCGGCCTATGACACCACCCTGATCGATGCCGAGCGGCTGGCGGCCAGTGCCTCAGGCCGGATCGAGGATGTTTTGTCCTCGGTCGCAGGCTTCCAGCAGTTCCGCCGCAGCGACAGCCGCAGTGCCAATCCTTCGGCGCAGGGCGTGACGCTGCGCGCGCTGGGCGGCAATGCCACCAGCCGCAGCCTGGTGCTGCTTGACGGAGTGCCGATGGCTGATCCGTTCTTCGGCTATGTCCCCTTGTCCGCGATCGCGCCTGAACGGCTGGCCTCGGCGCGGGTGACGCGTGGGGGCGGGTCGGGCGCTTTTGGCAGCGGGGCAGTGGCGGGCACGATCGAGCTCGACAGCGCCGGGCCGGACCGGCTGGGGCTGCTTTCGGGTGAGGCCATGGTGGACGATCGCGGAGAGACCGCGCTGTCAGGCACTGTCGCCCCGCGGCTTGGCGAAGGTTTCGCGGTGCTGAGCGCGCGCTGGGACCGGGGGCAAGGGTTCTGGACTACGCCAGCTAGCCAACGCGTCCCCGCCAGCGCCCGCGCCGCCTATGACGGCTGGTCGGTTTCTCTACGTGGCGTCGCCCCGCTGGCCCCGGACGTGGAACTGCAAGCGCGCGGACTGCTGTTTGGCGATGCCCGGACATTGCGCTTCAAGGGTGCAGATTCGACCTCCAGCGGACAGGATGCAAGCCTGCGCTTGGTCGGCCGGGGGGACTGGCAGTTCGATGTGCTAGCCTATCTGCAAGCGCGCAATTTCTCCAACGTGGTGATCAGCGCGACCAGTTTCCGCAAGACGCTGGATCAGCGCGCCACCCCCTCGACCGGTTGGGGCGGCAAGGCGGAACTGCGCCCGCCGGTGGGCGATAATCACGTCCAGCGGATCGGGTTCGACTGGCGAGTCTCCGAAGGGACGATGTTCGAGGATGCCTATTCGGGTGTCACCGGCCTGATCACCGCGCGGCGGCAGGCTGGCGGGCGCAACAGCGATCTGGGCTTCTATGCCGAGCACGACTGGACGTTTGGCGCGCTGACCTTGACCGGCGGAGTGCGGGCCGATCGCTGGTCGATTGGCCAAGGCTTTTTTCGTGAAGCCAATGCCGCCGGCATGACGACCATCAACAACCAGTTTGCCGACCGCGCAGGCTGGGCCTGGTCGGGGCGCGGCGGGGCGGTGATGCGGGCCACAAATGACCTGACCCTGCGCGGCTCGGTCTATTCGGGCCTGCGCCAGCCGACGCTCAACGAGCTTTACCGGCCCTTCACGGTCTTCCCGGTCACCACGCGCGCCAATGCCGCTTTGATCAATGAACGACTGTTCGGGTTTGAGGGCGGCTTTGATTGGGCCCCCGCCGAGCCCCTCCGCTTCTCGCTGACCGCCTTCGACAACAAGGTGCGCAATGCAGTTGCCAACGTCACCATCGGCACCAACCTGCGCGAACGTCGCAATGTGGGGGCGGTCCATGCCCGAGGGCTTGAGCTGGGGCTGGCGGCGAAGCTGGGTCCAGTCAGCCTTGATGGCTCGCTGGCCTGGACCCACGCCAAGGTTGAAGCCAGCGGCACGCTGGACGGAAAGCGCCCCGCGCAGACCCCGCGGCTTGCCGCCAGCGCAACGCTCGCCTGGGCACCACGGCCCGGCTGGCGGCTGGCGCTGACGGCCAAGCACACCGGCGCGCAATACGAAGACGATCTCCAGACCGACTTGCTGCCTGCCGCAACCACGCTCGACGCTTTCGTGCTGGTCCCGCTCGGCAAGCGCTTCAGCCTGGTGCTGCGGGGGGAAAACCTGACCGATGAAGCTGTGGTGACCCGCAACCAGGCCGGTTCGATCGACCTGGGCGCGCCGCGCACGCTGTGGGCCGGATTGCGGATTTCCATTGACCAATAGTTGGCATAAGACAGGTAGCGAAACGAAACCGGAGAGAGTCGATGGCCACCAAGCTCAGCGCGCACAGCCGCAATCTGGATTGCACCGAAGAGGAATGGCAGGTCCGGCTTGAGCTGGCCGCTTGTTACCGGGTGTTCGACCACATGGGCTGGTCCGAATCGATCTACAACCACATCTCGCTCAAGGTGCCGGGCGAGGAAGGCGCGTTCCTGATCAACCCGTTCGGGCTGCTCTACAGCGAAGTGACCGCATCGAACCTGGTCAAGATCGATATCGACGGCAACACGCTCGATGGCAGCCCCTATCCGGTCAACAAGGCCGGGTTCACCCAGCACGGCTATTTCCACCGCCACCTGCCCTGGGCCCATGCGATCTGCCACACCCACACTACTGCGACGATGGCGGTCTGCTCGCTCGAAGGCGGGCTCCAGCCGGTCAATTTCTACGCCTGCAACTTCGCCGGGCGGGTGGGTTATCATGACTTCGAGGGCGTCACCGTGCGCGGCGAAGAAGGCGCGCGGCTGGTTGAGAACCTGGGCGACAAGCGGATCCTGATGCTCAAGAACCACGGCCCGGTGATCCTGGGCCGCTCGGTCCCCGAGATCTTTGTCATGCACTGGTCGTTGCAACGCGCCTGCGAAGTGCAGCTGGCGACCATGGCCGCGGGCAAGCCCTTGCTGGTCAGTGACGAGGTGATCAAGGTCCACCAGCGCGACCTGCACGAATCGCAGGTTCCCGGGACCCAGCCCGGCCAGGCCGATTTCGATGCCTGGGTGCGGGTTATCGACAAGATCGATCGTTCGTGGCGCGACTGACGGTCAACGGCCGCGCGGTCGAATTCAAGCTTGATAGTGCAACCCCGCTGCTATGGGGGCTGCGCGACGCGGCGAACCTGACCGGCACCAAATATGGCTGCGGCGAGGGTGATTGCGGGGCTTGCATGGTGCTGGTTGACGGACAAGCGCTGCGCTCTTGCCTGGTCACGCTGGCCGAAGTCGAGGGACGCGAGGTGACCACGATCGAAGGCCTTTCGGCCGATCGCTCGCACCCGGTCCAGCAGGCCCTGGTGGCCGAACAGGCGATCCAGTGCGGGTTCTGCACCCCCGGTATCGTCATTTCCGCCGCCGCGCTGCTGGCCAGGAATTCAGACCCTTCTCCTGAGGACATCGCCGAGGCGGTGCCAAACCTGTGCCGCTGCGGGGTCTATCCCCGCCTGACCCGCGCGATCCAGCGCGCCGGGCGAGTGATGCGCCGCCTTGAAACGATCAGCGCCGCGCCCGCTCCGGGGATCACGCCAGAGGATGCCGCCCGCGCGGTTCCGGCGATGGCTCCGGAAAAGCGCTAGAACTTCACCCGCACCGTTGCCTTCACGTTGACCGGCTTGCCGGTCGAGATGTTGTTGTCGGTGTGCGCAGCGGGGAAATAGTCGGTGTCGGTCAGGTTCTCGACATTGAGCTGGAGCGAGACCTTGCTCGAGACATCATAGAACAGCGCCGCGTCGATCCGGGTGAAGGCGGGCAGGCGCACCGCGTTGCTGATCGTCGCGAACTGGCTCGACTGGTACACCACACCCAGTCCCAGCCCCAGGCTGGGGGTCAAGTCATAGCGCGCCCAGGCACTGGCCTGGTGGCGCGGGAGCTGGGCCAGCCTGCGCCCGGCCGGGGCGGCCGTGGTGGTGGCGGTGATCTCGCCGTCCTGCAGGGCATAGCCCATCGAAACGTCGAGGTTCTTGGTGATCCGACCGGTCAGCGACAACTCGATCCCTTTGGTCCGGCTGCTGCCGCTCAGCACTGCATTGCCGGAAATCGGATCGGTGGCGCGGGTGTTGCGCCGGTCCAGCTGGTAGGCCGCGGCGGTGAAAGCCAGCCCCCGGGTGATGTCCCACTTGAAGCCCAGTTCCAGGTTCTCGAACTCTTCAGGCGCGAGCGCCTGGGTGGTGGCATCGAGCACGGCGAACTGGTCGCCAGATTGCGGCAGGAAGCTGACCGCGTAGCTGCCATAGAACGAGACTTTCTCGCCCGGTTTGACAATCAGCCCCAGCCGCGGCGACCATTTGCTGTCGCTGCGCTGGCCCTGAAAGCCCGAAACCAGGTTGGTCGAGGAAATCGTGAAGCGATCGAACCGTACCCCGCCGACCAGCTTTACGTGTTCGCCCAGGTCGATCTGATCCTGAGCGTAAAGCGACCAGAAGCTGGCGTCGGAGCGGCTGGCGCTGGTCAGTCTGGGGAAGGTCACCGTTGGCAGTGTGATCCGCTGCGCCAGCGCAACCGTTGCACCCGAAGGGAAGGCAGCGTCGCGGCGTTTGGTCAGGGTTTCCTGGTCGCCGGCGTCAAAGCCCAGCAGCAGGGTGTGGCCGATGCCGCCGGTGGTGCCCTTCCACACCAGGTTGCCCTGGCCGATCAGGTTCCTCCGGTCGGCCGAGAAGTCGTAGCCCGATAGCGTCAGCGTGCCCGTATTGCTGACCGCACTGCCGGGATAGACATTCGAATAGAACTTGGCGTAGTCGGCGAACTGGACGGTCAGGTTCGCGCTGAGGTTTGGGCTGAATTCGTGATCGAGACGGGCACGGGCCAGGTGCGCTGTCATTTCGTTGTTGCTGGTCGCGGGATCGGCGAACGAGGTCGCGTCATAGCCGCGCAGTGGCAGCCCGCCTTGCGAAGGCACGCCGCGATCGGTCAGGCGGCGGTCTTCGGCATATTCGTAAGTCACGGTCAGCCGGGTGTCCTGGCCCAGCCGCGCGCCGATCGTGGGGGTGATCCCGAAGAAACTGCCACCGAAATTCTGGCGGTGGTTGTTGAATTCCTCATAGGTGGCGTTGAGCCGCAGGCCCAGGCTGTCACTCAGCGGCGCGCCCAGGTCCACGGCCAGGTTCCAGGCTCCAAACGAATCGACCCCGCCCGATGCCGAGCCACGCAGGTGGCCGAATTCGGGGGCTTTCGACACCCGGTTGATTGCCCCGCCGCCACCGCCCCGGCCAAAGATCATCGCATTGGCCCCTTTCAGTACTTCGATCCGCTCGATGTTGTAGAGCGGGCGATAGTACTGGGCATCGTCGCGGATCCCGTCGATGAAGAAGTCGGCGGAGGAGTTCTGTCCGCGCAGATTCACCTGGTCGCGGTGGCCTTCGCCCTGGCCCAGCACCACGCCGGGGACATAGCGCAGCGCCTCGCCCAGCGAGAGCATGCCCTGATCGTCCAGTTGTTCGCGGCTGACCACCGCAATCGACTGAGGCACATCGACCAGCGCGGTGTCGGTCTTGGTCCCGGTTGGGGTCGATTCGAGATCGTAGCCGTCGGGGCGGCCATAGACGATGATCTCAGGCCCTTCATCTGCTGCCGCTTCGGCCAGAACCGGGCTGGCCCAGCTGATCGCACCCAGAGCAGCGGTGCAGGCGAGGACAAGATGACGTGAGGGCAGCATGGGGATCCTTATTGAGAACGATTTGCAATAACAAGAGTGCTGCTAATGCGAATCGTTCGCATTGACAAGGATCAAATTTGCGAATGCCGGATTTTCTTCCTAGGAGCGCGCCAGGCAGCCCAAGGAGCACTCCGATGAAAGCGACGATCTGGCACAACCCGGCTTGCGGCACTTCGCGCAAGACCCTGGCGATCCTGCAGGAAACGCCAGGCGTGGACGTGACCGTGGTCGAATACCTGGCCCATCCGCCCAGTGCCGAAAAGCTTGCACAGCTTTACCGCGATGCCGGGATCAGCCCACAGCTGGGCCTGCGCCTGCGCGGCACCGATGCTGAAGAGCGCGGTTTGCAGTTGGCGAGCGATTCGGATGTTCTGGCGGCGATGGCAGCCGAACCCAAGCTGATCGAGCGTCCGCTGGTTGAAACCGACAAAGGCGTGCGGCTGTGCCGTCCGCAAGACACGGTGCGCGAGATTCTCTAACTCCGCGCTTTCAGCAGCACTTCGTCCCTGGCCATGCCCTTGAGGCCCAGCACGACCACAGCCACACACAGCAGTTCGATTGCGGCAAAGCCGATCCACGGGCTGTGGCCATAGAGCCAAACTCCCAGCGCAGGTGCGACGATATAGGCCGCGCCGTTGATCGAAGCGACGATGCCCGCCGACTGGCCTTGCTCAGCCCGGCTGACGCTGAGCGAGGCACCGGCAGTGAAGCCGGGGCGGAACAGCCCGAAGCCCAGCGAGATCATCGCCACGGCAATCGTGATCGCGTGCAGGCTATAGGCCACCGATAGCAGCGCGGTGCCAACCGCGGCGATGGCGATGCCCGACAGGCACGAAGCGCGCGGTCCCAGGTGCAGCGTGGGGATCAGCCCCCATTGCGCGAACAGTGTGGCAATCGCCCCGGCCATCAGCACGATCCCGGTTGGCCCGGCACCGGCCAAGGGATCGCCGCGCAGCCCCAGCCGGTCGAGCACCAGGAAGCCGACAATCCCCAGTATCGCCGCCTGGGCGTGCCCGCCCAGCAGCCCTGCCACCAGCCAGGGGCGCATCCGCTGATCAAACCAGGACATCTTGGCGACTTCGACGTAGGGTTCGTGCTCGCCATCCGCCGCTGCGCGATTGCGGGGCTGCGAATCGGAATTGGCGCTGAACGGCGCTGCCATGACATCGCCGCGCGCGGCATAGGCGGGGGTATCGTCGGGCAGCCAGAACCGCAGCGCAACCAGCGTGACGACTGCGATCAGGGTGAAGGCCGCGAAGGGCCCGACCAGCCCTAGCCCCGGCAGGATGAAATAAGGCGCCAGCGCCGGGCCGATCACTGTGCCCAGGCCAAAGCTGGAAGAGATCAGCGACAGTGCCTGGGTGCGTTGGGCGCGGCTGGTGCGGCTGGCGACATAGGCCTGGACCGCAGGCGG
>JAGXTB010000107.1 GCA_018334165.1 Sphingomonadales bacterium | reverse complement strand
TCAATCCCTTGACTTCGTTCTTGAGGAAATCCTGAACGGACTTGAGCGTCGGATACACTTCAGAGTGCAGGTTGTATTCCTTCGTTTTTCTCACTCCGTTGCTGCCGACATACTCGACGGACAGGTCAACGGTTCCGTTGCCGACGTTCCTCAGTTCTTTCGGTACACAGGTCCAAGTTGTCATCATTCACCAGCTTTCAAAATCGCGGTTAGAGTCCGAACGTGCTGAAGTCCATCGACCCATAAGCGTCAACCGTGATGAAGTTGCAAAGCCCTGGCCGGTCGTCAACGGGCACGAGCGTTCCATCGGGGAGCAATGGTTCTGGTTCTTGCACCGGCGCGAGCGGGTCATTCGTATCGTCGAGGTCTGAGTTGATAATTCGCGTCAGGCCGTAGGTCCCCTTTTGGAAGAATCCGGCATTCATCGGCTTGGGCTGCCAGCCGAGAGGGTCATAGGCGAACGTGTAGACCTCTTCCCAGTAGTGGTAGCCGCCGTCGTATTTTTCTTCGGCGCTGATGTCGACTTGAATGGTTCCGGCTGCGCCTCCGAGGAACGTCGTCGAGTTCAGTTTTCCACTGTTGGCAAGGACCGTGTTTTGGTTGTAGCCGGCGGCAGTCACATTTCTCCGAGCCACGGCGGTTCCCAAGCGCACTGCGACCGGGATGCCTCCGTCAAAGGGCTGACCAGCGGCGTTCACGATCATCGCGCCGTTGCGGTCTCGCACGATGTATCGCTGCTGAATTGTCGGCGCGAGACTCCAGCGAGTTCGCATCGTCGTGGGGTCGGTCGAGACCGTGTTCGGGACGGGCGCGTTGGTGGCCCACTCAACGACGACATGCCGCGCGAAGTGCGGGCATTTGGTAGGGCCGACTCCGTGACTGATCTCGACTGATTGGCACGTCGCGTTGGCGTCGTCGGGATGCGGCGAACCTGGCGCGATTCCAACGTCGGTCGTTATCTGAGCGTCGGTTGGCGGCGAGGCGGCGTCTGTTTTGTAGAGGTAGGTTCGCTTGTATTTCGAGACGATCCGGCCGCTTTGTTCGATGCGCGAGGTGTTCGGTCCATCGACCAGCCATTGAACTGAGAACGCCATTGGTTACACCGCGCCCTTTCGTTCTTCGGCTTCGGCCGTGAGGTACGTGCCGATTCCTGTGTGGCTCTCGTAAGGTTCGGCGGCTCCGGTCTCCAGATATTTCGCGGCACGTTCCGCGTTGAGTTGCACCACGGCTCCGGTAGGGAAATGCCAGACTCGCGGCGGACTGGGCGGCATCAACATCTGCCCGTTGGCTCCGACGATCGGCCTGACGGCTGGGCTCATTTTGAGACACTGTCCGCGCGCTGACTTCGGCAGCGAATCGAGGTCGACCGGAACATCTCGCACGAATTTGATTCTGACGTCGCTCATACGGCCCCCACTTGGAGATTTGGCATCTCCAGTTCTTTGATGGCGGCGGTGTTGAGTTTTTCTTCCTGGAGGAGCGAGCGGAGCAGGTCGACCATTTCATTTTCGCGGTTGTTCCGACGTGGCTCGGTGACTCGTTCCGAGATGCCGCTGATCTTGGGAGTTTCGGAGACTCCCGCGCGTTGCGGCGGCAACTCGAATCGCGGAGCCTCGAACTTTGGAATCGCGATCGAGGCGGCTGGTGGAATGGAAACTGGTGCCGCCGTTACCGGCGCTGCTGTGGCGGTCAACGGCGCGGCCGGCGGCACCAGCGGGGGGAGGCTTTGTGTGATTCGGGGAGGCTCCGCGGCTGGCGTCATCACCTGCAAATCGAGCGTCGGGACGGGGCTGGTGATCGTGACGGGAACCGGCCTCGTGATCTCTTGCGTTGTTGTTGCCGTTGCCGCTGTGGGCTGTGTCGGCGGCAAAGTGAGCACTGTGGCGGCTGGCTGAACGATCGGTGACAATTGCGGCAGAGCCGGTGACGGTTGCGCGACCGGCAGTGACACGCTCGTTCCGGCTGATAGGTTTTCTCGATCAGGCGGACGAGCGACACTCGGAGCAGCGGCGGCAACTGCCGGAATGGTTGGCGTCAGATTCGGGAGTGTCTGTGCGCGGGCGACTGCCTCGGACTCAATCGCAGTCTGCGCGACGATCGGAGCAATCGGATCAATTGTGACCTGCGGTGCGGGCAGGCGAATTTCCGGGAGTGAGTCGATCATCACAGGCGGCGCGGCCAGATTTTGCGTATCGAATTCCGCGAGCGTGACTGGCGGCGCGGGTAACTCGACGGCCGACAACTCAGAGACCGAGACGCTCGGTGTCGGCAACGTGAGCTCCGGCAAAGGCAGCGGAGCGCTCGTGATGTTCGGCGCGGAGAGTCTCAGCGGCGGAGACGGCGATGGTGCTGACACTGGCAGAGACGTTGGCGTTGGCGTTGACTGAGAAACTTGCGGTACTGGCGTTTGCACAGCACTCGGAGACACCGGCGTCGGCAAGGGCAACAGCCTCTGACCAATCGGCTGGGCAAGAGCGGTCTGAGGCGACAGTCTGGCAGGCGCTGGCGGTGCGATGGTGGCCGCGGTGGGGATTTGTGGGGACGGACTCTGACGCGGTGGCGTTGCGGTTCTCGACGGCTCGCTTGTGGTGGCGAATTGCTCCATCTTCGGCGCGGTGGTTCGCTCGGATTTCTCCCACGCCTCTTGACCAAATGTGCGGACCTGCTCCGGATTGAGTCCGGCTCGTCGGGCCGCATTTTCAGCCTGCGTTCGTGCGGTATCGGCTTCTGCGATTCTGGATTTCTGCACATCGAAGCGCGACGTCTGATCGTTTGTCGCGATTTCGATCGGCGGCGCAGGAGCGGCAGTTGGTGCTGGCGACGGAATTGGCACACTTGGAGCAGGTAGATCGGGCGTTCTCGCGTTTGGCAGCACGATCGCTGTCGGTGAAGCTGTCGGTGAAGCTGTCGGTGAAGCTGTCGGTGAAGCTGTCGGTGCGGAGACCGGCGCGGCTAGAGGCGGGCGCGCGGCTTCGATTATCGGAGGCTCTACGAATGGGACTGGGGCACGCTCCGCAATCTCCGGCATGGCCGGCATGGGTGGCACAATGAGCGATGGCACTCGTGCGGCTTGCGGTGTTGGCGCAACAGGTTTTTGAGCGACTCCCGCCGAAATCTTCTTTTGCTCGGCCAGTTGCTGCTCGCCGATGCTTTCGATTTTTGATCCTCCACCGACCCCGCGCAGCATGATCTCGGCGGCTTCTTTCGAGCCAACGAACGCGGCTGTTGGGTCGGACTGCTGGGATTTGCTGCCTCCCTTTTTCTGAGAATCTTTCAGCCGATCGACCTCGGTGGTGAGTGCTCCAATCTCGGCGATTTGTTCGTCGCTGAAACCATCGCGGCCAAGTTCGCGCATCGCGATTTGTGCGGCGGTCGCGGAGCCGTTGAGCAGGTCAATCTGGTCTCGCAGCGCCGTGATCTTGTCCGCGCCTTTTTCGGCTTGCGTGAGGCGTTGCAGTTCGGCGTTGAGCTTCGCGGTCTCCTGCGCGATCTCCGGATTGACTCCAAGAGTTTGCATCGCCTTCATCGCGAGGGCGGCTTCTGTCGTCGAACCGGTCAGGAGATTGATCTTGTCTTTCAGGGTCTCGATGTTCGTGGCGGCTTGCTTGTTCGCGTTGGCCTCGCGCTCGATGGTCCGGGCAAGTTCGTCTGAGGATTTCTTGATTTGCTCTTGAGCTTGTTTGACCGCCTCAAGTTCGGCTTGTGCGGCGCGATAGGCCGGCAAGCCCGCCTCGAAGGCGGCCAATTGTCCGGTCTGCGCCGCCTCGGCCCGCATGACCGCGATCGTGTGCTCGGTGTGTCCGAGCGTCAGCTCTTGGATGGCCTCGGTGGTCTTGCGAGTCGCGGCATCGACTCCGGTTTCGACGCGACCGGCTTTGATGCCCTGTTCCAGCTCAGCGATCTTTTTGAGCGCCTCCGCTCGTTCCTCTTCCTCTCGTTTCTGCCGGTTCCGTTCGGCCGAGATTTCGTCCTTCGACGCGCCTTTCTTTTCGAGTTCTTGGAGACGTCGGGCGTTGGCCTCGATTTCTGAGGCGGCTTTGCGTGCGATGGCGGCCCGTTCGGCTTCGATGCCGGAGAGCGTCGTGATGGACCCGATGCGAGCCATCTCCGCTCCGCGTGCGGCGGAATCGGTCGCGTCTTCCGTGGCCTGGCGAAGTCGTTGGTAGCCCTGTCGCTGCTCTTCCATCCGCGCGGTCATCGCGTCGATGCGTGCGGACGTTTCGAGAATGGCTTGACCTTGCTCGACGAAGGCTCTGGCTTCCTCCTCGGTCGAACCCGTCGCGACCATGTGAGCCATGACTGCGAGTTCGGTCGAGTATTCTTTCGCTTTGTTTTTGGTCCAATCGAGCGCGTCACCGACCATTCGCAGGGTTGCGGTGGCGCTTTCTGCGGCGGACTTCACGCCCAACAACTCGGCGGCGTAGCGACCGAGTGCCAAGCCCGCGTCGATGACCGGCTGCGCGAGCGTGGCTTTCAGCTCTTCCCAGGCGACAACGACCTTGCCAGCTTCCCGCGCGACCGACTGCAACTGCTCTTCGGTGTCTTCAGGAAAGAATCCACCTTTGATGGATTGCTTCGCAGTCTCGACCGCGCTCAGTCCTTGCCCCGTTTGTTTTGTGGCGTCGGCGACGTTCTTCGCTTGCTCGGCAACGGCCTCGTAAGCCAGAGACAGCGAGCCGGCTTTTCTCGCGGCCACTTCTGCGGCGTCTCCGCTTTTTTCCGTCGCGTCGGTCGCGTCTTCGCTACTTCGCGTGAAGTAGTAGATGGCCCCGGCGGCGAGCGTGAGACCGCCGACAATCAAAGTCAACGGTGCTGTCAGCAATGCCATCGCACCGGCGAGCGTGAATGTCGGCGGAATGGCGATGACGGTCGCGGCGGTTTGTCCCGCGATGGCGGCGGTGGCGGTCGCTCGCGCGGCGGCGGCGTTCATCGTGGCCGTCGCTAGTGTCGTTTCCGCGATCGTGGCGTTGACGTTTGCAACAGCCAGGGCGTTCTTGCTACTCGTGAACAGGTTCACTCCCTGACCGATCACGGTCAGAGCGCCGATGGCGGTTGTGGCGACTTGGCCCCAGCTTGCTTCATTGCGGCGAATCACCGTGACCGTCTGGTCGAGTTGCTCGCGTGAGGCGGTCGAGCTGTTGACGATCGCTTGACCGGCCCCCTCGACTCCGGATTTCGTTTGTGCCGACGCCTCGATCAGTTCCTGCATCGCGGCGGCAGTGGCCGCGAGACTTTCGACAGACGCTGTGGTCGATGTCGACAACTCTTGCCAAGCGGCGGTCTGCTCGGCAATCGCGGCGGTCGTCTCGGTGATGAGGTCACGCGAGTCGGTGGGAGCGTCTGCGCCAGACACTTGCGGGGCGGGCGTGTCGGCAAGTTCGCCGATCGTGTCTTTGATGGCCGCGATGGACGCGGTGATGGATTGCGAGACGCTCAGCCAGTGGTCTTTGTGCTGTTCGATCGCGCCATCCGCCGCATTGATGGACTCGACTACGAATTCTCCGAACTCAGAGACCGAGCCATCGACGAAGTCCATGACGACTGCCGCCAATGAGGCCCAGTGTGTCGCTTGATCGTCGATCTCGGCATCAATGGCGTTGAGCGCGGCAATCTGCGCGGAGGGATCGACGGCCGAGACCGATTGCGTCGGCTGAGCAACCTGGCCAGCGGACGGCGTCGCAACATTCGGCAGCGTTCCCGGTGTGAACGTCGCGACTGTGGGACTCGGAATGGGAATCGCGGCGATGGCGGCCGAGTAGCTGTTGACGGCGTCGGTCAACGCGGTCCAGCCGGAGACGTCTGGCAGGCTTTGTGAAAAGTCCGGCAGTTCGATCGCGCGATACTCATTCAGCGAGCTGATGACTTCGGTCCACGCTTGCCGCTGCGTCTGCAATGAGGCGGTGACGGCGTTGACGCTGGCGTTGAGCTGCGAGCCCTTGCTGCCACCTGCTCGTTGCGGGAATCGAGTGCCGCGGCCCTGCGGCCTGAATTTTGCCATCGCGGCCCCTTGCGGCTCAGTCGCTGTTCTCGTTGATCGACAGGTAATTCCGAAGCTGATCGAACGCCTCTTCGCGGTCGAACTCTCCGGGTGTGCTCCAGAGCGTGTTGTGCGCGGCTCTCAGGTCCGCGCGGTCATCTCCCCACGGATCCACGACCGCGAGAATCTGTTGGACTCGCCATTCGTAGGGTGTGTGCGACTCGTAGACCTCGACCCAATCCCTCGGCAGGACGCGACCAGCGGCCCGCGCGAGTCTGGCCGCGAGCCGA
>JAGXTB010000106.1 GCA_018334165.1 Sphingomonadales bacterium | reverse complement strand
TCTCATTGCGGACAGGCCCCCACCGTCAGCGCTGCGCGCTGCCACCTCCCCCAGAGGGGGAGGATCTTGTCTGGTGCCTTCTGCGCCGAGGACCGGTTCCCCACTTTCCTACATCGCCGCCATCTGTCAGGCTGCGGCAACCCTCGCTCTTTCTCATCGTCATTATCCCGCGGCCGTCGCCGCTTGCGCAAGGCATGGACACCCCCTGCGGCAAAAGTCACACGCGGCAATCCCCCAAGCGCCAGATAGGGCAACAAAAACCCATGCCGGACAAACATTTACCGGCGGACCACGGCAAAAGTCACAGTTTCGCAAAAACGCATTTACGGTCCACCAGAATGCTAGTCCGCCGCCCCCTCCAGAGCCTCGATATCCTCATCAGTCAGTCCGAAATGGTGCCCCACCTCGTGGATCAGCACATGCGCCACCAGGTGCTCAAGGCTCTCATCCCCGCGCGCGATCCACTCATCCAGGATCGGTTGGCGAAACAGCCTGATCCGGTCGGGCAGGGTACCGGACGGCGCCGAATGCTTCTCCCCCACCGGCACGCCTTCATAGATCCCGGTCAGCTCGAACGGGTCTTCCATGGCGAACAGGGCCAAGGTCTCGGCATCGGCAAAGTCTTCGACCAGCACCGCCACCCCCTCAAGATGCGCAGCAAACGGCTCGGGCAACCGCGCCAATGCGGCCATGGCCAGGGTTTCGAATTCTTCCAGCGAAGGGGGCAGGCCAAAGTTGCGTTTCATTCCGGCAAGGTGCCAGAGCGCGCACGCTTGCGAAAGCGCCAAGTCACGGCTAGGGCGCGCCTTCCAGTGCGATTTGATTGGTCGCCTGATTCACGCTTCTTGCTCAGCAAGAAACGATCAGGCTTAATGCGGAGCGGTGGCCGAGTGGTCGAAGGCGCTCGCCTGGAAAGTGAGTATACGTCAAAAGCGTATCGAGGGTTCGAATCCCTCCCGCTCCGCCAGCCTGCCCTGCCTAGGGCAGGGCGGTATGGTGGATTGGGCTGGGCGAGGACCCTTCTGGGTTCGGAGTCGAAGCGCAGCGGAGACGACCGGAGCGCCAGCGCAGGTCAATCCCTCCCGCTCCGCCAAGCCTGCTTTTGCGCCAATCCACATCCGCTAATTCCACTCAGAATCGAAGGTCAGTTTTGGGACCGAGCGATCCGCGGTGCCGACGGGCGATTCCCCGGTATGCGGAAAGGAGATGCCCGCAAGGGCAGGTTGTTGATCCGCCGAACACGGCGCAGACGCGAGGCAAGAGGTGCCGGATGATCGACAATATTGTTATCGTTCTGGGCGACCAACTGTCGCCGAAGGTGCCGTCCCTCAAGTCAACCGATCAATCGAACTCGGTCATTCTGATCGCGGAGGTGCGGTCCGAAGCGACTTACGTCAAGCACCACAAGAAGAAGATTGCCTTCCTGTTCAGCGCCATGCGGCACTTTGCAGACGAGCTGCGCGGCGCGGGATGGACCGTCCGCTATATCCGGCTGGATGACCCCGAAAACAGCGGTTCGCTGGGCGGCTTTAGCTGGACCCTTCTGCGGCCCGGCACCGGTCGGAACAAAATCTGACATTGTCCCAATCGCGCGCCCATTTACTCCGCCAGGCAAAGGGCAGGCCGCAGGCGGCACAGGACTTGGTCGGCAGATCAGACTTCTTGCGCATCTTGGGCATGATTCAAAATCCAGCTCGAGCCGCGTGATCAGAACGGGATCCGGACCCCGTCCCATCCGAACAGGCCGCCGCTGTCCTCGGGCTTCAGGCCGTCGATGACCTTGAGCAGTGCAGCAGCGCTTTCTTCGGGGGTAAGCAGACCGGCAGCCGCAACGCTGCGCTGAAACGGCCGGGACAGGCCGGTATCAACGGTGCCCGGGTGCAGCGCGGCGACGATCGATTGCGGATTGCGGCGGGTCAGCTCGATCGCGAAAGTCTTCATCAGCATGTTCAGCGCCGCTTTCGATGCCCGATAGCTATGCCAACCGCCCAGCCGATTGTCGGCGATCGAGCCGACCCGGGCCGAAAGCGCAGCGAAGACCGCGCGCCGGTCCGTTCTGAGCAAGGGCAGGAAGTGCTTGGCGACAAGGGCAGGGCCGATCGTGTTGACGCGAAGAACTTCAGCCGTGTGGGCGGGATCCAAGGCACGCCAGCTCTTTTCCGGGGTAATGCCGTCGTCCCGGTGCAGCAGGCCAGTTGCAATGAACACGAAATCAATCGGCTTGCCGCTTCCGACTTGCTGCGCAGAGCGCGCGATGCTCGATTCGTCGGTCAGGTCGAAATGAAAATCGGCGCGGCCAGAGCGGCTGCCTGCCAGCACCCCGTAATTACCGGACCGGCGCAATCGGGCAGCAACGGCTCCGCCAATCCCGCCCGAAGCGCCGAAAACAATCGCCCGCTTGCCTGTGCCGTCAACCATTGCCGCTAACCGTGATCGCGCCAATCACCACCGTGGACAGGCCCAGGCCCAGCGACGCCATGATCCGCACCTTCAACCAGGCTGGCGAACCGACCAAGGGCCCAACGAAGCGCCGATCGACCAGAACGCTGGCGATGATAGCGATGCCCAGCACGATCAGCTACGGACCCGGCCAGCTCCAGCCCCAGATCCAGGGCAAGAACAGTGCAACACAAAGCAGCGCCGGCACCACCGCGATAACAAACACAGCGCGTTCCTGTGGCCGCGTCGCCAGCGCGACACCCCACCAATAGCCGCCCAGGAAGCTGCAGATCGCGGCGGCGTAAGCAAAAGCAGCAGCAGGCGCTGTCCAGGAGGCCTGGTCGTCGAGCAGCGCGGCCCCCAGCAGGATGAGCTGGGGCAGAATGGCCACCAGCGTCAGGACATGCGGGGTCCGCAGCTCTGCGGCGCTGGATGGTTCAACCGCTTCGTCCATGCTTTGTTGCGGCGTCATTCTGTGCGCACCGCTTCCCAGGCGCCCAGCGCCCGGGCGCGGGCGGCTTCATGCGAAATCAGCGGCAGCGGATAGGCGGGCGGCGTCACCCCGGTTTCATGCGGGGAATGGATTTCGTCGTCGCGCAAGTACGCCAGTTCGGGAACGAATGTCCGAATATACTCTGCCATCTCGAATTTGGGGCTTTGAATGAAGGGCGCCATCATCCGCGAAAACACCGGCGCATCGACACCTGATCCCGCAACATATTGCCAGTTCATGGCATTCGCTCCCAGATCGGCGTCCAGCAGACAGTCCCAGAACCATTGCTCCCCCCGCCGCCAATCGATCAGCAAATGCTTGATCAGGAACGAGGCAGTGATCATCCGCACCCGGTTGTGCATCCAGCCCGTCTGCCACAGCTGGCGCATGCCCGCATCGACGACCGGATAGCCCGTGCGGCCTCTTGTCCAGGCCAGGAAATCAGCATCCGCTTCAGGTCCCGTACGCCACGCAAAGCGATCAAAAAGCGCGCGTCCATTGGTCGTCTGGTAATTTGGAAACTGGTCGATGAGGTTCAAGCCGTGCTCGCGCCACGCGATCTCGCTCAAGAAGGTTTTCGCCTTCTCACCGCCACGTCTTGCCGCCGCATGCCAAAGCGTCGCAGGCGAGATCTCGCCGAAATGGATATGCGGCGAAAGCCGCGAGACGCCGGGCCGCGAGGGGAGGTTGCGCTCGTCCTGATAGGTGGCAACCTTTGGCAGGAACGCGCGAAAGGCTGCCCGTGCACCATCCTCGCCCGGTGTCCATTCGCCAAAACCTTGCGACCAGTCAGGCCTGGTGGGGAGCAAGCCCCAGGCGCCTAGTTCTTCGCTTTCGGGAAACCGGCTCGGAGCAGGGATATGGTCGGGCGCGGGCAGCGGTGCGGCCGGCGGCATGTGCTCAAGGAGCTTGCGAAACCAGGGTGTGAAGACCCGGTATCGTTCGCCCGACCCATTCAGGATACTGCGCGGGTTGGCCAGATGATTGCCGTCGTGCAGGACAAGATCGACGCGCGCTCCAAGCTCGGCCTCGGCCTCTTGCCACCAGGGTTCAAAGTGCCGCAGGGCATGCACGCGCGTCGCCTTGGTCTCGGCCACCAGAACCGCAAGGACATCCTCGGCGCGCCCCCGCCGCAGGATCAGCCGGTTCCCCACAGCGCTGTATCGCTCGCCCAGCGCCTTCACACTGTGGTGCAGCCACCAGCGTTGCGCGGCTCCGATCCGGCTCTCCACCGGGCCGGTATCATCGAGGATGTAGACCGGAATGACGTCGCCGTCGCCGATCGCGGCAATCAAGGCGGGGTGATCGTGAAGCCGGAGGTCCTGCCGAAGCCACAAAATCGAAACGCTGTTGGCCATTCGGCAATAACCTTGGCTCTTGTCCGGACAGAAGGCAGAGGACGGCTGCCATCGCGAAAAACGGGGTGCGACCGGCATTGGAGAGGGGGGGGGACACCGCCGGTCGCACGATGGGTTATCGCAGAGTTGGATCACTGAGAAAACATGCCCTAACGGGCATGTCTTTGGACGTTCAGGCTAAAAGCCAGCCTCAACCGCCACCCGGATTGCATCGGCGTTGGTCCGCACATCCAGCGACCGCAACACCGCCGATCTGTGTAGTTTGACGGTGCGCTCGTTCAGGCCCAATTCGAACGCAATCTGCTTGTTCAGCTTGCCCGCCGCCATCTGCAGCAAAACCTGCCGCTGGCGCCGCGGCAACGCGTCGACTTTCTTCAGGGCTTCCACTTTGCGCCGCTGGTTGGCTAGCGCATCATCTTCGCCAATTTCAACTTGAGAGCCCAGAAAATACTCAAGCTCGCCAGATGAGCCGAAAATCGGCGCGATCATCAGCGCATTGCGGAATGCGCTGCCATCTTTCTTGTAGTTCAGGATTTCCGCCATGACCGGCTGGCCGGTCCTGATGCCGGCCCGCAAGGATTCGGTCAGCCACGGTTCGGTACCCGCACCGGCCAGGAACCGGCAGTTCCTTCCGACAATTTCCTCGCGCTGATAGCCGGTAAGGTCGATAAAGGCCTGGTTGCATTCGATGATCGGGTTGTCAGGTAATCGCGGATTGCTGATCACGGCGGCTACGGGGCTTGCCTTTATCATTGCTGCGGGATCCATTGCGCCAGCATACCGTGGCTTGCGCCGGAATATCAATGCACCTTGGGGCAGGTTGTTGACCGGTCGATGGCCGGCGTAAGCCAAACCCATCATGACGCTGACTATTGTCCTTGTTGCCGCTTTGGCGATCGCAACGGTGGCGGCACTTGCCCGCGGCCTCCTGGCTGTTTTCGAAGACGCTGAAGCTTTGAAAAATCCGGACGGAGACGATGTCCCGCAGCGCGGCATGAAGCAGAACCGGATGATGGCGCAGCGTGTTCTGTTCCAAGGACTTGCCATCCTGGCCGTCATGTTGCTCGGCGCTGTTTCAGCAAGCTCATAGATCAAGTTGGGAAATTTTGAGATGAACAGTCTCGTACATGACTTCGAGCCGGCCGTCGAAAACGGCAAAGTGGTAGTTCCTCCCCAGGTTCAGGAGGCCGTACGCACCTTGTTGCGCTGGGCTGGCGAAGATCCCGACCGTGAAGGACTTCGCGATACCCCGGCACGGGTAGGGCGGGCCTGGCGCGAATATTGCGCGGGCTATTGCGAAGATCCCGGCCTTCACCTCTCGCGCACCTTCGAAGAAGTCGGCGGATATGACGAGATCGTTCTGTTGAGGGACATTCCGTTTCAATCGCACTGTGAACATCACCTGGCGCCAATCGTCGGCAAGGCTTCGATTGCCTATCTGCCCAGGAACCGGGTTGTCGGAATATCCAAGCTTGCCCGCGTTCTCCACGGCTTCGCCGAGCGGCTGCAGGTGCAAGAACGCCTGACCTCTCAGGTCGCGCAATGCATCTGGGACAATTTGCAACCGCAAGGCGTAGCGGTCGTGATCGAAGCACAGCATGGTTGCATGACGGGGCGCGGTGTCAAAACGCCGGGTGTGGCAATGGTGACCAGTCGCTTGCTTGGATCGTTCCTGGATCACTCCAGCAGTCGCAAGGAAGTCCTTGCGCTCATGGGCCGGTCGTAAGTCGGCCAGGCTCATGAATGTTGCAATAATCGGGGCTGGTTTGTCCGGCCTTTCCTGTGCCGATGCCTTGGCGGCAACCGGGCACCGCAGCGCCTTGTTTGACAAGGGGCGCGGACCCGGCGGCCGGATGGCAACGCGGCGCGCTGGCACCGTTGCCGGAGAAGCCAGCTTCGATCATGGCGCGCAGTACTTCACCGCACGCCATCCGGAGTTTTTGAAGCAGGTTGGGGATTGGTCTGCGCGCGGAGCTGCTTCGCCTTGGCCGGAAGCTGGCGCAGACGCGTGGGTCGGCGTTCCGGCCATGAATTCCGTCCTCAAGGACATGGCAACCCGGCACGATGTGGAATTCAATTTCAATGCCAAAGGGCTGGTTCGCGACGGCCGGAAATGGCTGATCGTCGGTGACCACGAGAGCCGGGGGCATTTCGATGCCGTTGTGATCGCAGCACCAGCCGAGCAGTCTGCGTCGATCCTGGCGCTGCATGATTTTGAGATGGCAAGGGCTGCGCTCTTGGCTCGGTCTCAGCCCTGCTGGGCCGCCATGTTTACCTTTGCCAGCCCGGTTCCGGCTGCGGGCAACATCCTGAGAGACCGGGGTGCCATCACCTGGGCCGCGCGGAACAACGCCAAACCGGGCCGCGCGGGTTTGGAATGCTGGGTCGTGCATGCCAATGCGGCGTGGTCAACAGCTCACCTGGAAGAGTCGCCCGGTACGGTCGAGCAATTGCTGCGCGATCATTTCGAAGCGGCCATCGCTGCACCGTTACCGGCGATACTGTACAGCGTCGCCCATCGCTGGCGCTACGCCTTGTCGTCTGGAACCGGCCGGGGTGCGCTCTGGAATGAGGACATTCGGTTGGGCGTGTGCGGTGACTGGCTGCTGGGGCCGCGCGTCGAGTGTGCCTGGCTTTCCGGACAAGAGCTGGGTGCAAGAATAGCGGAGGCAGAGATTGCCTCGATGCCTTTGCTTGGCTTGCGAGGCTGACGCGTGCGCTGCATTTTTGAACGAACGACCGGGTGCTGAACTTTCCTGCGCTACGCGGGGCAGATGTCGCAGCGCGCGAGGGTCTACCACGACAACGTAATTCCCTCCGCCTACAGCTCGGGTGGGTGAGTTTGCGGGCGTTGCCGTGCTGACCCCGTCTTAGGCTCAGGCGCTAGCGCTTGACCGCTGCCGGGCACGCGAGAGCTCGCTTGCCCTTGCCCTTGGCCTTGGCGACCTTCGCACCGCGGATCGTGACCGCCAGCCCGGCCGAGGCTTCGATCCGCAGCGCCCCACCCACTTCGGCCAGGTTCGCGCCTGCGCGGACAAAGCAGCGCAGCGGGATCTGCGTTTCGAAAGCGCCTTTCGGAGCCGTGCCGACAATGCCCGACAGATCGAGTGTCCCACCGCCCAGACTGATCCGGGCGGGCAACCCGCCGCGCTTGTCGACCCGCCAGTCGAGCACCAGCACACCGCCGGACTTGGCCATATCGGTCAGGTTCACTGTCGGCCCTTCGATCGACAGGCGGCCAGGTGCGGTCCAGGTGAAACGCCGCGCGTCTTCCTGTGCCGAAAGATCGACCGCGCGTACCCCTACCGCGCCATCGGCGGCCAGGTACCAGGGAGCCGGGACTGCGCCGCGACGGATGAAGGTGGTCCGGGCATCGGATGCCGAAAGGTCAAGCCGCGGGTCTTCGTTCACCGGACCAAGCTTGCTGGCCGAGCGATAGTCGAGGCCATAGCCCGCCGGGAACAGCGGCGCGGTGACCGGCGAGCGGGCATCGGCGGGCCAGGCAAAGGGCAGGCGCCCGGTGAAATCGCGTGCAGGGCTGCCATCGCGGCGCGCCACCAGCACATCGGCAACGCCGCTGCCCTGGCTGCCGGGGAGCCAGGCCGCGACGAACGCGTCGGCCTGGTTGATCAGCTTGCCGGTGAACATCGGGCGACCCGAGAGGAACACGACAACCACCTTGATGCCCTGGGCCCGCAGCCGCGCGATCAGCGCTTCCTCGCCCTGGCGGGCAGCAAAGGCCAGGTGCGGGACATCGCCCTGGAACTCGGCATAGGGCGCCTCGCCAGTGACCACGAAGGCCACGTCTGGGCGGCTGGCATAGTCACCCTTGGCCGAAAGCGTCGCTTCGCCGCCAGCGTCCTTGACCGCCGCTGAAATCGCTGCGCCGACGGTCTGCCCATTGGGATAGTCAGCCGTGCTGGTATCGGTGCCTTGCCAGGTGATCGTCCAGCCCCCGGCCTGCATCGCCATGCTGTCTGCCCCTGGCCCCGCGATCAGCACGCGCGCGCCCGGTTTGACTGGCAGCACACCATCATTGTTCTTCAGCAGCACCAGCGACTTGGACACAGCTTCACGGGCCAGCGCGAGGTGTTCAGGAGCGCCGACCTTCGCGGGATCGCCGCGAGTGACCGGGCTGGAACCCATCAACCCAAGCTTGAACTTGACCCGCAGCACCCGGCGCACCGCATCGTCGAGCCGGCTCATGGGAATACGGCCTTCACGCACATCGATCACTGTCGCATCGAACAGGGCGCGCCAGGTATCCGGGGCCATGTAGAGGTCCAGCCCGGCGTTGAGCGCAGCGGGGCAGCGGGTGTTCGAACAGCCCGGGACTTGTCCGTGGCCGTTCCAGTCCCCCACGACCAGCCCGGTAAAGCCCATGCGCTGCTTGAGCACGCCGGTCAGCAGGCTGGCATTGCCGTGGTGCTTGACCCCGTTCCAGCTGGAAAAGCTGGCCATGACGGTCAGCGCCCCGGCGTCGATCGCGGTCGGATAGCCGGACGCATGGCGGGCTACCAGTTCGGCCTCGCCAATCTTGGCATCGCCCTGATCGCGGCCTTCAAAGGTGCCGCCATCGGCGAGGAAGTGCTTGGCCGTGGCGGCGACGCGATCGGCGGCGACCGGCTTTCCGGCTTGCAGCTCGCCCTGCAGGCCCAGCACCATCGCCTTGCCATAGGCGGCGACCAGCGCGGGATCGGCGGCATAGCCTTCATAGCTGCGGCCCCAGCGCAGGTCCTGCGGGACGGCGAGCGTGGGCGCGAAAGTCCATTCGATCCCGCTGGCCGCAATCTCAACCCCGGTGACTTCGCCGATCCGCCGGATCAGATCGGGATCGCGCGCTGCGCCAAGGCCGATATTGTGCGGGAACAGCGTGGCCCCCGGCAGGTTGGAATGGCCATGGACCGCATCGACCCCGAACAGGATCGGAATTCCGGCCCCGCTCTTGGCCGAGGCGGCGCGAAATTCATCGACCAGCTTTTTCCAGGTCGCGGCATCGGCGCGTTCGTTGCCATAGGGCCCCGAATTGCCCCCGGCGAGGATTGAGCCGAGCGGATAGCGGGCGAGGTCAGCGGGCGTGATCGCGCTGATATCGGCCTGGATGACCTGGCCGACCTTCTGTTCGAGCGTCATCCGGGCCAGCAATGCGTCGATTGCCGTCTCGGTGGCAGGGTCAGTCAGCGCCTTGGGGCTTGATGCGGCCGGCCAGACGGAAGGGTTGGCTTGGGCAGAACTGCCCTGATCTGCCGCCAGCAGTGCCGATGCCCCGCAACCAGCTCCCGCCAGGGCGAGTGCCACTAACCATTTGCTGAAGGTCATTTCATCCCCGTCCGGCTTTATCTGTGAACGTTCTCAATCGCACAGGGAGGTGGAGCAAGTCAAGCTGCCGATCAGCCCTCGCGGGCCACGCTTCGCAGCAGCAGAATTGCGAGGAGTGAAAGCATGGCCAGCAACACGAACAGCGCCGAATAGCCGAACAGCGGGACCAACCCCAGCACCAGCCAGGGCATGATCAGCGAGGGGAGGGTGTTGGCCAGATTGAACAGCCCCAGATCGCGGGCGCGGCGATCGGGGCGCGGCAGGATCCGCAGGGTTTGCGCGGAATGCAGCGCCAGAAACACTGCCCCGGAGAGGCCGAACAGGACATAGCCGGCGATTGCTGTCGCCAGAGTTGTCGCCAGCGCCATTGCGACCAGCCCGGTCGCTGCGATCAGTGCACAGAGCTGCAACGGGACCAGAGGGCGATCGGTCCGGTCCGACCAGCGTCCCGCACCCAGCGCCAGTGGAACCGAAGCCAGCATGATCGCGCTGAACAGCCGCGCGGTCTGGTTCTCGGTAAACGCCGGCTCAAGGCTGAGCAGCCAGTAGAACAGGTAGGAAAACAGGCTCGCTTCGGCAATCTGGACCGCCAGCCGCGCCAGCCACATCCTGAGCGCCCGCGAAGATCGCGCGCGCTGGGCGGCGGGTTCGGGTGCGGGCAGGTCTGGCGGCGGCATGCTCGCTGGCGGCAGCCGCATCAGCAAGACGGGCAGTACACAGGCCGAGACCAGCGCGGC
>JAGXTB010000105.1 GCA_018334165.1 Sphingomonadales bacterium | reverse complement strand
CCTCCCGCTTGCGGGAGGGGTTAGGGGTGGGCCAACCATGTGCCGCCGCAGAGACTCACCCACAACCCCTCCCGCAAGCGGGAGGGGGGAACGGCGGCGCGCAAAGGCGGCAAGTGGGCTGGGTTCGGTCACGTGAATCACTCCAATGTTCTATTTATGTTCTCATTTACAGCGATTCGCAATTCCTTATCTCGTGCGCGCAAACGAAAAGGCCGCCCGCACCTGGCGGACGGCCTCTTCAAGCCTCAAAAAAGCTTAGCCTCAGTCCTTGGCGTCAGTATCACCCGGCAGCGGCGGCACCGGCTGCGGCGGAATACCGGCATCGCCTTCATGCACTTCCACCAAACCACGGCCAACATGGCTGCGGCTGCGGCTGTAAGTGTAGTACACCACCAACCCGACAGCCGCCCAGATCGCAAACAGGATCTGGCTCTTCACGTCGAGCTTGTAGAACAGGTAGAGACACCCCGCGATCGACAACGGCGCAGTCAACATGATCGCCGGAGTGCGGAACGGGCGGTGCCGTGAAGGATCGGTACGGCGAATGACCAGCACCGCAATCGAAACCGCCGCAAAGGCAAACAACGTTCCCGAGTTCGAGATGTTGGCGAGCAGCCCGACGGGGAAGAATGCCGCAAACAGCGCAACGCCAATCCCGGTGATGATCGTGATAAAATGCGGGGTGTTGTAGCGCGGGTGGATCTTCGAGAACGATTCCGGCAGCAAGCCGTCACGGCTCATCACGAAGAAGATGCGGGTCTGCCCAAACATCATCATCAGGATCACCGAAGGCAGCGCCAGACCGGCCGCAAGACCAATCAGGTTACCGATCTGGGGCCAACCGATTTCGCGCAGCGTCCAGGCCAGAGCCTCCTTCGAGCAGACCACCGCCTGATCAGCAATCGCGGCGCACTGGGCCGCCAGTTCACGGCTGCCCGGTTCCAGCCCCATACCGGCCGCATCCATCACCGGCTGCGCGCCAACCGAGCCGATCACCCCGGCGGCAACCAACAAGTAAAAGATTGTGCAGATACCAAGGCTGCCGATCAGCCCGATCGGCATGTTGCGTTGTGGGTTCTTGGTCTCTTCAGCCGCAGTCGAAACCGCGTCGAACCCGACATAGGCGAAGAAGATCGAAGCAGCAGCGGCACCAATCCCGCCAAACCCGAGCGGCGAGAAGGGTTCGAAGTTCTCCATCTTCATCACCGGCACGGCCAGAATGATGAACAGCGTCAGCGCCGCAACCTTGATCGCCACCAGCACCGCGTTGACCGAGGCACTTTCCCTGGTGCCGATCACCAGCAGCCAGGTGACGAGGCCCGCAATCAGCATCGCCGGCAGGTTGATCATCCCGCCGTCATAGGGCCCGCGCACCAGCATATCGGGTATGTCGATACTCAGCGCATTCTCAATCAAACCAACCACATAGCCAGACCAACCGACACTGACCGCCCCTGCCGCAACGGCATATTCGAGGATCAGCGCCCAGCCGACCATCCAGGCGATCAGCTCGCCCATCACGGCGTAGCTATAGGTGTAAGCAGAGCCCGAAACCGGCACCATCGCCGCCATTTCGGCATAGCACAGCGCCGCCACGGCGCAGACAAACCCGGCGATGATGAAGCTGATCATCATGCCCGGGCCGGCCTTCTGCGCGGCTTCGGCAGTCAGAACGAAAATCCCGGTGCCGATCACCGCCCCGATCCCCAGCATGGTGAGCTGGAAGGCCCCCAACGAGCGATGGAGCGATTTCTTTTCGGCGGTTGCCAGAATGGCGTCGAGTGATTTCACGCGACCAAACATGCATTTCCCCTAAATCTCAAGGGCCCTGCGCCGCAGCGCGGACCCCATGCTTTTCCCTGGCGCGGAAGCTAGCGGCACCGCCCCCGATGGCAAGTGCTAACTGCCGCCCTTCCCCAGATTGAGCCAAGCCGCTAAAGCCCGTTCATGTCTACCACATTCCAGCTCGATACGGCGACCAGCCGCGCGCACCCCACTCCGGCTCCGCTGCGGCGGCTATCGATCCCGGCAATCCGCGAGCGCAAGGTTGATGGCGTCACCGCGCAGCCGATCGTGATGCTGACCGCCTATACCGCACGGCAGGCGCAACTGCTTGATGCGCATTGCGATTTGATCCTGTGCGGGGATTCGCTCGGCCAGGTGATCTATGGCCTGCCATCGAGCTTGCAGGTCACTGTCGACATGATGGTGGCGCACGGTGCGGCGGTGGTGCGCGGGTCATACCATGCGGCGGTGGTGGTCGATCTGCCGTTCGGCTCTTACGAAGCCTCGCCCGAGCAGGCTTTTGCCACGGCTTCGCGGATCATGGTTGAAACCGGGGCCAGCGCGGTCAAGCTGGAAGGCGGCGCGGTGATGGCCGAAACCGTCGCGTTTCTGATCGCGCGCGGGATCCCGGTGATGGGGCATGTTGGCCTCACCCCGCAGGCGGTCAACACGCTGGGCGGGTATAACGCCCGCGGGCGCAGCGATGCCGAAGCGCAGAAGATCGTTTCCGATGCGCAAGCTATTGATCAGGCAGGGGCTTTCGCAATCGTTATCGAGGGTGTGGTCGAGCCGATTGCGATCGAAGCGACCAAGGCGATTGCCTGCCCTTCGATCGGGATCGGCGCATCGGCGCAGTGCGACGGGCAAGTGCTGGTGACCGAGGACATGATGGGCATGTTCGAACGCGTGCCGCGGTTCGTGAAGCGGTATGGGGAGATTGGCGGGCTGATTTCGTCGGCCGCTGGGCAGTATGCCGAGGAAGTGCGGAACCGCAGTTTTCCGGGCGTGGAGCAGACTTACCAGCCTAAGTAGTCGCGTTGAGCCTTGCTGCGATTGGCGCGGCCAAGACCAGCTGGACCAGGTGGTAGAGCAGGATCGGCAGCAGGATTACTCCGGCGGCTTCGGGCGGGAACAGCACGGCTGCCAGCGGCGCGCCCATCGCGATGCTCTTTTGCGCGCCGGCATAGAGCATGGTGATCCGGTTGGGGCGATCCAGGCGTAACACGCCGCTCACCAACCAGGCACCAAGATGCCCGACCAATAGCACCACAGCGACACCAAACACCAACCACGCCCAGCCGGCAGCATCAACTCGCGTCCAGAACCGCTGTTCGACCGCGCCCGAGAAGGCGACATAGACCGCGATGGCGATTGAGGTCCGGTCCATGCCTGTCACCAGCGAGCGGTTGTCTTTGACCCAGCCCCCCAGCCAGCCCTGCGCGATCTGGCCGAGGATGAAGGGCACCAAGAGGATGCCCACCACCTTGATCAGGCCATCGGGATTGAACCCGGCATTGGCCGATCCGGCCAGCGCCGAAAACAACGGCGCGGTGATGAACACGCCGAGCAGGTTGAGCAAGGCCGCGGCGACCACCGAACTGGCGACATTGCCGCCCGCCAGCGAACTATAGGCGGTGGCCGATTGCACGGTCGATGGCAGGCAGCCGAGGTAGAGGAACCCCAGCGCCAGCAGCGGCGGCATCCAGCCCTGCCCGCCTTGCCAGACCAGCCACCCGGCCAGCGCCATCGCCCCGTAACACCACAGCACCAAAGGCCAGAGCAGCCGGTGGTTGCCGATTCCGGCCGAGACTTCGTGCCGGGGCAGGCGCAGACCGTTGAGGAAGAACAGCAGGAACACCGCCGCGTTCGAGATGAACTGCGCCGCGCCGCGCCACTCGCCCTGCACCGGCAGCACCAAGGACAGCGCAATCGCGGCCAAGAGCAGGCGCACCATCGGATCAATCCGGCTCAACATCGCCCCACCCCACTCCGTTCGTCCGAACGCCTACTTCAAATACTCACCCCATAATCCGTTCGCCCCGAGCGAAGTCGAGGGGTTTCTTCGTCGAGCGAAGCCGAGACGCTCAGCGCAAGCGGTTCTCGGCTACGCTCGAACCGATCCCTCGACTTCGCTCGGGACGAACGGACTTGGGAGATGTCTCGGCAATGGTTCCGACTTAGCGCCCAGCCAGTTTCACCGGCGGCGCGGGAGTGACGGAGAAGCGCGGCGCGGGTGCGGGCTGCACCATCCCGCCATCCTCGACGAAAGTGCTGCGCGCCGCGTTGTGCGGATGCTGCGGCGCTTCCCTAAGGCTTAGCACCGGGGCAAAGCAGATGTCCGTGCCGTCCATGATGCTACACCATTCGTCGCGGGTCTTGGTCAGGATCAGCGCGGTCATGCGTTCCTTCAGTTCGCCCCATTTCATCGGGTTCATCTGCTGGGCGAAATCGGGATCGCCAGTCAGGCCGGTCTTTTCCAGCAGCAGCGCATAGAACTGCGGCTCGATCGAACCCAATGAGATCCACTTGCCGTCGCTGGTCTCGTACGTGTCATAGAAATGCGTGCCGCCATCGAGCAGGTTGACTCCGCGCTCGTCGCGCCACTGGCCGTTGCCGAGGAACGTATAGGTCATCGCCGAAAGGATCGCCGCACCATCGACCATCGCGCAGTCCACCACCTGGCCCTGCCCGCCCGACCGCGCGTGCAGCACTGCCGCGACCACGCCGAAGGCCAGCATCATGCCCCCGCCGCCGAAATCGCCCACAGCATTGACCGGGAAAGTCGGTTTCTCGCCCGCACGGCCATAGGAATGGAGCGCGCCCGCCAGCGCGATATAGTTGATGTCGTGCCCGGCCAGCGGGGCCATCGGCCCGTCCTGGCCCCAGCCGGTCATCCGCCCGATCACCAGCTTGGGATTGATCGCCAGCAGCACATCGGGGCCGATCCCCATGCGTTCGATCACTCCCGGGCGATAGCCTTCGATCAGTGCATCGGCGCCAGCCACCATGTCTTTGAGCTGGGCAATCGCCGCCGGGTCCTTGAGGTCGAGCTCAATCCGTTCGCGATTGCGGCCCAGGATATCGCGGTTGCCGCCGTCGCCAAAGCGCCCGCTGGTGCCCGGCCGTTCAACCCGGATCACCCGCGCGCCGTGATCGGCCAGCATCATCCCGCAGAACGGCCCCGGCCCGATCCCGGCCAGTTCGATGACGGTCACACCCTGAAGAACCCCTGCCATGCTTTCACCCTCGAATTTAATCGCGCGATGAAATTGCTTTTGGGCAAGCCTTGCGCGCTTGTCGAGAGGGTTAGCGCGGCGGCAGGAATTTCCCGCACACCCAGCCCCAAAAACCGCCTATCCTGAGCTTGTCGAAGGACTGTCCTTTTCTTCGGGCCGCATTGCATGACGCGCGAAGAAAAAAGACAATGCTTCGACAAGCTCAGCACAGGCGGGGATGGGATGCAGGCGTGGTCCTGCCTTGCGTTACTTGAGCTTCTTCCTCGCCGCGGCCAGCAGCGGGTTGTCTCCACCGATCCGGCGGGCGGCTTCCAGCACTTGCCGGGCCTGTCCGGCATCGGCGCCCGCTTCGGCCAGGGCCATGCCGTAGGCCTGGTTGGTCAAGGCGCTGGCGGGCTGGAGCAGCCAGGCCGTGCGCGCACTGTCACTGGCAGCCTTGGCATCGCCGCCGCGCAATTGCGCCAGGCTGAGATCGCAGAGCAACCGCCAGTCGCCACCGCCGCCGCGCTGGACCAGGTTTTCAAGGATCGCCCGGGCGCCTGCCCAGTCGCCCGCCAGCGCCGCCTGATTGGCAGCCATCCGCAGTGCTATCCGGCTGCGCGGGAAAGCGGCGAGGTATTGCGCCGTCAGGGGCTGGACCATGCCGCCCTGCCCGAGTCGCTGATAGGCCCCGGCAATCCGCGGCAGCATCTGCGCCGGAAAGCGGACCCTGGCCGAGAGTGTGTAACGCTCCAGGGCCGGCTGCGCCGCGCCCTGGGTCAAATCGACATCACCGACCAGTCCCAGTGCCTCGGCCGAACCGGGGCGCAGTTCAAGGAACCTTTGCGCCGCGCTGCTGGCTCCGGCCAGGTTGTTGGTGGCCAGCAAGCTGCGGACATGCGGCACTGCCAAGCCCGCAGCCGCAGGATTGGCGGCCCAGCGCGCGGCCAACTCACCCAGAGCGGGTGCAGCGATCGGCTGTAACGGGTGATCGGCCGCGATGGCCGCGCGGTCCAGAAACTCAGCGGCAGTCAGGTAGTCTGCGCGATCTTCCAGCGCGCGGCCCAGCACCGTGAGGAGATAGGGCGAGGCATCGCTGCGCTGCGCCAGGCCCCAGAAACGCGCGAACAGCTGATTATAGTCCCCGGCCTCATAGAGCGCGCGGGCGAGCAGCAATTGCGCTTGCCGGTTGGCGGGCTGACGCTCGACCAGCAGTGCCAGCTTTTTCGCCGCGATATTGGCGTTGCCGGCCTGCAATTCCAGCGCTCCTGCCAGCAGCAGCGCGGCTGGCATATCGTCCAGCCTGTCACCGATCCGGTTCAGCATCGCCCTGCCCAGATCGACTTTTCCGGCGCGCGCAGCCAGCACGGCTTGCAAGTAAAAGGCCTGCTTGTTCTTCGCATCTTGGGCCAGCATCCGCCGGGTCACAACCAGCATCTGCTCGGCCCGGCCCGCATCGCCCAAAGCGGCAGCATAGCCGCCCAGCACGTCCAGGTCTTTGGGTGCGATTGCCAGCGCTTTTTCGTACAGCGGCAAGGCAGCAAGCGGCCCTGCGGCATCGCGCAGCAATTGCGCCCGAAACTCCAGCGCTCTCACGTTCTCCGGGTCGGCAGCCAGCGCGCGCTCGGCCGCATCGATTGCCTGGAGGTGCTCGCCCCCGACATAGCGCAACCGCCCGATCTCGACCCACAGCAGCGGATCCTTGGGGGCCATGGCCAGAGCCTGATCCAGCGCCTTGCCAGCGGCCGGAAGATTGCCTTGCAACCGCTCAAGCAAGCCCAGCATGCGCCAGCCATAGGCTTCTTCACCCTTGGCGAACTGTCCCGGGCCAAGCCATTCGCGTGCCTTGCCCCATTCGCCTTGCGCGATCAGTGCTTCGCCCATCGTAGCGGACAGTTCGATCCGGCTTGCCCCGGCCTTCGCCGCGCGCTGCAGCTCGACCTCGGCCGCGATCCCGTCGCCGCGCGCCAGTGCGGTCTTGGCCGCCTTGAAGTTCCCCCCGGCATCCTCGGGCATGGCCAGACCCGGCGCACCCAGCGCCAAGACGGCAATTGCCAGCATGGGCTTCAGCGCAATCCGCATCTCAGGCCTGCAAGTCGTACTGCTTGAGCAGGTCGTACAGCGTCGGGCGGCTGATCCCGAGCAGCTTGGCGGTGTTCGAGATATTGCCCTCGCTGCGCGCCAGCGCATGGCGGATCACCTTGCGGTCGGCCGCCTCGCGCGCGGTCTTGAGGTTGAGCACCTGGCAGCCATCGGCCTCGGGGGCGACGAGGTCGAGGTCGGCGGCACCAACCAGCTTGCCCTCGGTCATGATCACCGCGCGCTTCACCCGGTTTTCCAGTTCGCGCACATTGCCCGGCCAAGCCCAGCTGTCGATCGCGGCCAGCGCATCGGGGGCAAAGCCCTTGACCGCCGGGTTCATTTCCTTGGCAAAGCGCGCCAGGAAAGCCTTGGCCAGCAGCGCGGCATCGCCGGGGCGTTCGGCGAGACTTGGTATCTTCACCACGATTTCGGCGAGGCGGTAGAACAAGTCTTCGCGGAACCGCCCATCGGCGATCATCGCTTCAAGGTCCTGGTGGGTGGCACAGACGATCCGGGTATCGACGGGGATCGACTTCCTCGAGCCGACCCGTTCAATCACCCGTTCCTGCAGGAAGCGCAGCAGCTTGACCTGCAGGGGCAGCGGAATGTCGCCCACTTCGTCAAGGAACAGCGTGCCGCCATCGGCCAGCTCGATCTTGCCCTCGGTGGTCTTGACCGCGCCCGTGAAAGCGCCCTTTTCGTGCCCGAACAGCTCGCTTTCGAGCAGGTTTTCGGGGATCGCGGCGCAGTTGATCGCCACAAATGCCCCGCCTGCCCGGTCGCTGGCATCGTGAAGGCCGCGCGCCAGCAGTTCCTTACCGGTCCCGCTGGCACCCAGCAGCATCACCGAGACATTGGTATTGGCGACCCGCTCGATCGTGCGGGCAACCTTGAGCATTTCAGGCGCGGCGGTGATCATCCGGCCAAGCACGCGGTTGTCCTCGCTGCCGCGCGCGGCCAGCTGGCGGTTCTCGCTCTCGATCTTGCTGAGCTGCAAGGCCCGGCGCACGATCAGCCCCAGCGCCTCGATATCGACCGGCTTCTGGTAGAAATCGTAGGCTCCCTTGGCGATGGCCTGCAAGGCCGACTCCCGCGCGCCATGCCCCGAAGCGACGATCACCTTGGTATCGGGCTTGATCGCCATGATCTCATCGAGCACGGCAAAGCCTTCGCTGGTCCCGTCGGGATCGGGCGGCAGGCCCAGGTCGAGCGTGACCACCGGCGGTTCTTCGGCGCGCAGCAGGGCAATCGCGCTGGCCCGGTCGCCGGCGATGTAGACCTCAAAATCAGGCCAGGCCCATTTGAGCTGGGCCTGGAGGCCGGGATCATCCTCGACGATCAGCAGCTTGGGTTTGTCGGTTGCCATCTTACGCGACCTTTTTGGGTTCGCCGCTTTGCGCGGCCATGGATTTGATCAGTTCGGCGGTTTCGGCCAGCGGCAAGCGAATGATGAAACGGGTGCCCAGCCCTTCGCGGCTTTCAACGTCGATCCGGCCCTGCATTGCCCGGACCAGTTCACGCGCTTCGTAAGCCCCGATTCCGAAACCGCCCTGCTTGGTCGAATCGAACGGCTTGAACAGCCGGGTACGCACGAATTCTGCGCTCATCCCGATTCCGGAATCGACCACTTCGATCACACAGTGCAACCCTTCGTGGGCAACCCGCACAAAGACCGGCGAATCCGCCGGGCTGGCATCGATGGCGTTCTGGATCAGGTGCAGTAGCACTTGCTCGAGCAACTCGGGATCTGCGGCGACCTTAATCGGCTCGCACTCGACCAACGAGACCGGGTGGCGAACGTGTAGCTGGGCAACCACCGCGCGCGCCACCGTATCGGCGCGCAAGCTTGCTAGTTCAACATTGGTAGCCGGGCCATAGCGCGACAAACGGGCGATCAGCGCGTTAAGCTTGTCGGCGGAATTGCGCAGCGTCACCAGCATGTCGGCGCGGAATTCGGGATTGTCGGCATGCGCTTCGGCATTGCGGGCAAGCAGGCCCAACTGGCTCGCCAGGTTCTTGATATCGTGCATGACGAAAGCGATGCGGCGGTGAAAATCGTCGAAGCGGGCAGCCTCGGCCAGGGCTGCCTGGCCGGAATGCTCGGCCAGATAACTGGCAAGCTGCTGTCCGGCAACGCGCAGCAGATCGAAGTCCTCCCAGTCGAGCGGACGGGCATGCGCCGGGCGGGCCAGCACGATCACGCCGACCAGGCGCTCGAAATGGAGCAAGGGAACCAGGGCCCAGGCGCGCGGCTCGCTCATCAGCCAGTCCGGCACTTCGAAATCGATCTTGGCATCGCGCTTGCCGCTGCGCAGCGCGTCGAGATCGGCGACATAGCTGCTGCGCTCGATTGCCCGGATCGCGGCGGGTTCAAGCGCTTCGCCCGGCACTTCGGCAGTGGGCCATTGCCAGCGCGCGGCCAGATCGAAACTGCCCGTATCTGATTGGGTCAACAGTAGCCCGGCCGGGCTGTCGGTAATATCGGCGACTGCGCGGATCACCCGCTCGTCCAGGGTTGCTTCCTTTTGGCCGCTGCGTCCGATCGTACGGGTAAAGCGCAGCCATTCGGCGCGGTAATCATAGCGGTGCTGGAACAGGTGTTTGGCCGCTGTCACCCGCAGCCAGCCGCGCAGCCGCTGCGACGGGAGCACGAGCAAGGCAATGGTCGAAGCGGCCACCACGAAAGCAATCTGGAGCAGCGCGGCATAGTCGCTCCCGGCAAAGGCCAGCCACTGCGCCATGGCGACCATTGCCGCCAGATAGCCACCGATCAGCAGCAGCGAGATAGACTGGAACGCTACTGCGCGCGAAGGTCGCAGCCGCGGGCTTTCGTTGTCGCGCGCGCCGCCAAAGGCCAGCAGCGCCGCCACTGGCAAGCCCAGCAGCCCGCGCACCAGACCCAGCACCTGCGGGGTGCTTTCGGACAGATAGGCAATGGCATAGTAGTTGAGGTCGAGCCCCCACAGCAGCGCCAAGGCCAGCGCCGGCCAGCGCAAGACCGCGCGGGCCTGGTTCGAAGCCCCTCCATAGAGGTTGTGCAGCAGCACCAGCCCGCCGGTCACCACCAGCAAGTGGAACATGGTCAGCGTCTGGAAGCCCACAGTCGGCCCACCCGCGCGCACGGCGAGCAGCACAGCGATCGGGACCTGGAGCAGTTCGACAAAGGCCAGCGCCGCCAGCAGCGGCCGCACCGGTTTGACCAGCGCGTGGCGTCCATCGACTTCGAACAGGCGGTAAAGCGCGAAGATCCACGCCAGGTTGCGCAGCGATTCGGCCAGGCTTTCAACCGGGGTATCGATCCCTGAAGCGGCGCCAGTCAATGCCCACAGCCCGGTCGTGCCCAGCGCCAGCACCAGCGCGGCGCGCGCGGTGCCAAAGCGCAAGCGGCAGCGCTGGAGCCAGGCCGCGGCCAGCAGGCAGGCAAGCGCGCCCAGGCTCCAGGCGGCTGTGTCCAACCCTGTCAGGACCACGTTCATCTCAGCGCGCTCCCTCGTGCCACAGCACTACCCTGAGCGTTTGCAGCAGGATCAGCAGATCAAGGAACGGGGTATAGTTCTTGGCGTAGTAAAGGTCGTATTCCAGCTTGTGCCGCGAATCTTCGAGGTTTGCGCCATAGGGATAATTGATCTGCGCCCAGCCGGTGATGCCCGGTTTGACCATGTGACGCTCGGCATAGAAGGGCAGGTGCTCTTCAAGCTCGGCGACGAATTCGGGGCGTTCGGGGCGCGGGCCGACGAAGCTCATTTCGCCTTTCAGCACCGACCAGGTTTGCGGCAGCTCGTCGATCCGGGTCTTGCGGATGAACTTGCCCAGCCGGGTCACGCGCGGATCGTCCTTCTGGGCGAACTGCGCGCCGTTCACCTCAGCATCGGTGCGCATTGAGCGCAGCTTGATCACGTCGAACACCTGGCCATAGAGCCCCACGCGGGTCTGGCGGAAGAAGGCTGGCCCGCGGCTGTCGAGCTTTACCAGAAGCGCGAACAGCACGATGAACGGCGATGCCAGCGCGAGCAGCAAGGAGCTGGCGGCAATATCGAACAGCCGCTTGGCCACGCTCGAAATCGCGCGGCCCGAGGAGAAGCCATCGGAAAAGATCAGCCAGGAGGGATTGACCGAGTCGAGATCGACCCGCCCGGTCTCGCGCTCGATGAAGCTGGAGAAATCGTTGACGTGAACCCCGGTGGTCTTGATCCGCAGCAGGTCAGGCAAAGGCAGAGAATTGCGCCGTTCTTCCAGCGCCAGCACGACTTCGCTGACCCCCAGGTTTTCGACATAGCGGGTCAGGTTGTGGATCGCGGCGCGGTTGATCGCTTCTTCGACCACCGGCTGGCTTTCGGTCATCGCGACATAGCCGACGATCACGAAACCGCTTTCGGGGCGTTCGGACAGCTTGCGCAGCCGGTCGGCACGCAGCCCCGCGCCCAGCACCAAGACCCTGCGACGGAACGCAGCCGCACCCAGGATCCCGCCGACCACCAGCCGGTTTATCACCAGCGCCAGGACCGCACCCAGCATCGCGTAAGCCAGGATCGAGCGCCAGAAATTGCCCCCGCCGGTCACAAAATCGAGGAAGGCCAGGCCAATGATCCCCAGCGAAATCGCCACCAGGATCCGGGCCGTGGCATAGCGCATCGAACGCAAGGCATCGGCGCCGTAAACCCCGACCGCGATCATCGCGGTCAGCACCACGGCGGCAAACCCAACCAATTGCCAGGCCCGATCGGTGATCAGCCCAGGATCGATCCCGATCTGGCTGGAACGCAGCCGCCAGGCAAAATCGCCGACTGCCAACAGCAACGCAACGTCGATCAGGCCGAGCAGAATCACGGCGTGGGGTACGTAATGTTTGAACAGGCGGATCATCTGCCGCGGCGGCCTTCCTGCAATTGCACAGGGTCCTGCCTAGGGCAGAGAGGTGAAATGTCGGTAAACTTTACAGCACTTGGTTAAGGGGCCAAGAATTCCGGAACTTAGCGCCCGAAGGCGAATGGCGTGAGCCCGCGGGTCCGCTCATCGAATTCCAGCGCGGCCCCGCGCGGGGGGAGCGAGCGTTGCAGGCAATCGGCGCGGTGGCACAAGGCGCAGCCTGCGCCGATTGCCAGAGCCTGCCCGGCAGCGAGGGATATCCCGCGGGTCTGAGCGAGTTGGCTGGCGAGGCCCGCCTCAAGCCCCAGTACCACCACGAACTGCGCCCCCTCCCCGCCCAGCGAGCCATTGCCCTCGACCGTACGGGCGAGCGTGAACCACTGCGAGGCCTGCCCGGCCGGGTCCGTAAACGCCACGTTCTGCAAACAGAACCGCCCGGCCTGCTCAAACGCGCGGTGGACGTTCCACAGCGGGCAACTCGCCCCGCTTTCGAGCAGAGTGGTGCCGCTGGCCCCGGCGTAACGCTTGGAAAACTGCCCGGCCCGGTCAATCCGCGCCATGAAAAACGGCAAGCCGCGCTGGCCCACCCGCTGCAAGGTGGTGAGCCGGTGGGCAAGCTGTTCGAACCCGACGTTGAAGCGGCGTTGCAGCAGCGGCAGGTCATAGCCCGTCGCTTCGCAGGCGCGCAGGAACCGGCCATAGGGCATCAGCAAGGCAGCGGCGAAATAGCCCGCCAGGTGCCGCCGGAACAGCCGCCAGGCGGCACGGTCGGCAAAGCCAGCGCCATCAGCCAGCGCGGCAATCGCCTCGCGCTGTTCCAGCATGGCGAGCTGCACTGCGACCTGGAAGTTGCGTGAAGACTGGTCGAGCTGTTCGGAAAGCTGCAGCTGCCGGGCATGCAGATCAAGCCGTCGCAGCGCGTCGGGCATGACATCGACCGGCAGGATCCGCACCGACAGTTGGTGGCGCTGGCGCAGCCGTTCGGCCAGGGCAGCACCGATCTCCGCATTGGAAAGCCGTAGCTCGTCGGCCAGTTCCTCGGCCGCAACGTCAAGGTCTGCGAAATGGTTGCGCCAACGTTCGATTTCGCGCCGGGCCAGGTCCATCGGATCGCTGACCGGGGCGGGTCCCTCGCCGCCACCACCGGCATCGTAGAGCCGGGCAAAGGCCAGCGCGGCCTGCGGTGCGGCAGCCAGCCATTCGGTTACTTCGTCACGGTCAATTCCCAGGTCGGCAAAGCGTTCGTCGGCCAGGCGGCGGCGCAAGCCGTCGATCCCGCCGACCGCCTCGTCCTGGCGCAGGCTGCGCGGATCGAAATCGAACTGTTCGGCCAGTAGCACCAGCAGCCGCGCCGACAGCGGGCGCTGGTTGCGCTCAACCAGGTTGAGATAGCTGGGCGAGATCGCCAGCCGCGCAGCCATGGCCGCCTGGGTCAGCCCTTCGCGGCGACGCAAACGGCGGATTGCAGGTCCAGCCAGGAGAGCAGCTTCAGCCATGCGAGTCTTTTGTAACTTTATTTACAATATTGCAAGCATTGACCCGCTCTAGACCGCATCATGACAACAAATTCTGTAACTTCCGTTACTGAAACTCGCTGCATTGCGGTATTGCGGTGCCAACAACTCCCCAGGAGAATACCGTGACCTACTCGAATGAAATCGCCGCCGCCGACCAGACCATCGCCACCCAGCCCGCCTGGGACGGGATCAATGCCGAATCGGTTGCCCGGATGCGCCTGCAGAACCGCTTCAAGACCGGGCTGGAGATCGCCAAGTACACTGCCGGGATCATGCGCCGCGATATGGCCGCCTATGATGCCGATCCGGCGCAGTACACCCAGTCGCTGGGTTGCTGGCACGGGTTTATCGGGCAGCAGAAGCTGATCTCGATCAAGAAGCATTTCGGCACCACCAAGGGCCGCTACCTCTACCTCTCGGGCTGGATGATCGCCGCGCTGCGCAGCGAATTCGGCCCGCTGCCCGACCAGTCGATGCACGAAAAGACCAGCGTTCCGGCACTGATCGAGGAACTCTACACTTTCCTGCGCCAGGCCGATGCGCGCGAGCTGGGCGGCCTGTTCCGGGAACTCGATGATGCCCGCAAGAGCGGCGACGAAGTGACCGCCAAGGCGATCCAGGCCAAGATCGACGGTTTTGAAACCCACGTCGTGCCGATCATCGCCGATATCGACGCCGGGTTCGGCAATGCCGAGGCGACCTACCTGCTGGCCAAGAAGATGATCGAAGCCGGCGCCTGCGCGCTGCAGATCGAAAACCAGGTGTCCGACGAAAAGCAATGCGGCCACCAGGACGGCAAGGTCACCGTTCCGCACGAAGACTTCCTCGCGAAGATCCGGGCGATCCGTTACGCCTTCATGGAAATGGGCGTGGATGACGGGATCATCGTTGCCCGCACCGACTCGCTGGGCGCTGGCCTGACCAAGCAGATTGCTTTCACCCGCGAAGCCGGCGACATTGGCGACCAGTACAACAGCTTCCTCGACTGCGAAGAAGTGACCGAGATCGGCCACGGCGATGTGCTGATCAGCCGCGACGGCAAGCTGATGAAGCCCAAGCGGCTGCCCAGCAACCTTTTCCAGTTCCGCGCCGGTACGGGTGAAGATCGCTGCGTGCTCGATTGCATCACCAGCCTCCAGAACGGCGCTGACCTGCTGTGGATCGAAACCGAAAAGCCGCACATCGGCCAGATCGGCGGAATGGTTTCGCGGATCCGCGAAGTGATCCCCAATGCCAAGCTGGTCTACAACAATTCGCCCAGCTTCAACTGGACGCTCAACTTCCGCCAGCAGGTGTTCGATGCCTGGACGGCCGAAGGCAAGGATCTGTCGGCCTATGACCGCGCCAAGCTGATGAGTGTCGATTACGACACCACCGAGCTCGCCGCCGAAGCCGACGAACGCATCCGCACCTTCCAGCGCGATGCCGCGGTGCAGGCCGGGATCTTCCACCACCTGATCACGCTGCCGACCTATCACACCGCGGCGCTCAGTACCGACAATCTGGCCAAGGAGTACTTCGGCGAACAGGGCATGCTGGGCTACGTCAAGGGCGTCCAGCGCCAGGAAATCCGCCAGGGCATCGCCTGCGTGAAGCACCAGAACATGTCCGGCAGCGACATCGGCGATGACCACAAGGAAATGTTCGCTGGCGAGGCCGCGCTCAAGGCCGGCGGCGAGCACAACACGATGAATCAGTTCGCGGCATAACGCGCCGCCACAATCTCCTGGGGAGGAGAAACGACGGTCGTCGGAGCGCCCCTTTCGCTCCGGCGGCCGTCAATTTTTTGGAAACCATAAGCTCAAACGCGGCGGTTAACCTTCGTGCGCTAGGACAGGTGCCATGCGCAGAGCTGCCCCGACCCTTGCCATTTCACCAAAGCTGCTAAAGCACTTTGCCGCAGCGACCGTGACCATCACCTTGTTGCTCGCCCTGTTTGCGACCGACGAGGACTGGGGTGCGCGCGCGCAGCTTGAAGCCAACCGGGCCGAAAACCAGCTGGCCGCGGCTGAAGCCGAGAAGCTGGGCACCAGGAAACTGGCGTCCAAACTCAAGGTTCGCGAGCCATCTGGCGGCGGCTTTGGTTCTGACGAAGGCGGCGGCGGTGGTGGTGGCACCTGGTATCCCAACAAGTCGACCGCAAATGCCGAACGCCCCAACCTGCGTACCACGGGCATTCCGCAGCTTGAACAGCGACCGGGCGCGACCCTTACCGTAACGGGTGTGGATCTGGAGGATGCGCTTGAACAGGATCCCCGCAAGCGCAAGCGCAAGACCGGCGAACAGTTCCGGCCCAACAGCGAACAGATCGATAAGATCAAGGCCAATTCGCGCCAGCGCACCGGCGGCGGCAGCCAGGGCGGCGATTGATGGCCAGAAGCAGTCCGCCGCGAGGAGTTCCTACGCGCCTGGCCAGATCAGGGCGGTGCGTCCATAGCGGTGATCGATCACCAGCATCGCAAGGCCGCCACCGGCCTTCCTCCCGGCAAACGCCACTGCCGGAAAGCCGCAATTCAGGACATGCACGCCACTTGACCAGCTGCCGCTAGCGCGCGTCGTCGGGCAGAACGGTCACTTGCGCGGCATCAGGTCCATCGCCGCGACCACCAGCGCCTCAGCCCCGGCCGAGATGACCTTGTCAGCCTCGGGGGCCCAGAACGGGCTGTGCAGGCCGGGCAACTGCTTGCCCTCGCGCGCGGCGGCGTCAATCTGCTCCTTGGGCCGCCCGCCGACCCACAGGATCAGCGATTGCGTGCCCGGCCCGGCAGCGCGGGCCAGTTCGCCGAAGTCTTCAGACGCCATCAACGGCGGCGGATCGATCACCCGGGCTGCCCCGAAGCGCGCAGTGAAGACCTTGCGCATCCGCTCGGCCAGTTCAGGCGTGTTCCAGGTGGCGCGGCCGCCGGGCTCCCCGATCTTGACCACCGGCAACTTGTCAGCTGGCAGGCCCGAAGCTTCGGCCTCGGCCTTGGCGATCCGCTTGATCCCATCAAGCAGCAGCTTGCGCGAGCTGTCGGTATAGGAACGCACGGTCAGTTGCAGCCGCGCCTCATCGGGAATGATGTTGTGCTTCGATCCGGCATGGAAGCTGCCGACCGTTACCACTACCGGATCGAGCGGGTTGTTTTCCCGGCTGGCGAGCGTTTGCAGCCGCATCACGATCGCGCTGGCCAGCACGATCGGATCCTTGGTGTTATGCGGATAGGCCCCGTGGCCGCCCACGCCCTTCACCGTGATATCGACGCTATCGGCATTGGCGAGCACAAAGCCGCCCTTCACCCCGATGGCGCCCGAAGGCAGATCAGCCGAATCGTGGATCGCCAGGACGAAATCCGGCTTGGGCCAGCGCGTCATCAGCCCGTCGCGGACCATGCCCCGGGCCCCGCCAATGGCCTCTTCCGCTGGCTGACCGATCATGATCAAGGTGCCCGACCATTTGTCGCGGTTGGCGGCCATCACGCGGGCAGTGGCGATCCAGGCGGTCATGTGGGTATCGTGCCCGCAGGCGTGCATGATCCCGCTTTCGGTGCCGGCTTGCGACTTGCCGCGCGCCTTGGAGGCATAGGGCAGCCCGGTCTGTTCCTCGACCGGCAGCGCGTCCATATCGGCGCGGATCATCACCACCGGGCCGGGGCCGTTCTTCAGCACCGCGACCACGCCGGTCTTGAACACGCCTTCGGTCACTTCGAATCCGGCCTTGCGCGCCTCGTTGGCCATGATCTTCGAGGAGCGGAACTCTTGCCCCGAAAGCTCTGGGTTCTGGTGCAGGTCGCGGTAGATCGCCATCAGGTTTGGCAGATCAGCCGCGATCCGATCACGGACCGGATCGGCCCAGGCGGGGGTGACGAGAAGCGCAGAAAGCGCGACTGCGGTGAGGAAGCGTTTGATCATGACGCCAGTCTAAGCGGCTTTATCAAACTCGGCAATGGTGCCCCTGGTCCGACTCGAACGGACACTTCTTGCGAAACTCGATTTTGAGTCGAGCGCGTCTACCATTCCGCCACAGGGGCATGCTTTGAGGGTGATTCACCCTTTCAGCGTGTTCGCCAATATCTTGTGCAGTCTTGAATGCAAGGCATCGTTGCCTGCCAGCACCTGCTTGTCGCAAATCTGCTGCGAAATCCCGCGCCAGTCGGTGACGAAACCGCCGGCTTCGCGCACCAAGAGGCAGCCCGCAGCCGTATCCCACGGGGCCAGCTCGCTTTCCCAGAAGCCTTCGTAGCGCCCGGCAGCAACCCAGGCGAGATCAAGGCTGGCCGCGCCGAAGCGGCGGATGCCTGCAACCTGCGGAGCCAAGGCGGCATAAATCTTCGACCATTCGGCGCTGTCACCGCGCCCGGCAAAGGGAATACCGGTGGCGATCAGGCTTTCATCCAGATGCCGCCGACCGGAGACACGCAAGCGCCGGTCGTGCAGCCAGGCACCGCGGGTCTTTTCGGCCCAATAGGTCTCATCAGTGACCGGCTGATAGATCACTGCCGCGGTCACATCGCCCCAGCCCGAACCATCCAGCTTGGGTTCCTGCACTGCGATCGAAACCGCGAAGTGCGGGATTCCGTGGAGGAAGTTGCTGGTCCCGTCGAGCGGATCGACGATGAAGCGCGGCTTGCCGTCCTCACCCGGGATCTCGCCGCCCTCTTCCATCAGGAAGCCCCAGTCCGGCCGCGCAGCGCGCAGCTCGTCCCAGATCGTGCGTTCGGCGTGCTGGTCGGCCTTCGAGACGAAGTCCGCCGGGCCCTTCTTCGAGACCTGCAGGTGCTCGATCTCGCCGAAATCGCGGCGGAGGCGCCCACCCGCCTTGCGGGCGGCCTTTTCCATCACGCGGATCAAACCTGAGATAACTGCCATCTTAAACCTTCACCGTTCGCCCCGAGCGAAGTCGAGGGGTCGCCACGCACGCTGTCCCTCGACTTCGCTCGGGACGAACGGGCTTGGGGAATCAGTCCGCCTTGCCGACGTAGGTGCGCTCGTACACGTCGACGATTATCCGGGTGCCGCTGGAGATGTGCGGCGGAACCATCACACGCACGCCGTTGTCGAGGATCGCGGGCTTGTAGCTCGACGAAGCGGTCTGCCCCTTCACCACCGCGTCGGCTTCGACGATGGTGGCTTCGATCTGGGCGGGCAGTTCAACGCTGACCGGGCGCTCGTCCCACAGTTCGAGCACGACATCCATGCCGTCCTGGAGGAAGTCCGCTGCTTCACCGAGCAGGTCCTTGTCGAGGTTGATCTGCTCGTAATTGTCCTTGTCCATGAACACCAGGGCATCGCCGTCGGCGTAAAGGTACTGGAAGTCCTTGGTATCGAGGCGGACCTTTTCGACCGTATCCTGGCTGCGGAAACGGACATTGGTCTTGCGGCCATCGATCAGGTTCTTCATTTCGACCTGCATGAAGGCACCGCCCTTGCCCGGCTGGGTATGCTGGGTCTTGGCCACCTTCCAGATGCCTTTTTCGTATTCGATAATGTTGCCGGGACGGATGTCCACGCCGCTGATCTTGGCCATGGTGCCTGCCTTCAAGAATGAGAAAGAACCAGGTGCCGCAAGGCACCCGAAGGCCGCGCCCTTAGCCTGCGGAGCGCCAGACGGCAAGTCGTTCACTTGCCGCTAAGCCGCTCTGGGCTTAGGGAGGCGGCATGACCCTTCGCGCTGCCCCCCTGCTGCTCGCTCTGGCCGCCCCTGCGCTGGCGGTTCCAGGCGGCCCGATCGGGCAGATCCCGCCGGGCAATTTCCTGTGCGAGATGCCCGGCGATGCCACTGGCGCGGTGGGCCTGCGCGTGCCGGACGAGGACTTCGTGGTGGTCAACGCCAACACCTATCGCACCGCCAAGGGGCGCGGCACCTACCTGCTGACCGGCGACCTGCTGGTGCTGACCAGCGGACCCAAGAACGGCCAGAAGTTCCGCCGGATCAACGACAGCTTTCTGCGCAAGCTGGGCCCGGACGGCCAGGAAGGCACGCTCCGCTGCGTTCGCCGGGTCGTGAACAACAGCTAGCATTCCTGTTGGGTGCGCTGATCGCCTTCGCGATCAGCTTGCAACACCGGCCACTCAGATACTGCGCGAGGCGTCGCTGCGCATCCGGGCATAGGCCCAGACAGTCAGCGCGGTGAACAGCACAACGCCCATCGGCAAAGCCCAGGGGTTTTCGCCAAAGACGGCAAAGGCGTCCGGATCGTCGGTGGTCCAGACCACAGCCGAATAGAGCACGTTGAACAGGCCATCGCCGACGATCAGCCCGGTTGCGGTCAGCACCCCGATGCGCTTGGCAAAGCCGGGATCGGCCTGCTTCGACGCCCAATTGTTGTAGAGATAGCCAAGGAAGGCACCCACCACCACAAAGCCGGTCGAATCGGTGGGCAAGTACATCCCCATGCCCACCGCGAGCGGCGGGAGTGAGCCCTTGCCGGTGCGGTTGAGCACTTCGTCGATCACGATCGCAACCGCGCCAATGATTGCACCGGTCTTGATCAGATCCCAGTTGAGATCGCCGCCCAGCACGCCTTGCGCAATCGAGCTGATCAGCGCCGCCTGCGGTGCGCCCAGCGCATTGTCGCCCGCGCCCGGCGCACCCTGGAAACCGAACGTATCGTTGAGCATGGTCAGGATCGGCGGGATCACCATGGCCCCGAACAAGACCCCCAGGATCAGCGCGACTTGCTGGCGCCAGGGGGTAGCGCCGACCAGCTGGCCGGTCTTGAGGTCTTGCAGGTTGTCGTTGGCGATCGTCGCAATGCCAAAGATGATCGCGGTGACAAACAGCGCGAAAGCAACCAGCGCCTTGGTATCGTCAGGCGACAGGTCGCGACCGAACATTGAGACCAGCAGCAACGAAATGCCCAGCACCGAAAGGATCCCGACGCCCGAAACCGGGCTGTTCGACGCGCCGATCAGCCCGGCCATATAGCCGGTAACCGAAGCGATGATCACACCCATGATCATGATGTAGATCACGCTGGCCAGCAGCGAAATTCCCAGGAATTGCGAGACCGGGCCGCTGGTCGATACGGCGGCCAGCAGGATCGCGATCGGCACCATAAGCCCCAATATCGAGCCGCCGACTATCCCGATCGGCAAGTCGCGCTCGGTCAGCTCCATCGTATCCATGCCACCCTGGATCTTGCGGGTGACATCGGCCTCGATCGCACCCAAGACCCCCTTGACGATCGGGCCGATCACCTTGAACAGGGTGTAGATCGCCGCAATGCCGATCGTCCCGGCGCCGATCATGCGCACGTCGGTGCGGAACATGCCGCGCAGGAAGCCCATCATCTCTTCGCCAGCCGGCATGCCGGTCGCGCTCAGCTGGGGCAGGATGATGAAGTAGCTCAGCACCACCCCGACCAGCATGGCGAGGCCTACCGCCATGCCCACCAGGTGCCCGACGCCCACCAACGCGAATGAGAAGGTCAGCGAGACGAAACTGCCCCCGCTGCCAATCCCGAAAGCCTTGGCCCAGCCCTCGGAGACCAGTTTGGCCTTGGCCAGAAAGGCATGGCCCAGAGCGACTACCGTACCGAAAATGACTGCGCGCAAGCCGCGGGCATTCTCTTCCGCACCGCCAACCCCGGACCCGACCTTGAGCACTTCGGCCGCGGCCACGCCTTCAGGATAAGGCAGATCGGAACCGGTCACCAGGGCTCGGCGCAGCGGCACCGAATACATCACCCCCAGAACGCCGCCGATCGCAATGATCGCCACCGATTGCCAGTAAGGGAAGCCTTGCCACCAACCGATCATGACCAGACCCGGAAGCACGAAAACGATCGCCGACAGCGTCCCTGCCGATGAGGCGATGGTCTGGACTATGTTGTTTTCCTGGATCGTCGAATCCGAATAGATCTTGAGCACCGCCATCGAGATCACCGCAGCCGGGATCGACGTGGCGAAAGTCAGGCCCACCTTGAGCCCCAGATAGACGTTGGCAGCGGTGAAGATAACGGTCAGAAGCGCGCCCAGCACGATCCCGCGCAGGGTCATTTCCTTGGGACTGGTCGGTGTAGTCATAGCCCGGTACCCCCTCGTGTTCTGTTACTATGCGGTCTTAAGGCGGTCTTAAGGCGCAGTCGTGGCTTCCGCCTTGGCCGGAGCCGGAGCCCCAAACCCGCACTGGCGCTGTTCCATCGGGATCTGCTTGGTGATGCGGGTGGCGTTTTCCTTGTAGGCTTCGGTCACCGAGCCGCTCTTGACCTGCTTGCCGCGCAGCGGTGTGACATCGGAGCACAAGTGGAAGACGCGCTGGTCCGAGGCTTTCTCGCCCGGCTTTTCAGAAGCGATCCAGTAAACCGTATCGACCCCGCCCGGGTTGGCGGCGGTCTTGGTCGCATCGGCCACCGCGGCCGAATCGCGGGCAATGTCCTTGGCTTGCTCAGCCACTGCGGGCGAACAGGCGGTGGTCGGCTGGCCGCTCTTGATCTGGCTGGCGCAGAGATTCATGTCCTCGGTGTACTGCTCAACCGAAGGCGGTTTGAAGTCGATCCCGATGGTGGTCGCAAGCAAGGCCAGCACCACGCCGACGCCGCCGGCGATCTTCTTGTTCTTGGGATCCATATCCTTGTCGAGGAAGATCAGCGCCAACAGCGGCAGGAACGCAATCACGGTGATGATCGCGCCCAACTGATTCTGGACGAAGAAGCGGAAACCATCGGCACGGCTGGCCGGATCGTGCCGGTTCGCGGCTTTCCACATCAGGCTGCCGCCGATCGCGAAGGCCGCGATCACCACCAGCAGGCCGATCAGCAGCGCCATGTTGCCCGATTGGAACTTGCCCTGCTTGAGCATGACAATCGCACCAATCTCGGTCCCGATTGCGACCACCCAGCATAGCGCGGCATAGATTCTGAGCTTCTTCGCCTGACCCTTCTGGTCTTGCGTTGCGGCCCAGGCCTTGGTGACATCGAGCTCTGCGTTCGGTTCGTTCTCAGCCATGATCAACCCCTCCGTAGCAGGCGCGCCTGCGTCATGGCGTTAACCAACTCCATGAATTTGCGTAGGTCAACAGCTTTGAACGCTCAATCCCCACCCAGAATTCGTGCGAAGGCCCGCACCGCAGCGGCCTCGTCACCGCCCCAGACCGCGTGGCTGACCGCCAGGAAATCGGCGCCGGCCTCAACCAGCGGGGCACAATTCTCGGGCGTGATCCCGCCGATCGCGACGCATGGAAGCTCCATCAGGTTCTGCCACCAGGTGAGCAGTTCGGGCTCAGCTCGGTAATCGGTGTCCTTGGTCTGGGGCGGGAAGAACGCCCCGAAGGCGACATAGTCGGCCCCGGCCTCACCCGCTTCCATCGCCAGATCGCGGCTGTTGTGGCAGGTGACGCCAATCTGCGCCTCCTTGCCCAGCCGCGCGCGGGCGTCCTTCACATCGCCATCACCCTGCCCCAGATGCACCCCATCGGCCCCGATCCGCTTGGCCAGCGCGATCGAATCGTTGACGATGAACGCCACTTCGCGATCCGAACAGATCGCCTGGAGCGGCTCGGCCAGCCGCGCGGCCTGGTGCTCGTCCACATCCTTGACGCGGAACTGGAACGCCGCG
>JAGXTB010000104.1 GCA_018334165.1 Sphingomonadales bacterium | reverse complement strand
CGCGCATTCCCGCTTTGGCGAGATAGAAGGCGCAAGTCAGGCCGTTGTGGCCCCCGCCGATGATGAGCGCGTCGTAGGTCTTGGTCATTGGAAACTCCCCGAAATTCCCCCAACATCCGTTCGCATCGAGCGAAGTCGAGATGCCCCGCGCGGTGTCTCGACTTCGCTCGACACGAACGGAGGGGGGTTGATTGGCCTATTTGTGGTTGCGGCTCCACCCCGGCGCAGGCTGAAATGGCTGGCGGGCCTCTGGAATCAATGCCCGGATCTTCTTGGCGAAGCTGCGCAGGCAGACCTCGCTGGTGGCAATCGGTCCGGTGCCATAGCTCTTGCTGGCCATGCCTTTCTGGACGTTGCCGATCAGCCAGGTGTCCTCGGCATTGACGTTGCGGTTGATCCGCCAGTTGGCATAGCGCACCGCCTTCATCTCGCGGCGGTCATCCGGTAGGGCGTAAGCCACTTCGCGTAGCAGACAGGTGGTCGGGCTGACCGGCAGCCATTGCATGAAGTCGATCTGATCGGCGTAGATGTCGAAGGCCATGTTGGGCCACAGCTTGTAATAGAGCCAGCGGCCGTGAGCCTCTTCGGGCAGGTGATCGACCTTCGGCAGGTAGGCGCCGTAGAGCTTCTCCCAGAAGTTCTGCTTGTCGTTCTTGATCACATCGCCATAGAGCCGGTCGGCCCAGCCGTGCGCCTCGATCCGGTAGGTCTTGCCGACCAGGCGGTTGAGTCCATCGTGGGCAACCGGGATGTGCAGGTTGTCCGAATAGTTGTCGCCAACGTTCTTCCAGTTGACGTCGCGCGGGCGCAAGCGAACCGGAGCCATCGAGCGCATCTGCTCGAACCGGTACTGCGAAACTTCGGCTTCGAAGGGGGCCATCATTTCGGCCACGCTGGGAAAGCCCGCGTCCTCCAGCCGCACGAAGATGAAGCCGTGCCAGATCTCGATATCGACCGGGCTGAGACCGTTTTCCTCGAGCTTGAGCGATGGATATTCGCCCTTCATCGGCACCCCGGTCAGCCGCCCGTCGTTCTCATAGACCCAGGCGTGATAGGGGCAGACCAGCTTCTTGGCGCAGCCCGAAGGGCCCTGCACCAGCCGCATCGCACGGTGGCGGCAGACGTTGGTGAAGGCGCGCAACACACCATCGTCGCCGCGGATCACCACCACGCTTTCGCCGATGTAGTCGAGTGTCTGGTAGTCGCCGGGGTTCGGCACTTCGCTGACATGGCAGACGATCTGCCAGGAGGGGCGGAAGATCCGCTCGATCTCGAGCGCCATGAATTCCGCGTCGTGATAGATCCAGCCCGGCAGTGAAAAGTCCGCATCGGGATCGACTTCTGCGCCGTCAATCTCGGCAAAAGCGTGGTCGAGCTTGGTCATGGAGGCGAATCCCGCATTGCTTGTTGGACGTTCGTACAACAAGTGCTATGGCCTTGCAAGTGAGCAGCAGACCCGCCTTTACCCGCGCCGAACGCGCCTTTACGCGGGCGGAGCCCGATGCCCGCCGCGCCAGCCTGGTCGAGGCCTGCGCCCGCGTGCTGGCGCGCGAAGGGGTTGCAGGGTGCAGCGTGCGCGCCATCGCGCTGGAGGCGGGGGTCTCGCCCGGCCTCGTTGGGCACTATTTCTCCGGGATCGATGCGCTGGTCGCCGAAACCTATGCCCATATCGAAGCGCAGGTCAGCGCCGCGATCGACGCCGCGCTGGAGGCCGCCGGCAGCGACCCGCGCGCACGGCTCGAGGCTTTTGTCACCGCCAGCTTCGCCCCGCCGATTGCTTCGGGCGAACTGCTCGCCACCTGGATCGCCTTCTGGAGCCTGGTGCGCAGCCGCAGCGAGATCGCCCGCCAGCACGACGAGCAATACGCCCGGTTCCGCGCCCGGCTGGAAGGCCTGCTGGCTGAATGCGGCATGCCCGAACCGCAGCTGCGCCGCGCCGCCATCGCGATCACCGCGCTGGTTGACGGCCTGTGGCTGGAGCTGTGCCTCTCGCCCCAGGCCTTCAGCGCCGAAGAGGCGGGCGCGATCGCCCGCCAGGCGCTGGCCGCGCTTACTTCGTCAGGTCGGTAATCAGGCTGAGGTAATAGGTCATCGCCGGGGCAATGTTCGCCAGCGGGACCCGCTCGTTCAGGCCGTGGGCAAAGCTCTCGCTGTCCTTCATGAACAATGGGCTGGCATTGTAGGCCGGAATGCCCAGCGCGCGGTACCACATCGAATCCGATGCGCCCGAGGACTGGCTGGGGATCACCGGCACCCCCGGATAGGCCAGGTGGATCGCCTTGTCCGCTGCGGCCAGGAAATCGGGCCGCATCGGCGAGGCTGGAGAGGAAATCGAGTCCTCACCCGAAATCGCAGTCACCTTGACCATCGGCATAGCAATCACGCGCTCCAGCTCCTTACGGATGTGTTCGCGGCTGTGGCCAGGGAAGACCCGGCAATTGATGTTGGCCGTGGCGCGCTGCGGCAGGGCGTTCTGGGCATGGCCGCCCGAAATCTGTGTGGCCACGCAAGTCGTGCCGATCTTGCCGACATAAGCCGGATTGGCGCGCAACACTGCCGCTGCGGCCGCATTTGCCGGATTGGCGGCAAAGGCGCGCATCGCCGCTGCGGTCTTGGGATCGCTTTCGAACCGCGCCGCGCGTTCAAAATAGGCCTTGGTCAGCGGGTTCTGTTCGGGCTTGAAGTGATAGGCCCCGACTTTGGCAACCGCCTGGGATAGCTGGACAATCGCGTTCGCGCGCCGCGGAGCCGAGGAGTGCCCGCCCGGGTTGGTCACCTCGAGCTGATAGTCGTCATAGGTCTTCTCGGCACCGTCCCAGGACCAGTAGGCCGGTTTGCCGCTCTTTTCATCCAGCGTCCCGCCGCCGCCATCGACATTGAGCACCAGCTCTGCACCCTTCAGGCGCTGGGCGATGATCCGGCTGGTCTTCATCGTGGTTTCTTCATCGCCCGAGAATTGCAGCACGATCGTGCGGCGCGGCTTGTAGCCGCTGCGGCGCAGTTCGATCAGGCTGGTGGTAACCAGTGCCGCATCGAACTTCATGTCGCTGGCCCCGCGCCCGAACAGGTAGCCGTTCTCAACCACCGGCACGAACGGATCACGCGTCCAATCCTCGCGCTTGGCTTCGACCACATCGATATGGCCCGAGATCACCAGCGGCTTGAGGCTGGGGTCGCTGCCCGGCCAGGTGGCGATCAGGTATCCGGCATCATCGACCGGGGCGATCTCGACGTCGCCGTCCTGCCAGCCGCCTTGCAGCAGCTCGTCCTTGACCACTTGCAGCGCTGCGCGGGTCTGGTTGCCGGGGCCCGCGACCGAACGGATCGCGATCAGCCGCTTGGCCAGATCGAGCCCCTGGGCCTCGAGCGCGGGACTGACTTTGGGCCCGGCGGCTTCTGCCGCCAGCTGTGGTGCAGCCAGCGCAAAGGTCAGGGTGGCAGCAAAGGCAAGCGGCACGGCACGCATCGTCGAATCTCCTTTACTACTGCTTAGGGTCAAGTCCCTCACACCGCCAAGCACAGTTTAAGCGATTAATTAACCCAAATGCGGCTATTGCCTCAAAGGTTTCCAAGCGAAAGGGGTCGCACCGGGGGCATGGTTAGCAAGCAGGCAGTGCTCCGCGCTGCCGTACCGCCAGAGCTGCAAGACTGGGTCGATAACCGGCTCGTCAGCGCGCACGTCCGCATTGTGCGGGCGATGGCCTTGGGAATCCTGCTCAATGCCCTGGTGATCATCGTGGCGCTGTTCGGCGAGGAAGTGGCCTCCATTCATCTCGCCCTGTTTGCCGCATCGACCGTCGCCGCGCTGCTCCACCGCCTCTGGCTGGCCGAAGGGATCGAGCGCGGGCGGCGCCGCCGCAATTCGCGCAAGTTGATGCGCGCTTTCACACTCAATTCGCTGTGGCTGGGCCTCAACATGGCGGGGCCTTTGGCGATCTGGTTCCCACAGGTTTCGGCCGGAGACCAGCTCTTGCTGGCGATCAGCGGGGTCGCCCAGATCGCTGCTGCGGCCTATATGGTTCGCACTCTGGTGCAATCGTCCACGGTATTCATTGCCGCCCAGGCCCTGGCGCTGACAACCGGACTGGCACTGGTCGGCGGCGGGGAAGCGTTTGGCGCAACCGCTGTGCTGCTGGTGGCCAGCGGCCTGTTGATCCGCATGACGCATACCGCCCGCGACCTGTTCGTCACCCGCATCCTCGCCGACCGCGAACTGGGTGCCGCCACCCGCACGGTCAAGCTGCTGCTCAACGAATTCGAGGAAAGCGGATCGGACTGGCTGTTCGAACTCGATTCCCGGCATTGCCTGGTCTCGGTTTCGCGCCGCTTTGCAGAGGCTGCTGGCGAGCCTGCCGAACGGCTCAACGGACGCCCCTTCGCCTCGCTGTTCGCCGAAGGCCAGGGCCGCGCCACGCTTGAAAGTGCATTGCTGCGGCGCCGCACCGTTCGCGAGGAAGTGGTCGCGCTCGACGGCACTGGAGACGGCGAGCCGCGCTGGTGGTCGATCACTGGCCGCCCCAGCTTTTCGGGCGACGGGGTGGTCTATCGCGGGGTGATCTCCGACGTCACCTTGCAGCGCCATGCCGAACAGAGCGCACACCGCATGGCCTATTTCGATGCGCTGACCGGCCTGCCCAACCGCGCCCATTTCACCGAAGCCCTTGGAACGATGTTCGCCGCAAGACTGGGCCAGGAACAAGTGGCGCTGCTGCTGCTCGATATCGATCACTTCAAGAGCATCAACGACATGCACGGCCATCCGGTTGGCGATGCCTACCTCAAATTGTTCGCGCTGCGGCTGGCTGAATGCATCTCGCAAAGCGGGCTGGGCGGAATTCAACCCACGCTGGCCCGGCTCGGCTCCGACGAATTCGCGATTGCGGTCTATGGCGATGACGCCTGCGATCACGCGATCCGCCTGGCCGAACTGCTGGTGCTGACCATGGCCGAACCGCTGCACAGCGACGGTCATGAACTGCCCTGCGGGATCAGCATGGGCATCGCCCTTGCCCCGTTCCACACCGACAGCCAGCGCCAGTTGCAGAGCTATGCCGATATCGCGCTCAACGCCGCCAAGAAGGGCGGACGCGGCAATTGGGAAATGTTCGAACCCGGCATGGACGCCGCGCTGCACGAACGCCACTCGCTGGCCCGCGACTTGCGCCATGCGGTTGCGCGCGGCGAGCTGCGCCTGTTCCTTCAGCCGCTGATCGATGTCGCCAGCGAAGCCAAGACCGGTTACGAGGCCTTGCTGCGTTGGCAGCACCCGCAGCGCGGGTTGGTCGGACCAGATCAATTCATTCCAATCGCCGAAGAAACCGGGCTGATCGTGCCGATCGGCGAATGGGTGATCCGCGAAGCCTTTGCCGAAGCCGCGCGTTGGCCGGGCGGCGAAACGATCGCGATCAATCTTTCGCCGGTGCAGTTTTCCAGCGCCAATCTGCTGCCGGTCGTGGTCAATGCTCTGGCCGAAAGCGGGCTGGATCCTGCGCGGGTCGAATTCGAGATCACCGAAAGCGTGTTGCTGCACAATTCGGAAGCCAACACCGATGTGCTGTGCCGCTTGCAGGCGCTGGGTCTCAAGATCGCACTCGACGATTTCGGCACCGGCTATGCCTCGCTCAACTACCTGCTGACGTTCCCGTTCGACAAGATCAAGATCGACCGCAGTTTTGTGGCGGGCCTCGCCACGCGCGAGGATTCGCGCACGATCGTCGGTTCGGTCATTGCACTGGCCAACCAGCTGGGCATGTGCACCCTGGCCGAAGGCGTGGAAGAGCGCGAACAGCTCGACATGCTGCGCGAGCAAGGCTGCCGGATGGTCCAGGGCTGGCTGTTCGGCAAAGCCCTGCCCAGCGAAGAGTACCAGCCGCGCCTGGGGCGCACCGAGCGCCTCGGTCGCCCGGCCGGACTGACCGGCGCGCGCTCGCGCCACAGCGTGCAGACGTATTCACACCGCAAACGGGCCTGAAAAGCGTTCTGAATTGGAATGCGCCACTATGGCGCGCACTCTGCCCCGCTGCTAGTCCTGTCCCGGCCCGGACCTTTCGGGCGTGGGGAGACCGGCATGAGCTTTACTGCGGACCGCCTGCTGCTGTTCGGTGCGACCGGCGACCTGGCCCAGCGCATGTTGCTGCCTTCGCTCTGCGCGCTGCACGATGACAAGCTGATCGCGCCCGAGCTCAAGATCATTGGCACCGCAAGGTCGGACTACGATGATGACAGCTATCGCAATTTCGCGCGCGCGGCGCTGAACAAGTACCTGCCGGACTTTCGCAAAAGTGCGATCGACAGCTTCCTGCCGCGGCTGTCCTATCAGGTGCTCGATGCCACCGACGCCGCTCATTTCATCGACTTGTCCGATGAAATCGGCACGATCGACAAGGGCATGGCGATTTTCCTGTCGACCGCGCCCAGCCTGTTCGAACCGACCATCGCTGGCCTCAGCCAGGCTGGCCTGACCGGTGAGAAAGTGCGGATTGGCCTCGAAAAGCCGCTGGGCACCAGCCTGGAATCGAGCCGCGAGATCAACGATGCCGTGGCCCGCGCCTTCCCCGAGGATCGCACCTTCCGGATCGACCACTATCTGGGCAAGGAAACCGTCCAGAACCTGCTGGCGCTGCGCTTTGCCAACATCATGTTCGAACCGCTGTGGAACGCGGCGCATATCGACCATGTCCAGATCACCATCGCCGAGACTGTGGGCCTTGAAAGCCGGGTCGGCTATTACGATGGCGCAGGGGCACTGCGCGATATGGTCCAGAACCACATGCTGCAATTGCTGGCCTTGGTCGCGATGGAACCGCCCGCCAATTACGACGCCACCGCGATCCGCGACGAAAAGGTCAAGGTGCTGCGCGCGCTGCGGCTGATCGAGCCAGGCGAAGCGGTGACGGGGCAGTACCGCAAAGGCGCGATCGACGGCCAGCCGGTGCCCGGATACGACGAGGAACTGGGCAAGGAATCGGACACCGAGACTTTCGTGGCGATCAAGGCCCACCTCGACAACTGGCGCTGGAAGGGCGTGCCGTTCTACTTGCGCACCGGCAAGCGCCTGCCGCAGCGCAAGACCGAGATCGTGGTCAACTTCAAGCGCGTGCCGCATTCGATCTTCGCCTCGCGCGGGGCGCAGACCCAGCCCAATGCGCTGGTGATCGGGATCCAGCCCGAAGAGAACGTGCAGCTGCAACTGATGGCCAAGGTCCCGGGGCTTGACCGTGAGGGGCTCCGGCTGCGCTCGGTCCCGCTCAACATCACCATGCCCGATGCCTTTGCCGGGCCGACCAAGCGGATCGCCTATGAACGGCTGCTGCTCGACCTGATCGAGGGTGACCAGACGCTGTTCGTGCGCCGCGACGAGGTGGAAGCCCAATGGGACTGGATCGACGCGATCCGCGCAAGCTGGGCCAGTCACGGCCTGGTGCCCAAGACCTATACTGCCGGCAGCTGGGGGCCTTCGGCAGCGATTGCCCTGGCCGAACGCGATGGAGTGACCTGGCATGAGTGAATTTGCTCACGCGGAGACGCGGAGACGCGGAGGAGCAATGCTTGCGGCGCAGCCGCATATCGACCTTGCCTGCACTCGGCTGAAGCGAGCCATCGTCAAATTCCTGAGCCTGCGGCTCGCCCCAATTCTCCGCGTCTCCGCGTCTCCGCGTGAGACCAACCTGGCGCAGATCACGAAATGACCCTCCACCCCACGGTCGAACGCGTCACCGCGCGGATCATCGAACGCTCGAGGGACAGCCGCCAGGCCTACCTCGACCTGATCGAACGCGAGGCGGAGAAGTTCCCCGGGCGCGGGGCGCTGTCGTGCAGCAATCTGGCGCATGGCTTTGCCGCCGCATTGGAAGACAAGGGCGCGATCAAGAACGGGCGCGGTCCCAACCTGGCGATCGTTACCGCCTACAACGACATGCTTTCGGCGCACCAGCCCTATGGCCGCTATCCCGAAGCGATGAAGCTCTATGCCCGTGAGGTCGGGGCCACGGCGCAGGTCGCGGGCGGCGTTCCGGCGATGTGCGACGGCGTCACCCAAGGCCAGCTGGGCATGGAACTGTCGCTGTTCAGCCGCGACGTGATCGCGCTGAGCACGGCGGTGGCGCTGAGCCATGCGATGTTTGACGGCATGGCCTTGCTGGGCATTTGCGACAAGATCGTTCCTGGTCTCGTGATCGGCGCGCTGCGGTTTGGCCACTTGCCGGCGGTGTTCGTGCCATCGGGGCCGATGCCGTCGGGCCTCGCCAACAAGGACAAGCAGAAAGTCCGCCAGCTCTATGCCGAGGGCAAGGTGGGTCGCGCCGACCTGCTCGAAAGCGAAAGCGCCAGCTATCACAGCCCCGGCACCTGCACTTTCTATGGTACCGCCAATTCCAACCAGATGATGATGGAAATGATGGGCCTGCACGTGCCCGGCGCGTCTTTCATTCCGCCCAATACCCCGCTGCGTTCAGCCTTGACCCGCCAGGCGGTGCACCGCTTGGCCGAGATCGGGCGCGAGAGCGATGACTATCGCCCGATGGGCCGCGTGGTCGATGAAAAAGCCATCGTCAACGCCGCCGTCGGGCTGCTCGCCACCGGCGGATCGACCAACCACGCGATCCACATTCCCGCAATGGCCCGCGCCGCCGGGATCAAGATCGACTGGGAAGACATGGACGAGCTGTCCGCCGCCGTGCCGCTGATCGCGCGGGTCTATCCCAATGGCGGGGCTGACGTGAACCATTTCCACGCTGCTGGCGGCATGGGCTATGTGGTGCGCGAACTGCTGGATGCGGGTCTGGCGCACGGCGATCTGCTGACCATCAGCGATCAGGGCATGGCAGCCTATGCCGAGGAGCCCGTGCTGGACGGCGATGCCTTGAGCTGGCGCCCCGCTCCGGCCCAAAGCCTCGATCCAACGATCCTTGCCCCGGTCTCTGCGCCGTTCCATCCCGATGGCGGGATGCGGCTGGTCAGCGGCAACCTGGGCCGCGCCACGTTCAAGACCAGCGCGGTCGATTCCGAACGCTATTCGATTGAAGCCCCGGCGCGCGTGTTTGACAGTCAGGAAGCGGTCCAGGCCGCGTTCAAGGCGGGCGAGCTTGACCGCGACGTAGTGGTGGTGGTCCGCTTTCAGGGCCCGCGCGCCAATGGCATGCCCGAACTGCACAAGCTGACCCCGCCGCTGGGCGTGTTGCAGGACAAGGGCTTCAAGGTCGCGCTGGTCACCGACGGGCGGATGAGCGGCGCGAGCGGCAAGGTTCCGGCCGCGATCCATGTCACCCCTGAAGCGCTTGGAGGCGGCCCGCTCGCGCTGGTGCAGGACGGCGACATGATCAAGCTGTGCGCCCACGACGGACTGCTGGAAGTGCAGGCCGACCTTGCGGCCCGCCAACCCGCCACCGCCCCGCGCGAGGAAATGGGCATGGGCCGCGAACTGTTCGCGATGCTGCGCCGCCATGCCGACGGCGCCGAACAGGGCGGATCGGCGATGCTGGCGGAGGGCGGGCTATGAACCACTTTCCCCTTGGCCGTTCGTGTCGAGCGAAGTCGAGACACAGCGCGCGGCATCTCGACTTCGCTCGATGCAAACGGAGCATTTCCTTATGACCACCGAGATCGTCACTGTCGATATCGGCGGCACCCACGCCCGCTTTGCCTTGGCCAGCATCGCTGCCGATGGGCAGATCGAGCTGGGCGAACCGGCCACGCTCCACACCAAGGACCACGCCAGCTTCCAGACCGCCTGGGAGGATTTCGCGCGGATGCACGGCGGGCACCTGCCGGGCGGGGTCGCGATTGCCATCGCCGGGCCGGTCGGCGGCGAGGTGATCCGCTTCACCAACAACCCCTGGGTGATCCGCCCCGCGCTGATCCCCGAAAAGCTGGGCGCAGACCGCTATACCGTGATCAACGATTTCGGCGCGGTGGGGCATGCGGTGGCCTGCGCCGGGGACGAGCATTTCGTTCACCTGGCCGGCCCTGACGCGCCGCTGCCTGCCGAGGGGACACTCTCCATAGTCGGCCCCGGTACCGGGCTCGGGGTTGCGCACGTGTGGCGCGGCGCAGGCGAGTACCGGGTCCAGGCGACCGAGGGCGGGCATGTCGACTATGCCCCGCTCGATAGCATCGAAGACGCGATCCTCGCGCGGTTGCGCCAGCGCTATCGCCGGGTTTCCGTGGAACGCGTGGTTTCCGGGCCCGGCCTGGTCGATATCTACGAGGCACTGGCCCAGATGGAACACCGCGCGATCCAGCCGGTCGATGACAAGGTCCTGTGGAGCCTTGGCACCAGCGGAGAAGACAGCCTGGCCGCCGCCGCGGTGGACCGGTTCTGCCTCTCGCTCGGCTCTTTCGCGGGCGACATCGCGCTGGCCCAGGGGGCATCCGGCGTCGTGATCGCGGGCGGACTTGGCCTCAGGATCAAGGACACGCTGCTGCGTTCCGGCTTTGCCAACCGCTTCACCGCCAAGGGGCGTTTTGCCGAGCTGATGGCGACTCTGCCGGTCAAGCTGATCACCCATCCCCAGCCCGGCCTGTTCGGCGCCGCGGCCGCCTTTGCCAAGGAGCATCTTGCGTGAGTCCTATCGAAACGATCATGCGCACCGCTCCGGTGATCCCGGTGCTGGTGATCGATGAAGTGCGCTATGCCGCCTCGATCGCCGAAGCGCTGGTCAAGGGCGGCCTGCGGGTGCTTGAAGTCACGCTGCGCACCGCCGACGCGGTCGAAGTGATTCGCGAGATGAAACAGGTTGAGGGCGCGATTGTCGGGGCCGGAACCGTGCTCAACGAACATGCCCTGGCCGACTCGCTGGAGGCGGGGAGCGAATTCATCGTCTCGCCCGGACTGACCGACAGCCTCGCCAAAGCGACCATTGCTGCCGAAGTGCCCTACCTGCCTGGGATCGCCACCTCGTCGGACATCATGCGCGGGCTCGACCTGGGGCTGGACCGGTTCAAGTTCTTCCCGGCCGAAGCCAACGGCGGGATCCCGGCGCTCAAAGCCATCGCAGCGCCGTTCGGCATGGCCCGGTTCTGCCCGACCGGCGGCATCACTGCGGCCACCGCGGCTGACTGGTTGGCGCTGGAGCCGGTGCTGTGCTGCGGCGGGTCATGGCTGGTGCCCAAGGGGGTGCCGGACCTGGCAGCCATCGAAGCTGCTGCGCGCGCAGCGGCGGCGCTGGGGCAGTGACCCTGCTGGGCGAACTCGAAGCCCGGCTCGAGGCGCTCCACTCGCGCACCGCGGAAACCCCGCTGTTCAACCCGGTGTTCCAGCTCAGCCTGGAACTGTCGCGTAGAATTGAAAGCGGCGCGCTGCCGTTGGACGCTGTGGCGGGGCTGGTCGCCGAGCTCGAATGCGAAGGCCTTCAGGCCCGCGCCGCGCGGCTGAGCCGGCTGGTTGCCCCACTCGATCCGGCCGAGAATCTGACACGCATCGCCGCACAGGCACAGGGCGAAGATTTCGCCGCTTTCGCCGAACGCTGGCGGCATCCGTTGCTCCACGTTGTTTTCACCGCGCACCCCACATTCTTGCTTACGCGCCGCCAAAGCGAAGCCGTCGCCAGCGCGGCCAGCACGGGGGCGATCGACGCCGCCACCGCCTGTGTCGCCCCGCACGCACGCGACGGGATTACGCTCGACAGCGAGCACGCCGATGCGATGGCAGCGCTGGCCCGGGCGCAGGGCGCGCGCGATACGGTGGTTCGCCAATTGCTGGGCGAGGCCCGCACAAGGTTTCCCGATCAGTGGCGCCAGCTGAACCCGTTGCCGCTGCGTTTCGCCACCTGGGTTGGCTATGACATGGATGGCCGCACCGACATCTCGTGGGCCACCTCGCTGCGCTACCGCCTGTCCGAAAAGGCCGAGCGGCTGGGCAGCTATGCCGCAGCACTGCAAGGCCTCGCCCCCGATCTGGCGGAACGCCTGCGCCGCGCCCGGGCCTATGCCGAGGCGATGGCCACACGCTTTGCCGCCGATCTGTCCGATCCTGCAGCCCTGTCTGATGCAGCAAACGCGCTGACCACCGATCACCCCGAGAAGCTGACCAGCCTTTCTGCTGTGATCACCGAACTGGAACATGAAGCTGCCCGGGCCGCCGACACCGAAGCCGAAAGCCTGCTGACCCTGGCTGCCGCAATGCGCGCTGACGGCCTCGGCATGGGCTGGATCCACTTCCGGGTGAATTCCAGCCAGCTGCAGAACGCGATCCGCCGCCGGATCGATCCCGCCGGCAAGCTTGATCTGGCGAGCCAGGCCGCGCTGGTGCGGATGCGCGAGCTCTTGGCCGAAGCCAAACCGCTGCGCAGCAACTTCGCCGCCCTGGCGATCGAGAACAGCACCGCGGTGCGCCAGTTCCTGGCGATGACGCAGATCCTGCACCACGTCGACGCCGATGCCCCGATCCGGATGCTGGTGGCCGAATGCGAGCAGCCGACCACGGTGCTGGCCGCGCTCTATTTCGCCAGGCTGTTCGGGATTGCCGACAAAGTCGATGTCTCGCCGCTGTTCGAAACCGAGAGCGCACTGGAACACGGCGGACGCTTTCTCGACGCCCTGCTCGCCGAGGAAGCCTACCGCGACTATGCCAGAGTGCGCGGGCGGGTTTCGATCCAGACCGGGTTTTCCGACGCGGGTCGCTTCGTCGGGCAGATTCCGGCGGCGCTGGCGATCGAACGCCTGCAAGGCCGACTCAGCGAGGCGATGGCCGCCAATGGCCTGGGTGACGTTGCCGCGCTGGTCTTCAACACCCACGGCGAGAGTATGGGCCGCGGTGCGCACCCATCCAGCTTTGCCGACCGGGTGGCCTGGCCGCTCTCGCCCTGGGCGCGGCGGCGGTTTGTGCGCGCGGGGATCCGGCTTGAGCCCGAAGTCAGCTTTCAGGGCGGCGATGGCTATCTGTTCTTCGGCACGCCCGAGCTGGCGCTCGCCACGCTGACCCGCTTCGCCGAGGCGCGTCCGGCCGAGGCCGATGCACAAGCGCCGACCGATCCGTTCTATCGCCGGACCGACCTCAGCCTCGATTTCTACCGCGCGATCCGCCGCTTTCAGGCAGCCCAACTGTCCAGCCGGACCTATCCGCGCGCGGTCACCGCCTTTGGCCTAGGCCTGCTCAATGACACCGGCAGCCGCAAAAGCCGCCGCCAGAGCGATCTTGCCGCCGACCGCGAGATGAGCCTGCGCCAGATCCGCGCGATCCCGCACAATGCGGTGCTCCAGCAGCTGGGCTATCCGGTCAACGTGATCGCCGGGTTCGGCACCGCAGCGGAAGGCAACTACGAGGCATTGGCAGAATTGCTGCGCGAGAGCGATCGCGGTCGCCAGCTGGTGCGCCTGGTCCGCGCCGCCAATGCGCTCGCCAGCATCAAGACCGTCGCCGCCTTTGGCGAGCTGTTCAATTCGGCCTACTGGGCCAGCCGTCCCTATCGCGGCGACGAGCAGAGCGTTTCGGACGCTTGCCTGGCGCTCGCCGAATACCTCACCACCGACGACCGGACTGGCGTATTCCGGCGCCTGGCCTCGCGGCTGCGGGTCGATGCGCTCAAGCTCCACCGCCTGCTCGATCTGGTGCCCGATGAGGAGCCGCTGGAGGGCCGCGAGCATACCCGGCGGATGCTGGGCGTGCTGCAGGCTCTGCGCCTGGCATTGTTCCAGCACATGTTCCTCAAAGCTGTCTCAGTCCCGCAGTTCAGCCGCGCCAACGACATCAGCCGCGAAGATGTGCTGGAGATGGTTTTCACGCTGCGGATCGACGAAGCTCTGGCGCAGCTGCGCAGGGCCTTCCCGGTCAGCTTCCCGGGGCTCGGCGATTTCACGGTCAGCGAACCCAGCGACTACCCCGACGAAGCCGCAGTCGGCTATGAAGCGATCCACCGCGACTTCCTCGACCCGATCGAAGAGGCTCAGGCCCTGTCGCTGCGGATCACCACTGCGATAGCCTGCCTGTTTGGGGCGCACGGATGAAGGTAGGCGAATCTGGCTGTCCTGAAGTCTTTGCATGCTGCGAGCTCACAATGGTTCACGCAGAGACACGGAGAAGAAAGGGGAGGCGCAGAGGATGTGGAGCTTGCGGCGCAGCCACCTTCGCTTCCTAGGCTGCGTTTGTCCCAGCGGGATCAAGTTCAAAGCGGCTTCGCCGCAGGCGCAACCTCTCTGCGTCTCTGTATTCTTCTCTGCGGCCTCTGCGTGAACCCAAAAATCCTGTCCTCGCCATTGCATCCGCCCTTGACGGAGCAAACAGCCAACTCGCAAGATTAACCTTTTTGCGCTAGGAAGTCCCGCACCGGAACGCGTTTCACGCGGCGCTGGCATTTGCCATCTCGCTGCGTCATGAGATACTGAAAGTCAGTCTGGTCAAAGGGTTATGCGCGCATGAAGTTCAATCCGATCTATGCCGTGGGCGGCTTGTTCGTGACCGGGGTGGTTGCAGGGGCCTGGCTGCTGCAAGTCACCAATGCGGATCCGGCCCGGCCTTCGCCGACTGCCGATCCCGAACTGCTGGCCAGCGCCAGCCCGACACCGTCTCCGCCGCCCAAGGATGAGAACTTCGTGATCAAGCGGGTGCTGCCGATCAAGGGCCCGATCAAGTACGGCGAATGGCATTGGGACGACAAGGACGTGCCCGATGGCCCGCTGGTGATCACCGTCGATCTCGACGCGCGGGTGCTCTCGATCTTCAAGGGCGGCTATGAAATCGGCGCCTCGGCAGTGCTGCTGGGCTCAACCGAAAAGCCGACCCCGACCGGTGTCTTCCCGATCAAGTGGAAGAAGAAGGATCACTACTCCTCGATCTACGACGGCGCGCCGATGCCCTATACCATGAACCTGACCGATGACGGCATCGCGATCCACGGCACCAAGGTGGAAAAGGGCTATGCCAGCCGCGGCTGCATCGGCCTGCCCGATCCCTTCGTGGCCAAGATCTTCGCGATCGCCCCGGTGGGGACCAAGGTTTACATCACCCGCGGCAAGATGGTGAAGCAGGGGGATAGTTTGATTTGATCCCTGCCAGTTCCTTCCCATTTTTGGCGAATGCCACAAATGGGGAGGTGGATCGTCCGAAGGACGAGACGGAGGGGTATCGACCCTTACGCCATTACCCCTCCGTCAGCCGCCTTCGGCGTCTGCCACCTCCCCAAATGTGCTGCGCAAATTTGGGAAGGAACTTACCTAAGCCAACCCAGTCCCCAACTCTCGCCGGGTCGCGTCGCCCAGCTGGCTGCCGCCGTCGATATCGAGGATCGTCCCGGTGATGTACTTCGCCGCGTCCGAGCTCAGGAACACCGCGCCCTCGGCAATCTCCTCGATCATGCCCCAGCGCTTCATCGCGATGCGTTCGAAGTGCTTCTGCTTGGTCGAGGCATCGGGGGCGAGCCGGGCCATACCCTCGGTTCCTTCAATCGGGCCGGGCGAAATGCCGTTGACCCGCACGTCGGGGCCCCATTCGAGCGCGAGCACGCGGATCAGCTGGTTGATCCCGGCCTTGGCGGCGCAAGCGTGGGCCTGAAGCTGCATCGCATTGACCGCTTGGCCCGCCGTAATCGCGATCAGCGAGGCATTGGGGGCAAGCAGATCATGACAGCCCCGGAACACGTTGAACGTCCCGTTGAGGTCGATATCGACCACAGTCTTGAACGCGTTCGCGCTCATCCCCAGCGCAGGCGCGAGGAAGTTTCCGGCTGCGCCCGACACCACGATATCCATCGGTCCCAGACGGCTGCGTACCTCTTCCATCGCCGCGCGGATCGCGCCGAAATCACGCACGTCAGCGGTCAGGCCGATCGCCCCATGCCCGATCTCGGCCGCAGCATTGGCGGCCTTTTCCGGATTGCGGCCCAGCACCGCGACTTTGGCGCCGAGCTCGGCATAGCGCTTGGCGATGCCCAGGTTGATCCCGCTGGTGCCGCCGGCAACGAAGGCCACCTTGCCGTCAAGCAGGCCGTCCTTGAATGGTGATGTCATCGCTTTCGCTCCTCAGCGCGGGGCCATGCGGATCGCGCCGTCGAGGCGGATGCATTGGCCGTTGAAATAAGAATTGCGGACCAGTTCCATGGCCAGGCTGCCGAATTCCTCAGGCTTGCCCAGGCGTTTGGGGAACGGCACCGAAGCGGCGAGGCTGTCCAGCACTTGCGGCTTGGCCCCCAGCATCAAAGGCGTGGCGAAGATCCCCGGCATGATCGAGTTGACCCGGATGCCCAGGTCCGACAGGTCGCGCGCCATCGGCAAGACCAGGCCGTTGACTCCCGCCTTGGCCGAGCCATAGATGATCTGCCCGATCTGGCCATCCTGCGCCGCGACCGAAGCGGTCAAGGTGATGCAGCCGCGTTCGCCGTCTTCGAGCGGTTCCAGCGAGGCCATGCCCTCGGCCGAGATCGAGGCTATCCGGTAAGAGGCGACCAGGATCCCCTGCACGCCGTATTCGTAGTCCTCGGTCGGGGTGCGGCGCAGCTTGCCCAGCTCCTTGTCGAAGGCCAGCGTCTTGCCGCGGCGGCTGGTCATCGCGCAGTGCACGGTGATCCGCTCCTGCCCGTGGGCCGCGCGGGCCTTGGCAAAGCCTTCGAGCACCGACTGTTCCGAGGTGATATCGACCCGGCAGAACAGCCCGCCGATCGCCGCAGCAACTTCCTCGCCCTTCTCCGCGTTGACGTCGAACACCGCAACTTTGACGCCGGCGGCCGCCAGCGCCTCTGCCGTGGCCCGGCCCAGACCCGATGCACCGCCGGTCACCACCGCGGCAGTCGATGAATCAATCCGCATTTGACTCTCCTCTTAATCGAGCGATTAATACGCAGCGAGGAGAGGAAAGCAATGACCCACACCGTCGACCTCTACTGGTCCTTCCGCAGCCCCTATTCGTACATCGTGGTGCCCAAGCTGCTCGAGCTGGAGCGCGATTGGGACGCGAAAGTGCAGGTCAAGCCGGTGCTGCCGATCGCGGTGCGCCAGCCCGATTTCTTCGCTCAAGCCGATCCCTTGTGGTTCAGCTACCTGATGCGCGATTGCATTCGCTCGGCCGAATTCGCCGGAATGACGCTGCGCTGGCCGCGGCCCGATCCGGTGGTGATGGACTTTGCCACCCGGACCTATCCCAAGGAGCAGCCCTATATCCACCGGCTGACCCGGCTTGGGCAGTTGGCATCCGAGCGCGGGCACGGCCTGGCCTTGCTGCGCGCGGTCAGCCATGTGATCTGGTCGGGCGAGGTCGAGGGCTGGCACGAGGGGGATCACCTCGCCAATGCGCTCGCCGCAATCGGGCTCGACCTGGCCGAGATGGACGCGGTGCAAGCAGCCGAGGCCGAACGGCTCGACGCCGCGATCAAGCAAAACGAAGCCGACCAGCGCCTTGGCGGCCACTACGGCGTGCCGCTGATGGTCTATCAGGGCGAGCCATTCTTCGGCCAGGACCGCCATGACCAGCTGGTCTGGCGGATGCAGCAGAACGGAATGGCAAAAAAGTAGGGACTGTCCCTACTTTTCGCGGCGTTGCGGGGCCTTGGTGAAGCTCCAGCCCTCGGGCGTGACTCGCGCGACGAGGTTGCCGATCGAGGCCGGTCGCCGCGCCAACAGTTCCTCGAACAGATGCGCGATCTGGCCGCCCCTTGGCTCTGATCCATCGAGATCGCGTACGATCCGGGCCAGCACGCGCAGCGCCACCGCGCGCGGGGCCTGCGGGCGATAGGTCAGGCCCATTGGGGCCTTGCTCACACAGTCCTGCCATTCGCGTGCCGCGGCCCAATCGAGCGCCAGGTCGGCGTCGGCAAGATTGGCGGCGCTGAGCGCGAGCGCGGGGACATCGAGCCAATTGGCTCCGGCGATTGCCTTGCGGATCCGGGCGCGGTCGAAACGGTCGTCGGTGTTGGAGGGGTCTGCGATGGCTTGCAGGCCCGCGTCGGCCACAACCCGCGCCAATTCCTCCCGCCGCCAGCCCAGCAGCGGGCGCAGCAGCGGCAGACGGGTTCCCGGCACCTGCCCCCGCGCGCGCACTCCAGCCAGGCCAGCCACTCCGCTGCCCCGCCCAAGCCGCAGCAGCAGCGTCTCGGCCTGATCGTCGGCATGGTGCGCGGTGAGCAGGGCAGAGAGGCTCTCACCCTCCATCCATCCGGCCAGCGCCGCATAGCGCGCGGCGCGAGCCTCGGCCTGGAGGTTGCCCGCTGCGACTTCGACTGTCAGCACCGTATGCGGAACGCCGAGTGCCGCGCAGATTTGCGAAACCAGCGCCGCTTCGTCGGCGCTCTCGACCCTCAGTCCATGATCGACGGTCGCCGCTGCGACCCGTCCGGGCAGCGCGGCATGGGCCAGCAACAACAGCGCCAGGCTGTCCGGCCCGCCCGACACCGCCAGGCCCAACCGCCCTTCCCCCGGCCAGAGCCTGGCAAGGTCAGCGGCGAAGCGCGCGGTCAGTTCGGGCGGGAGCGGCCTATCAATTGCACTTCAGTCCGCTGCGAGTGGTGTTGTACTGCCCCATGAGGCGCCCTGCAGCTTCCTTGGGATAGTCAGCCGCGAACTGCTTGAGCGCGACGCAGCCGCGCTTGGCATCGTCAAGCTGGCGCATCGCTTCGGCCAGGAAAAGCAGGCTGTCGGGCGCGCGGTCGCCCTTGGGCTCGGTCTTGTAGTTCTGCAGGAACCAGCCCGCCGCTTCGTGCACGTTCTTGTCGTCGAGGTAGGCGCGGCCGAGCAGGTTGCGCGCCCAGCTGGTGCGCGGGTGCTTGGGATACTTCTGCAGGAACAGCTTCAGCTGCTGCTGCGCTTCGGGATAGAACTTGGCTTCCCACAGGCGGAAGCCATAGGAATATTCGTCATCGCCCGGATCGTCGGTCTTGGGCTTTTCGATTGCCCGGACCGCGGCCAGCCGCTTGGCCGAAGGGTCGGCAGCGACTGCGGGTTTGGCCGGTGCGGGCTTGCTGAGCGCGGGGGCAGGCGCCGGGGCCGGCTTGGGCGCGGGCAAGGCCGCACCGGTCATGGCGGCAGTGTTGCTTTCGACCACGCTGGGCGCAGAACTGGCGGCCTTGCTGCTTTCGAGCGCGGCGAGCCGGCTTTCCAGTTTTTCAATGCGGTTGTTGTCTTCCTCAACCTGCGCAGTCAGCCGCGCGACCTGGCTTTCAAGCGCGTCCATCCGCGCCAGCAGGTCAGCGGTCGGCGCGCTGGCCGGGCTGCCGGGGGCATTGCCGGTTGTGGCACCCGGCTGCATCTGCGGGAAGAATCGCCCGTCTCCGCCGGGGAAGACCGCGCGCTGGAGCGCCGCGACTTCGGCCTCAACCTTGCGCAGCCGCACTTCGGTATCGCCGCCGCCTTGCGCCAGCGCCGGGCTGGCGATCGCGATGGCCAGGACCAGCGCGAAAGGCCGTTTGTGCCAGGAGAGCTTGTTCATCGTTGTCATTTCCATCCAGGTGCTGCCCAAAAGCCTGCCACGGGCCTGCCACAGGCTTTCCGAACCGGCGATTAACCCTGTTGGCCCTGCCTTGCCAAGCAAGGCGGCGCAGCTATCCGCAATCTAAGTTGCGCTGGGGGCGGGTGCGGGCGCGGCCGGTGCGGGCTGGACCACCGCCGGAGCCGGTGTGGGACTGGCAGAGGGGCTGGCCTCGGCCTGCGGTGCGGTCTGGCGCTGGACCCGGCGGGGCACAGGCTGGCTTCTCTGAGCCGGGGCCGGAGCGGCACTCGCGACCGGCTCGGGCGGCGTCGTTCCGCGCTTGAGCAGCGCCTCTGCGCTGACCGGCGCGTCCTTGATCGTCTTTTGCACGTCAGACAGCTTGGGTACCGCCTGTCCGCCAATCGTGATCGCCAGCGCATCGGGCCGCGCGGTCATGATCAGCACTTCGCCCTTGTCGCTCGGCACGGTCCAGCTTTCACCCTGTGACAGCTCCTTCTGAAACAGCTGGTTGCCCAGGGCGTCGCTGAACTTGACCCAAACCTTGGGCTCAAGCGCAGTGAAGACCACCGGGCCGCTGGCCGCAGGGGCAGCGGGGGCCGCGCCCTGGCTGGCGGCAGGGGCGGGCTGCTCCGGGGTCAGACCCGAAGGCAGGCTGCCGCCCGGCGCGAAAATCCCGGGCAGGAAGTAGATCCCGGCCAGCAAGGCACCGACCAGCAGACCGCCCGCCAGCCAGGCCAGCGGCGCGCTGGGAACGCGGGCGGGATCGCCGGGTTCGAAGGTCTGGATTCCGCGGCGCACTTCGGTCGGCGCTTGCTCAGCCAGTTCGGCGCGTACCGCCATGGCCACTTCGGCATCATTGAGGCCAACCGCCTTGGCATAATTGCGCGAAAAACCGATGGCATAGGTCCGCCCGGGGAGCGCGGCATAGTCCCCCGTTTCGATCGCGGCGAGCATGCGTTCACCGATTCGGGTTTCCGCAGCGAGCTGCGCCAGGCTCAGCCCGGATTCCTCGCGGGCGCGGCGCAACCTTGAACCAATGCTTTCCAGCGGCAGTTCCGCTTCTGCCGCCGCTTCAACCTCTTCAACCATGCCGACCCCGAAGTACTGTTCTTTTTAACCTTGCCGGTTGGCGCGGGAACATCTCCGTTTGCCAAGCAAAGTCAATGCAAATCGCGCGCGCAAACGGGCCTTGGCGGCAGGATGCCCTCTGCGCGTGTCAGAATTGCGAAAGCGGCTGCAAAACGCGTCTAATCGGTGTCGATTTCACGTTCCTGCGCCCATGCGGCCAGCGCTTCTCGCAAGTTGGGCGGGGGTGAGGACAGCCACTGGTTCATCGCCGCGCCGATCTCGTTCAGATCGACCTTGCGGACCAGTTCCTTGATCGGACCGACACTGGCCGGGGTAATCGAGATCCGGCGCAGGCCCAGCCCCAGCAGCGCCAGGGCTTCCAATCGCCGCCCACCCATTTCGCCGCAGACGGTGACATCGACATTGTGTCCCGCCACCCCCAGAATGACCCGGCGCAGGAACCGCATGATCGACACCGACAGCCAGTCATAGCGTTCGGCCAGTTTGGGATTGGAGCGGTCGGCGGCGAACAGGAACTGGGTCAGATCGTTGGTGCCGATCGACAGGAACGACAGCTTGGGCGCCAGCAGATCGAGCGTTTCGGCCAGCGCCGGAACTTCGAGCATGGCGCCATAGCGGATTGCCTCGGGCAGCAGCTTCTTCTGGCCCTTGAGGTATTTGCGCTGGCTTTCGAACACCTCGCGCGCGGCATCGAATTCCCAGGGTTCGGAAACCATCGGGAACATCACGTTGAGCGTCCGCCCGGCCGCAGCCTCAAGCAATGAGCGCGCCTGGACCTTGAGCAATCCTTCGCGTTCAAGCGCAACGCGCAGCGCGCGCCAGCCCATCGCCGGGTTTTCCTCGGTTTCGCCGTTGTTATGGCGCAAGTATGGCAAGACCTTGTCGCCGCCGATATCGACCGTGCGGAACACCACCGGCTTGTCGCCCGCGGCATCGAGCACGTCGCGGTAAAGCCGGGTCTGGCGTTCCCGCGCGGGCAAGGTTGCGGAAACCAGGAACTGGAATTCGGTGCGGAACAGCCCGACCCCGTCGGCTCCGGTCAGTGAAAGCCCCGGCATATCCTCGCGCAGGCCCGCGTTGATCATCACCTGGATGCGGGTACCATCGCGGGTGAAAGGTTCAACGTCGCGCAGCTTGGCATAGGCGGCCTGGCGCTGCTTGTTCTTGGCGAAGCGCGCGTCGAACGCTTCTTCCATCTGCGGATTGGGCCGGATCGTGACCGTCGCGGCATCGGCATCGAGCAGCAACAGATCGCCATCGCGCAGCGCGCCCTTGAGCCCGCGCACCCTGCCCAGCACCGGGATGCCCATCGCCCGCGCGACGATCACCACGTGCGCGGTCAGCGAGCCTTCTTCCAGCACCACGCCTTTCAGCCTGCGCTTGTCATATTCCAGCAGTTCGGCCGGACCCAGGTTGCGCGCGATCAGGATCGTATCGCTGCGCAGCCCCTGGCTGGCCGCCGTTCCCATCTGGCCCGAGACGATCCGCAGCAGCCGGTTGGACAGGTCCTCCAGATCGTGCATCCGGTCAGCCAGCAAGGGATCGTCGATCTGGCGCATCCGCATCCGGGTGCGCTGCTGGACGCGCTCGATCGCGGCTTCGGCGGTCAGCCCAGAATCAATCGCCTCGATGATCCGACGGCTCCAGCCTTCATCGTAAGCGAACATCTTGTAGGTCTCGAGCACTTCCTCATGCTCGCCGCCGACGCCGAATTCGGCCTGGCTGGCCATCCGGTCGATCTGCTCGCGCATCTTGTCAAAGGCGAGGTAAACGCGTTGCAGTTCAGCATCGCGGTCTTCGGCCATGACATGTTCGATGGTGATCCGCGGCTGGTGATAGACCGCGTTTCCGGCTGCCAGTCCCTTGACCAGCGAAAGCCCCTCAAGCCGCACCGGCCCGGTCTGCTGCGGACCCAGCGCGCCAACTTCCTCGTCGATCAGGTCGGCACTATGGATCAGCTCGGACAGGACCATGGCCACGGTTTGCAGCGCCTCGATCTCTACCTCTTCATAGCGGCGCGGTTCGACGTGCTGGACGCACAAGACCCCCACCGAACGCTCGCGGCGGACAATCGGAACCCCGGCAAAGGAATGGAACTTGTCTTCGCCGGTTTCGGGCCGGTACGAAAAGTCCGGGTGGGCGGTCGCCTCGGCCAGATTGAGCGTCTCGATATTTTCGGCAATCGTGCCGACCAGCCCTTCGCCGATCCCCAGCCGGGTGACGTGGACCGCTTCCTGGGCCAGGCCCCGGGTGGCGAACAGTTCAAGCTGGCCTTCGCGTAGCAGGTAGATCGAGCAGACCTCGCTATCGAGGCCTTCGCCGATCACATCGACCACGGTGTTGAGTTTGGCCTGCGCATTGCTGCGCGAAGCCATCACATCGTGGAGGCGTGTGAGGATCGTGCGGGCGGCGGAAACGGCGCTGGTGACGGTCATGGCCCATAGCTAGGCCAGTGCCAACAAACCGGCAAGCGCAACCCCCCGCTGCGCATTCGAATTTGTGTGCGTGCGCCCCGCCGCTTCCGGCGGGGCGTGCGCTACCGGCTGCTAGATATGCTCAAGCTCTTCCTTGATCCTGAGCTTTCGTTTCTTGAGCAGCTGGATCGTCGCGAGATCAGGCATCGGGCGGCTCAATTCCTCGGCAATCTGGCGTTCCAGACCGGCGTGCTTGAACTGCAATGCGCTGACATGCGACTGTTCCATAGGGGATTCTCCTTGGTTTAGCCCCCTTCGGGCTGCGGATCCCCAATCGGTTCCCGACTCGGTTACCGACGGGTCACTGCGATTGTCATCGAAGCACATTACGATTATCTTGCGAAGCACCTGAGTGCGGCTTTGCGACAGGACGATTCATTGCCGCGCCAAGCGGGCCAGACGGGATAGCGGTGTGAACGAAGAGGAAATGCGCAAGCGTCTGGAAGTGCTCAAGATTGAGCACCGCGACCTTGACGCCGCGATCGACGCGCTGACCGGAGCCGGGTCAAACGACCAGCTGCAAATCGCGCGCCTGAAAAAGCGCAAGCTGAAACTCAAGGACCAGATCGCGATGATCGAGGACTATCTGATCCCGGATATCATCGCGTAGTTTGCCGCTTCACAGCGGTGCGGACAGGCATCCGCCTGTCCTAGCAACACCGGCCCGCTCCCCCTGCCCGACCACCCAGCGATGGTACCATAGGGGTGGT